>JAYSQC010000038.1:0-9935 GCA_043721755.1 Schlesneria sp.
AAGCACAGGGGCAACTCGCCCAGCAAACGCCTTCGGGAACGATCGAGTTTGACATCGAACGTGGCCTGATCCGCACACGCAAGTTCGTCACCAACGAGACCGTGTTGAATGCCTTTGGTCAACAAACGCTCTTGCAGGTTTCAGGTGAGTCGATCGAGAAGCTGGTCCCGCACGAAGCCGTGATTCAGCCAGCGGGCTTCACGACCGAGAAGGACTCGGCGGGCAAGTGACGCGGCGTTTTCTCCGCATTTCACCGCCTGCGATTGTCATCTTTCGCTCTGCGAAAGCACGTTCTTTGGCGGAGCGAAAGACGACACACATGATGCCGCCGCTCTTCCGGCAGATCCGCCTGACGTTGTGCGTCGGTGTTGCGTTGCTCGTTGGTGCTGATGCCTACGCGGGCAAGTTCAACCGTGTGTTGAGCGTCGGCGATGCGGCTCCCGCATGGAAGGACTTGATCGGCGTCGATGGCCGACAGCACAGCTTGACCGACTGCAAAGCCAAGCTCGTGGTGTTCGTGTTCATCGCCAACCACTGCCCGATCGCAGCGGCCTGTGAGGAGCGACTGAAACAACTCGCGACCGACTATCGGGCGCGGGATGTCGAGCTGATCGCGATCAGTGTGAGTCAGTCCCAGTCGGACGGTCTCGACAAGATGAAAGAGCGGGCGGAGGACGCCAAGTTTTCGTTCCTCTACCTACACGATCCATCGCAACTGACGGGCCAGCGGTACGGAGCGATCGCCACTCCCCAAGTCTTCGTGCTGAATGCCGATCGCCGCGTCAGCTACATGGGAGCGCTCGACGACAACGGGCGCGACGCCACAAAGGTTGAGACGCACTACACCCGCGCGGCCCTCGACGCGCTGCTCACGGGCAAACCGGTCGAGATTCGCGAGACGCGACCGGTCGGCTGCGAGATCGAGTACGCGGCGGACTCGACGACGAAACCGTGACCCGCACCACGCTGGAACCCATTTCAAAACTAGGCCGACGCGCCAGCGAGGGCTTCGCGGTCATCGAATGTCCAGCCCTCGCTGGCGCGTCGGGCTTGTGATGAACCCCGCAGTTCGACCACTAGCGCCGAACCGTCACCGTCGTTGCCACAAGCCGCGCCAGATGTTGCTGCCCGCTTTTCGGCCACGACGGTGGAAGTTGGTGAGATAGTCGAGATCGTTGGCACCGGCCGGTTCGGGAGGCGGCTCATGAGGTGTGAACTCGGTGTGATGATTCATCAATGCACTGATGACTTCAAAGTATTCGCCCACATCCGTCCACGAGTGAACGAATCCGCCGTGCTTGACTACACGAGCCAGCAGGTCGGCGAACTCATCCGTGAACAGCCGTCGCTTGTGGTGCTTGCGTTTCCACCACGGGTCGGGAAAGTAGACATGAGCCGCCGCGACGGAGTGCTGTTCGACGCGCTTCGACAATAGTTCATGAGCATCGCCACCGATGACGCGACCGTTGGGGAGCGATCGCTTGGCGAGTCGCGTCGCGGCGCGGCGGGCTTCGGTGTAATCGAGTTCCGCGCCGAGCCAGTTCGTTTCGGGATGCGCCACCGTCGAGTCGCACAGAAACTTGCCGCGTCCGCAGCCGATGTCCATCTCGACGGGATGGTCGTTCCCAAAGATCGCCTTCCAATCGAGAACGCTTTCCATCTCAACGAGCGGTACGAAGTAGGGACGCAGATCGACAGTCGGCAGGGGCATATCGGGTTTCGCGGGTCTGGGAGTGAAGTGAGCGTGGAAATTGACGAGTTACGTCTTGGTGGCAATTGAGCGCCGGCCGTTCTTCTGTGGTGCATTCGCTCCGCGAATGCCCGCGTGGTGGAAGCGGGCTGGCAAACGGGAAGCTCCGCACCCTCGAAAGGCATTCGCGGAGCGAATGCACCACAGAAGAACGGCGACCTCATCGCGGCCACGTTCAACCAAACGATGTTGCTTAGGAGGTCGCTCATTCCGCAACGGGCGGCTGGCGATTCTGGTGGATCGGCACACCGATGGAGCGACCGCTGTAAACGAGCTTGCCATTCACGAAGCCCTGAAAATTGAACTCAGCCCGCTGCCTGGGTCGCAGCCGGTCGAGCTTGGCCATGATGATGAGTCGCTGACCGACCATGATCGGTGCCCGAAAGCGGACCTCATCCATGCCGCCGAAACCGAGGAAGTCGCCGTCGAGCAGGTTGTACTTGCGGACGAAAAACCCGCCCAACTGAGCGGCACACTCGCACATGATCACGCCCGGCATCAGCGGGAAGTCGGGCATGTGGCCTCGCACCCAAAATTCGTTCGGCGTGATGTCCTTGTAGCCCACGATTCCCTTCGCTTCGAGATCGATGTGCAGGATGCCCGTCAGTTGCTCCATCTCGAACCGTTGCGGGTTGCACTCGCGGATGTCGTCGATCGTGAAGAGCGGCTGGTTCTCGTCAAACAGCGCGAAATCAAAGAGCGGTGGTGCAGCGGCCATGATGCGTTCCTGTCACTTCCAAAATGATGGGCGGGAAGTCGCCGTGTTGGTTCTATTGAGCGCGGCCCGCAGTGAGGGGCGGGGAAATTTGAAGGCGGTCAAATTGGGAGGCGGAGGATGGAGGAAGGCCCTGCAAAGTTCAAGCCGCCGCGCAAGACATCTAGGGCCACCGCCTTTTTCAACGTAGGGTGGGACCAGCTCGCTTCGAGCGCCGGCCCACCATCGGAAAACGTCGAGAAATCTTGGTGGGCCGGCGCGGCGAAACGCCGCTGGTCCCACCCTACAGGTTACGCAGCCCCAACAAGGCGGTAGCCCTGCAAGTCATCGGGCTGGAAGTGCAGTCGCTTATGGGTGGTAGCCCTGTCGCTCCGCGACAGGAAGCGAGAACGCACCTGCGGCGTCTGTTGGTTGCTGGAGGGGAATCAACAAAACGGTATCACTTGTCAATCTCGCCTCCTGTCGCGGAGCGACAGGGCGACCTTGTGCGGACGTTTGACGCACGCCCTGACCGGGGACACACTGCTCGCCCGTTCATTCCCCGCCTGTGACTCCCACCCTTTGAGGATCCTCCCGCATGAACCCACTTCGACGGATTGTTGCCTGCGCCGCGTTGGCTTTGCTTGCCACCTCCACCTTTGCCGACAACTGGCCCGGCTGGCGCGGCCCGACCGGGAACGGACTGTGTACCGAGCAGGGACTCGCGACCGAATGGTCTCCCACGCAGAACGTCGCGTGGAAGTTGCCCTTGCCGGGACCGGCCGGAGCGACGCCCGCCGTGTGGGGTGAGCGCGTCTTCCTGACATCGGTCAACGATGCGGGAGAGTTACTTCTGATCGCAGTCGGCACCGATGGCAAACAACTCTGGCAGCAGGTCGTCGCAAGTGGGAACCAGAAGGCGCGCGGCGACGAAGGAAACTCGGCGTCCCCTTCACCCGTGACCGATGGCAAGTCCGTCTGGACATTCATGGGCGACGGCACGCTCGCCTGTTACACGGTCGAGGGGAAAGAAGTCTGGAAGTTCGACGTGCAGGATCGGTACGGCAAATTCAACATCCAGTTTGGCATGAGTTCCACGCCGGTACTGGATGGCGGCATTCTCTATCTGCAACTGATTCATGGTGAGGGCGACGCCAAAACGCGCGAGGCGTGCGTGGTGGCGATCGACGGTGCGACGGGCAAACAAGTTTGGCGAGTTGATCGACCCAGCGATGCGATTGCCGAGAACGAGCACTCGTACGCCTCGGCCATGCTCTATCAAGACGGTGACAAAAAGTTCCTGCTCACACACGGAGCTGATGTTCTCGTCGCTCACGATCTGAAGGATGGGCATGAACTGTGGCGGTGCGGCGGACTGAACCGGCGCGACGATCCGTCACTCGGCTATGACCGAACGCTGCGGTTCGTCGCGTCACCCGTCGCCGTTCCGGGACTCATCATCGCCCCCTCCGCGAAACAGCATCCGGTCCTGTGCATCAAGCCGGACGGCAAGGGCGACATCACCAACGATGCGTCGCTCCACTTCTGGTCGTGGAAGAAAACGCCCGACGTGCCAACGCCCGTCGTCGTGGGTGATCTCGCGTACCTCTGCATGGAGAACGGAAACCTGACGGTCCTCGAAGCCCGCACGGGGAAGGAAGTTTATTCGCAAGCCACGCACCGGCAGCGTCACCGCGCCTCGCCCGTTCACGCAGACGGCAAGCTGTACCTGACCGCTCGCGACGGCAAGGTCCACGTGATTCAAGCGGGCCGCGAATTCAAAATTCTCGCCGTGAATGATCTCGGTGAAGACCAGTCGTCGTCCCCGGCCATCTCGAACGGCACGATCTACATGCGGACGTTCGGCCACCTCTGGGCGATCCGGCAGAAGTGATCGTGAGGCGGAGCGAAGCGGTTTCAACACCAACCCGCAGCGTGAGCAAGGATGTCGAGATGCCGGACGTGGAGGCACCCTCGCCTTGTGGGGCCTGCGAAACTTGTCGGGTGGGACCAGCGGCGCTTCGCCGCGCTGGCCCACCCTGAATTCCCGGCGATTCTCGATGGTGGGCCGGCGCGGCGAAGCGCCGCTGGTCCCACCCGACAATGAAAAGGGCAATGGCCCTGCCGGACGTGGAGACATCCTTGCTCACGCTGCGGGTTGGTATTCCGGTTATGAACCCGCAGCGAACCATCCCGCCTCAATACAAGTTGTTGGCATAGGCCCCGTCCAGCAGCGCCTGCATCTTGGCAGCGTCGTAGTCCGGCAGTTGGACTTGGTCGCTGAGCATCTCGGCGGCGCAGGGGAGGCTCTGCAAGGGCGGGCGGACGTGTGGTTCCCAGAGCTTCGATCGAATGAGAGCCTTGGCGCATTGGAGGTAGCACTCTTCGATCTCCACCGCGACCGCGAGCTGCGGTTGTTTGCCCTGCGCACTGAGCAGCTTCAGCCAAGCTTCGTCTCGAATGAGGATCGCTCGCCCGTTGATGCGCAACGTCTCGCCCATGCCCGGCACCAGGAACAGCAACCCGACGCGGCCAGTCTCCACAATGTTGCGGAAGCTATCGACTCGCCGATTGCCCGGCCGGTCGGGGATCAGCAGCGTTCGATCATCGACGACGTACACGAATCCCGGCGCGTCGCCGCGCGGTGAGGCGTCGCACCGTCCGTCGGGACCATGCGTACTCATCACGACGAACGGCGCGTGAGCGATGAACCGCCGCAGGTGTTCGTCGAGGCTCGTCAACTCTTTCTTGATCGCGATGGGTGACGGCGTGCCAACGAGCGCGGCGAGCTCCGCACTCGATGTGACTCGCTCAGTAAACCGGTCCAGTGACATGAGGCGGCTCCGTGGAATTGTTCGTTGAGATCACCCTCAACTAGCCCTCAAACAAGCGAACCCCACCGGGCTGGTCCCGGTGGAAACAGGTTTTTGCATTACTTGTGACTTCACTGGAAACCCAACGTGAGTCGTGCAGAAACCCGCGAGCCACCGGGGCCAGCCCGGTGGGGTCGCTTGATCGAGGACTAGCCGAACGGCAGGAAATCGGGGCGCGATTTGAACTTGAGTAGCAGACGACGTGAGCGGCCAGTGCCCCGGACGCTTCGGAGCGTCAGGGCCAATGCCTTGTTCAAATCGGGCCAGATGTCGGGTGGGTCGAGTCTTCGAGGCCCACTGTAAGTCATTTGGTAGTCGGTGGGCCTCGAAGACTCGACCCACCCGACATTAAAAAGGCGATGGCTCTGACCGGCACGCGGTCGCTCTCGACAAAACTGTTCCAACGTCGGAGCAGCCACTCGGCGGACGAGTGAACTCTGGCGTCCGGGTCGTTGCGAAACTGATCGCGCACGAACGACTTGACGGTGTCCGAGATCGCGGGATCGTCGGGCGGATATTCACCGAGCGCCATGAGCAGCGCGCGGGTGACGCCCGGGTCTCCTTCAAGCCGTAAACGCCAGATCGGCCGAGTTGGCGGGACGTTCAATGCGTACAGATGGTGAACGAGTTGGTGGCGAACGTCGGGCGCGGGCGCGCGTTTCAACAGCGTCCACAGTTCGCCGGTGTCTCCCGGATCGGGCAGCGTCAGCAGCAACGCAGCGGCCAGCGACGTGCGGCGGCGGGCAGCGATGCTCGCGTCGGGCGACTCCGTCAATCGCTCAGGCAGACGACCGCGAAACGTCTCGCGCTGCCGCGAGGAGAGCCAGTCGCGAATCGACGGGACCAAGAAGTCGTGAGACAGTTGATAGGCGGTCTGCTCGCCGGAGTGCGAGACCGATCCGGACACGGAAGTCGAACGGTCCAAGGTCTCCGTCGCGGTGATGAGCTTGAGGTCCGTTTCGAGGATCGCCATCAGCTCCTCAAACTGCGGCCGGTCTTCGCCCTCGTTCTTCCAAAAGGAATGGAACGTCACAGGCAAAAACCAAGAGCGGACGGGCAGGAGTGCCCATCCGACAGGGGAGTCTCTGTTCTGGGGTTGGGCGTTCAGGGTGGCCCGGCTGGCTTCAAGCCGGGTGCGTCAGCACCAGAAACATTGGGTTGATGTTCTGTGGAGTGGAACGCTCGTTCTTGTTCTACGTTCGTGCTGGGGTTTCTTGTGCTACGCACCCAGCTTGAAGCCAGCTGGGCCACCCCGCGACCCTGCGTAGATCAACGCACTTCCAGGGAGCCGGTCGCGATGATCTTTGGCACACGACTGGTCGGCGCATGCACGACCTTCACTTCTACGTTGTACTTACCCCCCAACTTAGGTGCGGCAAATTCAACGCGGAAATCGAGGCGACCTTTGCCCAAATCTCGTGACGCACCGACACCCGTTGCAGTAATGGCCCGCGACACGCGATCCTCCGGCTTCCCGGTGTCGGGATTCATCACTTTCATCGTTCGCAGTTGAAAGCACTCCACAATAATCATGGCGTTGGCTTCCACCGGTGGCGGCAGGAACAACTCGCCTTCATAAGAGACGATCTGCGATGGTATTGTTTGAGTGATTGCTGATATCGCAGGAGGAGAAGCCGGAAGATGTGAATAATCTGCTTTAGGAACCGCAACAATGACAGCCGCTGACGTACGCGGAAGCAGCGGAGTCGTGAACTTGAGTCCGCCTGAATAATCGACATGTTTCGTGTTGTACCCGTTCACCGGCTTCGGGAACTGACCGGCTTGCGCTCCACAACCAGCAAAGCCACCGATGAGTAAAATCCCCAGTCGATAACGGAACAGATGTCGTACTGTGATTCGATTTATATCACGCATGGCTCACTCGTTCCGATGCAAGTTAAGCGGGATTCATGATGAAAAAGTCGGGGCAGCGATTTGCTCGCTGCCCCGACTTGCGATGTTAGTCGCGTCGCGAATTCACATTTACACGACGTTTATTCCGAGAGCATAAGCACGGTGACTCGCACTACGGTCAAGCGTAGCGCCTATCGACTAAAAGACCAAGTGCGGGCCAGTAAAGATAAGAAGACCTCCGGGATTTCGGATTAACACGAAATAGTGATCGGGTGACTGTAACGCAAACGGGAATCCCAATAAGTTAATCCACGTTATTATCGGCGACGGAGTCCAGCCAACGTTTTGCGGACTCATTAAACCAAACCAGAATATGTTTTGCCCCGGATTGCCTAACAACGCTCCAGCATCGAGCGTGACAAAGTCTATGGTAGCTAGATTCGGATCAGATATGAAACCGAGAACAGGGTTGCCGAGCATAAAGTCGATAGTGGAGCCGACCGCAGTCGGGTGGAGTGTTCCGCATCCAACAATCGTGTCCGCTCGGGCGTATGAACCGCTTCCAGTGGGAGAATAAATCTCAGTAGTCGTTTGAGCTTGGCAGTTTGCCAGTGACATCATCCCGCAAATACCAACTACCGCACCAACAATCAGTCGTTTCATCATCGTCGTCCCTCATTTTTACGGCATCGTGCCAAGGTTTGAAGCGACGCGCGATCCCATCCCGCGCCAAACGTTTCGATCGACTGAACTCGCAGTGAATTCAACTCGACCGTCACCATACAAAACATTGACTCCCGCCTGATGTAGGCTCGACGCCGTTGCCGCACCTAGGTGAAGATTACCGTTCACACATGAGGGACGGTTTGGTGTCAAAATGTGGTTGTACATTCCACGGCTGTTTTGTCCGTCCCACCAAGGTGAACCGCGAGTAGCATCTCCTTGCCAGCCGAAGTCAGTGGGTGCGAGCGGTATCGAATCACAAAAGTCGGCGAATTCGTCCAGTTGATCCGGACCTAGCATTGACACAGCAAGCCTCCAATTAACTCGCATTCGATGCTTTTCAGTTCCGACGGACGAATGCAAAATCTCGGACATTGCCGCCGTGTTGCTCAATCCGTTCACCATGTCGGCGGCGCGCACAGGGCCACCAGGGTATTGGCCAACATTGCTGCTGAGGTTGAACATTCCGTTGAACCCATACTTCTGTCCACCCGAACCAAAGCATGCTGCATAGTTCACTGCTGCGTAAGCGTCAGGACTACGCGGCGGCTCAGGATCCGATGCACAAAGGTAAAGTGGAAACACAACATGCTTGACTGGCTCCCAGCGGACAAATGGATTCCGAGGTTCCATGGCCGGAATCGAGTTATAGGTCGCTGCGTGATCAATAAACGGGAGCAGTTGGTACTTGTGGATCAGGCCGAATGGATACATTCCGTACTCGGACTCGTAATTTGTGACCGCGAGGCCGAGTTGCTTGAGGTTCGATGCACATTGCATTCGCCGTGCGGATTCTCGAACCCACTGGACCGCAGGAAGCGTAATTGCGATCAAGAGACCAATAATGCCAATTGCAACTAAGACCTCGATAAGTGAGATACCGCGTCTGGACATAGAACATTGCCTGACCGCTTTGAAACGTGTCGTCACGAAGTTCGCTACGCTATTGCAGCGGGAATCTACCCGCCCCCCCCCCCCCGTAGTGCAAGTATGCGGAGGCGGGTATTCGTTTTTATCGCGGGTTGGTCCAGCTTGCTTCGCAGGGTGGCCTAGCTTGCTTCATGCTGGGTGCGCAGCACAAGAAACATCACGAAGAACATTGATCAAGAAATCGGGCTGGAACTGAATTGAACGTCGGTCTGGAGTTTCTTGGGCCTGCGGCCCCCGGCTTGAAACAAGCCGGGCCAGCCAGTGAGTTGCGGCCGCGTGCGAGCGGAGTTCTCTGCCGACCGTCAGGAAGCGTGGACGTAACCTGTGTGAGATTCATGGGATAGATTCCGTCTCGATGTTCTGGCGGGGGGAGATTACTCACTGCCCGACCGGATCGTTCCCGGGTTCGGCGCAACGGAGTACGGGAACGGGCGGGCGGAACACGAGGTCGGAACCACCGAACAGGGGAAATCAGCGCTGTTCCCGTGTTCGGACGCTCCGAACACGGGAACGGTCGAGACGGACTCAAGCACGGTCAGGCCGAACTTGGGAGCGGTCGGCACGGGGACGAGTCTGAAGGGGGCGAACTTGGGAACGGTTCCGAAACCACGTCCCGATTCACGATGGCGTATAGTCCGCTCGCGGGTGAGTGTGAAATGTGCCACCCTCAACCGTCTGCGGTGTAATCTCTCATCTTGGGCCGCGTGGAGTTGAAAGTAATTTCACAAACCGGATTCGACGCGACCGTATTTTGGACGGGACAGTATCAAGTCCGGTTGCAGTCAGAAATCGCGAGCCACGTCAGGCGCGCGGCAAGAATTGCGTGTACCACACGCAGGGGTACGCTTTGAGGTTCATCGGATGTTTTGGGGGAACTCATTTGGAGCGATGAACGACGGTGGCCGGTCTTCATCCTGAAGGGATGTCAGCCATTAGCCGGGGGTTGAGCGAAGCGACACCCCCGGAAGGGGTTGGACAAATGGCTGTTGCATCCTGAAGGGATGCCAGCCTTGCGAAACGGGGAGACATCCTGAGCTGGCCAGCATCCCTTCAGGATGCAAATCCCCTGTCGGTGGCTGCGCACCGGGGGTGTCGCGGACGCTCAACCCCC
>JAYSQC010000039.1:0-1258 GCA_043721755.1 Schlesneria sp.
AGTAAGGCTTTTACCGGAGCGTTGGCAGCCACGATGGTCGACGACGGTAAGCTTTCTTGGGACACTCCGATTATCAATTATCTTCCTGAATTTGTAGACTTTGACCCGTACATAACCCGGTGGATGACGATGCGCGACTTGCTGGCGCATCGCACCGGATGGCCTAAATTTTCAGGTGATATCTTGAACACTCTCGGATACAGTCGCCCGGAAGTTTTGCGCAGGCTGCGTTATCTGCAGCCAATCGTCACTTTCCGGCAGGAGGCGCAATATTCAAATCCAGGCTTCTTCGTTGCCGGTGAAGTCGAGGCACGCGTGGGCGGCGCATCGTGGAATGCGCTCCTAAAGCAGCGCATCATCGACCCGCTCCACATGACGCGCACCGGGACATCGGTTCACGATCTTTCCGACCCAAACTCGGCAATCGGTCACGAGAACATGAACGGCCGCACCGTACCGACGGCGGCGAACGATCAGGACGTTATGGGTGCTGCGGGTTCGGTAACCTCTACCGTTACGGATCTCACCCATTTCATGCAGGCGTTGCTCGGTAACGGGAACGATGGAAAGTTGCTCAAACGCGACACGGTCGCGGAAATGTTCGCGAGGAGCATGGTCGGCGAAATCGAGTTTACGGAGATGCCTCCAACAACGAAACGCACCGGATTCTTCTACGGTCTCGGATTCGACAGTATCGACTACGCCGGCCACCAAATCGTCGGGAAGGCGGGCGCGCTCGCTGGTGTGCGCACGATGATGACGCTCGTCCCAGACAAGAATTCCGGCATTGTGATTCTTGCAAATCTCAACGTCACGGCGCTTCCGGAAGCCATACGGGCATTTTACGTCGAGCGGCTACTCGGTAATTCCCCCGAAGCCGATCTTACCGATATTGCCGCTCGTAACGAAAAGCTCCCTATGCTTTTCACTCCGCCAGCTCCGCCCGTGCAGCCCGGTCCGTTCGGGTATCCGCTCGCGAGTGTCGTCGGCATATATGAAAACGATCTTTTCGGACGCTGCGAGATCGCTACGGACGGACCAGGCTTACACATGTCGTGCGGTCCCGCGCATCTCGTCGCGCCGCTTCGTCATTTTGATAATGGGCAGTTTATTCGTCATTGGGCCGGCGCGACCAACGGATACGACGCGGTCACGTTCTCGATCGGTGCTGCTGGCAACGCTGACAGTTTCACCGACGAGAGCCTTGGCCGCTTTACACGCCTTCAAGTATCGAAATAACGAACGGAATCTGAATCCT
>JAYSQC010000040.1:0-5662 GCA_043721755.1 Schlesneria sp.
TTTCGTCGGACTGCCCGGTCCCATCGCGAGGACCGTGACCGAGAGTTCCAGCCGAGGCTGTTCGCTCAACACGAGCGTCGCATGGCGGTTCGCGTTGCCGGGCGTTTCCTTCCACGTCGCGGGGAGAGTCCACTCGGGTTTGTCGTCGCTTGAGAATCGGATCGACTTCAAAAACTCACGCACTTCCTCAAAATGAGCCTGCACCGCGTCGGGCGGTCCCTGCAACTTGAAGAACCAGAGGGATGCTCCCTGCGGCAGGATCGCCGCCATCATGCGAGCAGGCTGCGGCTTTCGCTTGGCAGACTCGGCAAGGAACTCTTTCGTTTGCAACGATTCGTGCGTGGGCACGGTGTATGAAGTGACTTGCTCTGGCTTCCCGCAGCCGGAGAGCAGTGCCATTCCGACGAGCAGCATCCCGTGCGCGGCGTGTGTGTTGAGGAAGGCGATCAAGCTCAAAGCAGGGGGTTTCCGAGCGGGGTGGCGTAAGCCCCCCGATTCTTGGAAAACGGGCTGACGCCCAAGAGCCAGGGGGCTGACGCCACCCCGCTCAGAGGACTCATCGTTGGCCACGAGTGAGACCCGCGTGAGTCCGCACGACACCAATTCGCGCGACAATGGTCGATGGAACGTTGGCACGAGTACACGTAGCCTTCGCGAGAGGAATGGGAATGAGGAATGGGAATGGAGAACAGGCGGGCGGTCACAATCGGCGGGACTTACCGGCGGCGGGCGGATTATAGACGCCTTGCCTCGCCAAAGTACAACCGCGAGCTGAGCTGCTCCATTGGAGCCTGACGCGCGCGCGAAGGACGCGCGGCTGACCCCATTGAAGCCTGACACGCGAGTTTTGAAGTTGCGCCCTTTGGGTTTTCAGCCCCAAAGGGGCGCTGCTATGCCAGCCCAGGGCAACGCCCTGGGTTGGCGAATGACTGTGAATTTTAAGCCCTGAAGGGGCGGCACTATTCCTGTGAGCATTTTAGGACCGCCCCTTCAGGACTTTGAATTCGATGACTCTCGGAACCCAGGGCGGCGCTCCCGTTGGTCGCTGGCCCTGAGCTGACTTACGGCTGCCCCGTTGGGGCGGAAATCCAAAAGTGCGCAACTTCAAAATGCGCGCGAAGGACACTCGGCAACCGACCCTTCGCTCGCGCGTCAGGCTTCCATCGACGGTCAGACAACTCTTACCAGTTGAATCACGGTGCGAGCGGACGTGGCATTACTTCGCGCGGAACTCGTGCGGCACCGGCTCGCGCGGGCTGAGTCAGCAGCGGCAGTTCCAATCCGGCGCGGCTGCGTGCGGGAGCGAGAGCGGCGACTTCGATGGGTGGCGCGGGATCGCTCTGCGCGAGGGCTTGTTCAGCGCGAGCGATGGCCGCTCGGTTCGGCTGTGTGTTGGCAGGGACTGTCGCGACGGGAAGACTGAGGTCAGTCAGCCCCGGTGTTGAGTCGGGCGATTGACCGCGAATCGTCGTTCCGGGCGGGGGCGCTCGTTTCCGGTTGTCGGC
Organism: Schlesneria sp.; assembly: GCA_043721755.1. Classification (GTDB taxonomy): domain Bacteria; phylum Planctomycetota; class Planctomycetia; order Planctomycetales; family Planctomycetaceae; genus Schlesneria. The sequence continues at coordinate 1,506 of JAYSQC010000040.1, forward strand.
CAATTGAGCAGCGTTTGGTCCGTTCAACGTCGGGCTGCTCGCCAAGACCCACTTGTCCCAATCGCGTTCGAGAGCCTCAATACTCGGATAGTCATACTGTTGAAGAGCCACTCCCCAACCGTCGCTGTGAGCCACTTGGAGAAACTTCACGTAGCTCGGCTTGTCGCTCTTCTGAATCAGGAAGTCGGCTAGCGAATGGCCTTCGGCGTAGAGCGTCAGCACCTGTTGTTTGTCCGTCGGATAGTTCTTCATGTCGAGCAACGTGCGGAGTGGAATTTTCCGCGAAGTCCCCATCACTTGGCCGTGAATCTTTTGCAGACGCAGCCGTTCCGACCCGTGTTCGATCAGCGACGCAGCTCCTTCATCGGCCCAACGCGGCAACGGACGGCGGAAGTGGCAGGCAAAAATGGTGTGATTGATTTCGTGAGGGAGTACGGAATCGAGGATCCGTTCCTCGCTCCCTTGAATCTCCATCTTCCAGCCGTAGACCTCGCCGTTTTGGAAGTTGAACGTCGTCGCACCGCCCGCTCCCATCGAGCCGACCTTCACGTCGATCGGGCACGGAGACGACCAGTTGCGGGGGAGCGGTTTGCCAATCCATTCGATCGCCAGTTCATCGCGATAGATTTCGGCCGCGTCGCCGACCTGTTTGGCGAATTCGGCCGTGGGTGCGGTGATGATGAAGTTGGGCGTGCGATACCCGGCCCCGATGGAGGCCAAAGCGCCGACGACGAGCAAACCGCGGAAGAAAGCGTCCATGCCGGTTCCGAGAGGATTGAATTCGAAAGGGGATTGCCGCGAGTCACACCAACCCGCAGCGTGAGCGAGGACGCTTTCGCAGGGTTCGAGGACGCCGAGGCGAGAACGAGAAGCTTCCTCGCTCACGCTGCGGGTTGGTGTTGCTGCCGCGAGCGATTGGCATCCATGCCAAGTCCGCAGCAATTTCCTTCCGAGAGCAAACACTGGACCGGCCGAAACAGCCGATTCGGACTCTGACTGGCAAGGTCTGCGAGAGCCACGACTTGCGGAGTCATTTCCATCGCAATGTTCGCAGCGGCGGGCGGACACCTAGGGTCGTCGCGTGTAAGAGTTACAAACGGGAAGGGCCACGTTGGCGAAAACTTCACAGTTCCTCACGGTCTCCTCACGCCGCGATCTCATGGCAGAACCGCCCTGGTCGTTACGTTCCGAGGGACTGCGCCCTGCCGCACACGGCGCGCAGTTGACGGGTGCCGCTGCGCACTTCGGCAGGAATGATCAATTGGACTCGGCTTCTTTTCGCGACCGCCCGATACCAAGGGGACGAAGTCACTGAGTTGCGGGTTCAACGGACCTCTCCCTCGCGCGGTCAGTGATGAGACATCTGAGCGGGGTGGCGTCAGCCCCCCGGTTCTTGGGCGTAAGCCCTCTTGGAAAGAACCGGGGGGCTGACGCCACCCCGCTCAGAAACCTCTGACTTTGTGCGGCGTGAGGTCTGTGTTGCGGGTTCAAAAAGAAATGGGGAGCGACGATCTTGGCACACTCGCATCTGTTGGTGAATCACCTGCTCAAGCAGTTGGAATTTCACAAGCGAGACCGCAAGGACCGTGATCGTCGCCCGGAATGGTTGTCGGCGTTTATTCATCAAACCGCCGCTCTGTTTGAACCGCTGGCCGGTGTCGCGAAGGTCGGCTACCAGTGCGAGTTGACTCCGGACGGCTGGGAAGCCCGGATGTATCTCGGTTCAACTGAGGTCGTCGGTGGCCGAGACGACGGACAGTCTCGGTTCATCAGCTTCGAGTTCGACTTCGGACGGCTGACGGAAGGCTTCACGCGCGTCGATGAGTTTCGCTGGAACGTCTGCTCGACAACGGATGGTTCGACCGGCTCGTTCGTCACCCTGCGTGGCCAGATCGACAGTCATCCGGTGCAACTGAAGCTCTACACGCGTCCTCCTCGCGATGCCGGTCCCGCGTTTCGCCAACGCGCCGACGGCACGCTCGAAGAAGTCACGGCCTCGTGAGAACGGGCGACGGACTCGGGCTGGGGTGCAGTCGCCAATTGGTGGTCACTCAAAAACACGGAGCGGCCATCGGCCGCAACCAAAGTAGCCTTCATCGCTCCGCGTGAAGTGAGCCGAATGTGAGTGGACCCCTGTATCAACAATCGGCACCAACCCGGCACACCGCTTTCTTCACGCGGAGCGATGAAGGCTACTTTGAAGCAGAAGATTTTGCGCAGGCCGGCAGGACACGAAATGTGAGTAGTACAGTGTGAAGCAAGGGTTTAGAGAAGGTCGCCCTGTCGCTCTGCGACAGGAGGCGCGAGGAACCCCAAACGTCGATCCGTCGAATTACCTCAAACCAACGCAATTCGCCTGCCTGCGATCTCGCTTCCTGTCGTGGAGCGACAGGGCGACCACCAATGAACGACGGCACCCCTCTGAGTGTTGCGGGCGGATTTGCCCTCGCCCTCGCTGTTGCTGCGGGTTAGTTTTGCGGCCACCTTCAGGACAATCCCTGTCGTTCGCCGAAAGCTCTCGTACTCAGTGAGTTCCCCCGATGCTCCCGTTCTCATCCCCGTGGCAACTGTGTGACCGAGCCTCGCGGCGCGAAGTGCTGCGTTTGGGATCGCTCTTGCCGGTCGGTCTGACTCTCCCCTCGCTCTTGGCCGGACGTGCAGCGGCTGCTGAAACGAAGCTGTTGCGCGGGCGAGCCAAGTCGTGCTTGATCGTCTTTCTCGAAGGCGGCCCATCGCACATCGACTTGTGGGACATGAAGCCCAACGCGCCGTCGCAAGTGCGCGGTGAGTTCCAGCCGATCGCCACTCAAACGCCCGGTGTGTCGTTGTGCGAGCATCTGCCCATGACCGCGCGGCACTGGCATCACCTCGCGCAGGTCAGTTCCGTCACGCACTCGATCACCGATCACAATGCGGGCGCTTACTACGCCCTGACGGGACGGCATCCGGTCGATCAGGGGCGGCTGATTGTCTCGGACTCACCCACCAACTTCCCGCCGTTCGGCTCGGTCCTGTCGAAGTTGCGTCCCGCGACGGACAACCTGCCGAGCTTCGTTCACATCCCCGAGATCATGTCGAACAACAGCTTCGACGTCCCCGGTGAGCAAGCCGGTTTCCTCGGCGGTGCGCACGATCCGTTTGTGACGGGTGATCCCAGCCTGCGCGGCTATCGCACACCGGGTCTCACCCCGCAGCCGTCACTGTCGTTGGACCGACTCCACCGGCGCGACGCCCTGTTGTCGAATCTCGATCGTTCGCTTGGCCGTCTTGGTGACGATCCGGCTGTCGCGCGAATGGACCAGTTCCAGCAGAAGGCGGTCGCGATGCTCACGTCGCCCCGCGTACGCGAAGCGTTCGACCTCAGCCGCGAACCGCAATCGGTTCGCGAACGGTATGGCCTCGATCCGGGAAGTGATCGCAAGCTGGAGGCCCGCAAATTTGGTGGGCTGCCGCATCTGGGGCAGAGCATGTTGCTGGCTCGTCGCTTGATTGAAGCGGGAGTCCCGCTGATCACGCTCGTCAGTGGACGCCGCATCGACCAGGCGTGGGACACTCACCGCGACCACTTCCCCCTGCTGAAATCCTCGTTGTTGCCGCCGTTCGACCGGGCGTTCTCGGCGTTGTTGGAAGACATGGTTCAACGAGGCTTGTTGAAGGACACGCTGCTCGTCGTGATGGGCGAGTTTGGCCGCACGCCCAAGCTCGGCTACGTCACGTCCAATGCGGGAGCGGCCGCCAACGGACGCGATCACTGGCCGTACTGTTATTCAGTGCAGTTCGCGGGCGCGGGAGTTCCGGCGGGGCTGATGTTCGGTGCGTCCGACAAGGAAGCGGCGTATCCCAGCCGCGATGCCGTGTCGCCCGAAGACCTCGCCGCGACGATCTACACGCTGCTCGGCGTCCCTCACGACACCGAGTTGTTCGACACGCAAGGCCGTCCGCACCGCGTGATCATTGGTCAGCCCATCGAACCTCTGGTGACGTAGGGTGGGACAAGCTCGCTTCGAGCGCCGGCCCACCATTCACCGGTAGAAGCAACTTTTGCTCGTCGTCTTATACTCCGCGCGGCCGGTGATGAGACATCCGAGCGGGGCGGCGTCAGCCCCCCCGGTTCTTGGGCGTTAGCCCTTCACTGGAAGAACCGGGGGGCTGACGCC
>JAYSQC010000041.1:0-21719 GCA_043721755.1 Schlesneria sp.
GGGGCGGCGAAGCGCCGACCCCAGACGCGAGCGTGTCCCGCTTCGCTGGGGGCGGCGAAGCGCCGACCCCAACCACACCGCCCGACTGAATGTTGGCGAGTCAGGGCCACCACGATTTCCCACCGTCTCACCGCGAGCGGGCGGGCTTGCTCGAAGCGGGGCCGAGGGCTTGTTCGAGTTGCGTGAGGAGTTCGTTCATTCGGGACGCTTCTTCAACGAGCAGTTCTTCGTTGCCGAAGCGGACTCGGTAGAAGAGGTCTCCGATCGGCGTGAGGCTGGGTGACGGTGTGACCTCGGGTGAGGACGTGGCCGTGCGGAGTCGGTCGGCGAGGCGTGGCGTCACCGCGTGGATGAACTCGCCCTGCGTCTGAGCCGGATGACGCTGCTCACCGAGCGACTGCATGAGGCGCGCGAAGCGTTCGTAGAACTCAACGCGACGGCGCGGTGCGGCTTCTGCCTTGGAACGCCACCAGCCCCACCTCAATCCGAGTCGCAACACACTGCGTCGAAGCAACCACAGCAAAGCGACGAACAGCGTGAGCCGGATCGCTCCCGCTGTTGTCTGCCAATGGCGAGGGTTGCCGAAGAACACGAACAGCTTCAGTAGGCTGGAAGCCGGTGAGTCGGCGAAATCGGTCACATAATCGCGCAGGCCAGTCAGCGCTTCGCGCATGGGTCGGTAGAACAAGTCTTCCTGCCGTTCGAGCGAGATGTTCAGAACGTTGGTCTCCCAAGCACCCGACAGGCTCGACGACATCGCCGTCCAGATGCTGCGTGTGGCTCCGACGGCGGTCACACTGGCCGCACGATCCGCTTCTGGCGTCGCGTCGAACGTGACCCACTTTTGATTGTCGATCCACGCCTCGACCCAAGCGTGCGAATACCGTTTCTCAACGAGCAGCACTCCGTCCGGTCTCACTTCGCCCCCTTTGAAGCCCGTCACCAATCGCGCAGGAATATCGATCGACCGCAGCATCAGCCCCAAGGCCGAGGCAAAGTATTGGCAGTGACCGGAGTGGCTGTTGAAGAGAAAATCTTCGACCGGATCGACCTTCAGGGGATGCGGCCGCATGTTGAGTGAGTACGTGTAGCGGCCTGAGTCGCGCAGGTGTGCTTCAATGGCCCGAGCCTGTTCCAGTTTGGTCAGCGCTCGTCCGGCGCGCTTCTGTTCCGTTGCAATCACCGACTGGGCGTGAGCCTTCAGCCGTTCCAGCTCATCGGGAACCTCGGAGCAGCGTTTCAGATATCCCGAAACGCGGTAGGCCGTGATCGCGTTTCGGAACGCCACATAACCTGCATCGCTACCGTCACGCGCTGTGGGCAGCTCAGAATAGGCCACATAATCCACCGCGCCCGGCAGCTCCTTGAACCAGTCCCGGCGGACTGCGATGCCTTCCAAATACCGATTCCTGCCGCAGCGAAAACCCTCGGGATCGCGCATCGCTACCGCTCGCCCCAGGCAAAACAGGATGTCGTTGCCAATGCGTTCGAGACGAATCTCTTGCCGAACGAGAGTCGTTGTTGATGACGATGAGCGGTTGGGGACGGGTGCCGTTGGCTCTTCGAGGAGCCGTTCGACTTGCTCGGAGGCGAATCGGTTCGGCCACCAGCGACCCGCTTCGTAATTGATGAGCATCACGCCGCGAAACAGCGGCTCGGGGTGGCCCAGTCGTTCGGCATACGTGAACGGGTTGAGGCGTTGATTGGTCCCGTTATCAAATAGCCGCAACGTCAGGACGGGGTCGTTGCTCTCCAAGATTGGCCGCATGTCGCCCAACCGAATCTCGTTCGCCAACCCCGTGATCGTCCGACGCAGTGTGGCTGGCAGTTCGTCGTCCGCCAGACCGAAAGTGGTTCCGACCCACACGCGCGGAATGAACGCGAAGAACATCGAACCGACAATCAGTCCCAGGCTCGCACACAATCCGACGCCGCTGACGAACCGCCAAGTGATCCACTGCGAGCCGTCTTCCGAGCAGATCGCTCCGATCGCGCGACTGGTCAGCCACGAGCTTCGATTGTTGACCTGCGTTGTATTGTCGGGGGTCGCTGTGGATGAGACCGCAGCCGGGGCGTCCTCCGCCGCGCGTCGTTCCACATCAAACTCTGCCGCGGCGCGATGCAGCGAGAAGACCGACATCGTCCATGTGGAAGCGACGAGGTACGCGAGGACACTCAGCCCAAACCACGTTCCGTTCGTCAGCACGGATGCCACCGCGACCTGTAACACGCCCAGCACCAGCAACTGCCAATAGCGGGTTTCGTGCTTCCGTTGGAGCAGCACAATCCAGGTGAGGTACACGACCAAGTGAATTCCCGACAGCAGCTTCCCTTCCGGGTTATTGCCGAAGAACTCGGCTGTGGCCGCCGCGAGTGACACGCCGCCGAACACGAGTGACAGCGTGTCACCGAGTCCTCCCAACCGACGACCATTCTGTCCGACTGCGACCTCGCACCACCAATAGCCGAGCAACGTCATCGGCAGTGACACGAACGGAACCCAACCGTTCTCAGCCGCGCCGAGAATCAATCCGACCGCCGCCGTCAGCCCGTAGATGCTCAGTTTGAAAACGGTCGTCAGATCCATCGACAACACTTTCGCTCAACAATGGCCCCGTTGTGGAAACGTCACGCCGCGACCGCAGCTTCGGGTATGGTTCAAGCTGGGTAGCAGCCTGCTCCACTCGATCATTCTGCTCTTCATTCGCGCTCCCCTCAATTCGCGCGGAAATGGCTCCGCGCGAATTGAGGGGAGCGCGAATGAAAGACGAGGCGACAATTCAAATTGCTCTACGTTTGTCGGGAGGCAGACTCACTGAATCTCCGAAATCGTTGCCCGTTGAACCCAGCCCATCTTCGCAGACCGTCGCGCGAGTTTCCAAGGGAGCGAACACGGACCAGTCAATTCACCGGCGCGAGCTGCGTCGTTATCCTCCCGCCCACTGCGGACGGTGCCAACTTGGGGATCGGAATCACATCGCGTTGAGAAACTCAGCGCGATCAGAAAGGGAGACGATGGCGATGCGCGTGGTTACGTTGGGCGAGGTCATGCTGCGGTTGATGCCCCCCGGTTGGGCGCGAGTAACACAGACGCTACCCGGTTCGCTTGAAGCGACGTTCGGGGGCGCGGAGGCCAACGTGGCGGTGTCGATCGCCGTGCAAGGGGGCCACGCGGCGTACTGCACCGCGCTCCCCGACAATCCGCTCACCGAAGCGTTCGCACGCGAGATGCGGAAGTTCGGTGTCGATGACAGCCTGCTGCTGCGAGTCCCCGAAGGCCGCTTCGGAATCTACTTCGTCGAGAACGGAGCCAATCAGCGGGGCGGCACGGTCATCTATGATCGAGCTGGTTCGTCGATCTCGCTCACGCCGCCCGACCGTTATCCGTGGGACCGCATCTTCGACCGAGCGACTTGGTTTCACATCTCGGGGATCACTCCCGCGATCAGTCAGACGGCGGCTGAGGTGTCGCAAGTGGCCGTCGAGGAAGCGGCTCGTCGCGGCGTGCCGGTCTCGTGCGATTTGAACTTCCGCAAGAAGCTCTGGACGTGGCAGCCGGGAACCAAGCCTGCCGCGTTGGCGCGACAGACAATGGAGAAGTTGCTCGCGAAAGTGACCGTCGTCATCGCGAACGAAGAGGACGCCGATCACGTCCTTGGCATTCGTGCGTCGGGGACCGATGTCGATGCAGGCGAACTGAACCTGAACGGCTACGAGGATGTGGCCCGTCAGGTGGCGCAGCGCTTTCCGGCGGTGAAACAGGTCGCGATCACCCTGCGCGAGAGCCTCTCGGCGAGCCACAACAATTGGGGCGCGCTGCTCTATCGCGTCGCGTCAGACAAAGCCTGCTTCGCACCGAACGATGACGCCGGGAAGTACGCTCCGTTCGAGATGAAGAACATCGTGGATCGCGTTGGTGCGGGAGATGCGTTCGCAGGCGGACTGATCTTTGCGATGAACACGCCCGAGTTGGCGGAGCCTCACACCGCGTTGTCTTATGCCGTCGCCGCGAGCTGTTTGAAGCACAGCATTCGCGGCGACTTCAATGACTCCACTCGTGCGGAAATCGAAGCCCTGATGCACGGGGGCGGGAGTGGGCGCGTCAGTCGGTAGGCGCAGACCTGATGCAACTGCATACCAACCCGAAGCGTGAGCGAGGAAGCGTGCCCACTCGCTCACGCTTCGGGTTGGTGTTGGCGAGTTGCTCTCGAACGAAGAGGGCTAACGCCCAAGAGCCAGGGGGCTGACGCCGCCCCGCTCAGAAGAACTTTCGCCGACTCGCGGTTCACTCTTGCAGACTCATCATGCCCCCACGTGCCCGCACTACTCGTCGCCTCGAAGCTTGGCTCAAGGACACGGACCTGCCGTTGTTTGTGCTCAACGCCCAGCGGCGGTTGGTGTTCTTCAATCACGGCTGCGAACGGCTGACGGGTTGGAAGGGGGCCGATGTGCTGGGACAGGTTTGCGATTATGTCTCGGAAGCGGATGCACTGGGTCCGGCGGCGCTGTTGGCGGCGCTGGCTCCTCCTCCTGAAGCCTGGCAAGGAACACCGGCTGTTGCTCAGGGATCTGTGCCACGGCGTGAGTCCGATCCGTTACTGCGCGTTGTCTCGTTCTATCCACTGACGAACGATGACCAGTCGGTGAACGCGATGCTGGGCGTGATTACTCCTGTTGCGGCTGTCTCCAGTGGCGAGCGCGTTCCCAGCACGCAGCGGCTGCACGCGGAGTTGGCTTCTTTGCGACAGACGATCCGCCGGCGCTTCGGTGAGGGGGCCTTGATCGGAAAGAGTGCGGAACTGCAACGGGCGTTCTCGCAGCTCAAGTTGGCTCAGCCTTCGATGGCGTCGGTGCTGTTTGTGGGTGAGACCGGTGTTGGCAAGCAGCATCTCGCCCGCGTGTTGCACTATCAAAGTCCGCTCGCCAAGCGTGCCTTCGTGCCACTCGATTGTCGTCGCGCTGCGACCGAGGATTTGGAGGCCACTCTCACGCGGATGCGCGACGACCAGCAGGCAGATGTGCTGCGAGCCGGTGCCGTTTACTTCGATCACCTCGACGCCGCTCCCGCCGATTTTCAGCGGTCCTTGATCGAGTGGCTCAAGACGAACACCGGCCCGCACGCCGCGCGTGTCTTGGCCGGATCGACGTGCCCGCTGGAGCCACATGTCGAGCAAGAGACCTTCTCGCGCGAGTTGTACTTCGCACTGAGTACGCTCGTGGTGGAGGTGTCGCCATTGCGAGAACGGCGCGAGGACTTGGAGCCGCTCGCGCAGCACTTTCTCGAAGAGTTGAATCGCGGGGCGGCCCAGCAAGTGGGCGGCTTCACTGAAGCAGTCTGGCGTCAGCTTCGCCGTTACAACTGGCCGGGCAACACGGCCGAGTTGCGGGCGGTGATTGAAGAGGCGCGCGCGGTCTGTTCCGTTCCGTTGATCGCGGTCGAACACCTCCCTTTCCGATTTCGAGCAGGTGTCAGCGCGCAGACGGTCGGCCCGTCGATCCGCCAGCGCCCTGAGTTGCTCGACCCGCTCCTCGAACGGATCGAGCGCGAACAAATCGAACTGGCGCTGACGGAGAGCCGCCAGAACAAGGCCCGCGCTGCGGAGCTGCTCGGCATCAATCGACCACGCCTCTACCGTCGGATGGAAGCGCTGGGGATCGTCGATCTCGACTCGAAGGCCGATGTGAGTGAACAGTAGGACGGCTCTCATTGACTCGTTTAACCGCGTGGGCAACGCCCCGCGCGTCGAGCGATGTCCAGCGTTGTTTCGTCGCTCGACGCGCGGGGCGTTGCCCACGCGGTTAAACGACGGTGCGTCACTTTCGGCCGCTTGAGGTACACCTGGCCTCGCTGGCCCAACGAAAAAGGACCGCCTTCCGTGGGAAGGCGGTCCTGCTGTTGATCGAGTTTGCTCGTGATCGAAACGACTCAGTTCACGTCCGAGTAGACCTTGGTCACTTCTTCACGGACGACGGGTTCGGTCAGGCCGCCGCCGGTCATGCGGACTCGCATCCGATGGCTCCCTTCTTCCACACCTTTGACGTGAATCTTGAACGTGGCCTGTCCACCAGGAGCGACTTGTTCGAGCGATTTGAACAGGATTTGTCGTCCTTCGACGATCGCATCGACGGGAGCCTTCGCAGTGATAAGTTGCATTCCGGCAGGTAGTTCGCAGGCGATTGAGACACCGGCCGCTGGCTTAGAGCCTTCGTTCTTCACGCGAATCTCGTACATCGTTTCGACACCCGTTTCGACCGGATCGTCGATGTCCACCAGTTCCATCGTGAGCGAAGCGACACCATCGACCTTGGTCTCGATCTTGGCTTCGGCTCGCACTCCCGAGTCGGACAGCACGGCCACCGTGTGAGCGAAATCACCGAGCGTGGTCGCGTTCAGTTCACAGATCACTTTGGCGTTCTGGCCCGGCTCGAGGCGACCGAGGAACCATTGCACGCTCTTGGTCGAAGGATCGTACTTCCCGCTGCGGTCAGCCGAGACGAACTTGAAGCCGTCGGCCACCACTTGCGAGACTCGAATGTTGTTGTTGGCGACGCTGCCATCATTGCTAACGGTCAGCGTGTACTTGGCGTTGCGTCCCTTGTATCGCAGACCCGGTCCATCGACGGCGATCTTCAGGCTCGGCGCGATGACGTTGACTTGAGCCGTGGCCGTCCCGCCCGCTTCCGAGTTGGACGTGGCCGTGACGTTGATCGTTTGAGGTCCACCCTTGATGGCGTCCAGACCGAGTCGCACCGTGCGGGTTTCGCCGGGGCCGATCGAGCCGACTTCCATGATGAGCTTCTCACCGCGTGAGCCGTGTTCCAAACCTTCGGAGAGCCGGGCCTCGACCTTCACGTCGTGAGCCGTTCCCGTTCCGGGATTGCTGACTGTGATGAACTGCGAAGCGGGGTCGCCCAACATCAACTCGGTTGGTCCCTTGAGGGCGACCTTCAATATCGGTTCTTCGACGCGGAACGACGCGGTCGCGGCACCCGTGAATCGGACTTGAGCGGACGCACCCAGATCGCCGCGACGGCTGGGAATCAACTTCACCACGATCTTGCGTTCGGCACCGGGAGCGATGCTGTCGAAAGACCAAGTCAGTTTGTCAGCCGTAGCGACCGGTTTTGGTTCGGCGCTGGTGAGGCGGACGGTCGTTGGGAAGACGGCATCGACAGCAACCTGACTGGTTGTGACCGAGCCGTTGTTCTTCACATGCAGTTCGACTTGGCATTCCTGGCCGACGTTGATGTCGCCCTTCTTGATCCATTCGATGGTGACTTGCGGCGTGGCCGGTCCAGAATCGGCAACCGTCGCGACGGCTCGCCCTGCGGCAGTCGTCGGAGTCGCGGCGGCTTTGGCAGGAGCCGTTGTAAAGGCATCGGCCTTCGCATCGAAGTCGGGCATCGGCGGAGCCGACGTGGGACGAACGCCCTTCCCTTCGCTGCGAACTTGCTGGATGTGTTTCTTTTCGCTGGTTCCGGCGGCTTTGTCGTAGGTCGCCTGAATCACACGCGGTCCGCCAGAATCTTTCGATTCCTTGTTGCTGGCGGCAGACGCGGGAACGACCTGCTTTCCATTCGTGCTGGTCGAGGACTTCGCGGCGGCAGGCTTCGCGGCCGTCGCCGGAGCTGCGGGAGCCGCCTTCGGGGTTGGCTCAGCCACGCTCGTTGGCTCTTCAGCCCAAGCACCGAGCTTTGAATCGGAAACGGGTTCCGACTCTGAAAACAGCTCCTTGTGATAGTTCTTTTTGTCGGGACTGCCTGCGGCGGGCGTGCCCGTCGCAGCAGTGCGCGAATAGCGACTCGGCAAGCCGCCACTGGCAGGTGTCGCGGCAATGCGACCACTGCGCGTGGAGGTTTCTACAGTGGCACCACCGGTCGAAGCCCGACCAATCGTGCCAGAGGCCGGTTCGGCCCCAAAACTGACACCGTTCACGAGTGCCATCATCCCAGAGATGGCGAGCAACCAAGTCCCGCGTCGCATGTTCGACTCCTTCCGGCAATTCGAGGCCGCCAAGCCAATGAGATCGTTTGAATCTGTGAGTTCGTGTCGTGACGAAGTGAATCTTCGACAGCGCCCGGACGAGCGCGTTCGCCCCGACGACTCGGGACTCTTTAGTCGTATCGGTTGTTCCGATCGCAGCGACGCAGCCAATCTGGCTGACTTTGATGATTTTTCGCGTGGCAACGGTTGTCCGGAGCGGAGCCGGATCGTACAGGGTGGCTCACGACACGGCCGCACGAATAGACTTCGCGCGGCCGTAACGGACACTCACCCGAAGTGTCAACGAGGACGCAACTCACATCCTCGCTTACGCTTCGGGTGAGTGTGACTCAGCGTCAAAGGTGTCAGTTTCGGCCGCGCGAAGTAGAGACAGCATGTTGTTCGGCAAGATCTGCTGAAGAGGGGCTGACACAGGCAACCCAGCTCATCTCCAAGCCTGACGCGCAAGCGAAGAGTGTGGCGAGGCAAAACTCACGCTGCGGGTTGGTGTGTCACCCCCAACGAAACAGCCCCGCAAGCGAGGGCCTGCGGGGCTTGTGCGAATCATCGGTAGTTGCTGTTTACCGGCGGCTTCAATTCACGGTGATCGCGATCCAACCGTCGGCCACTTTGATTCGCGAGACGTGAGCGGTGACCGTCTTCTTCGGGCCTTTGATGTCAACCTTGCCCTCGAGCGTGCGGTCGGGCAGGACCGACTGAATCTTCTTGCGGATCACACCGTTCGTTGCGAGGCCACCGCCCTCCGGAAACGCCACGTTGCCACGAGTCGCGATGATCTGCTTCCCCTTCACTTCAAACGCGATGGGGACCACGATCTCGCGGACGGGGATGTCGTCTTTCCCTTCCTGCTTGAAGCCGGCGCGAATCACTAGCACCAGCTCTCCTCCTTCGAGGCGGACGCGCATCGGATCGGCAGGGGCGAACGCAATGGCACTCAGCGACTTGGCTTCGTCCTCGTCTTCGGCCGCAGGTTTGACCGCGTCCAGCTTCACCGCGCGGTTGAGAGCCTTGCTGAGAAACGCTTCGAGCTTCGCCCGCAATTCGGTGTCGTTCAGCGTCTGCCCGGCGAGTTCCATGCGGTCGATCGAGTTGTTGATGGCCGACTCGTGCAACATCACCGTCGCTCCGCGATCCGAGGCAAGGCCGCTGTGAGGCACATCGGCACCCAGTTCGCCCGCTCCCATTAAACGTGAGTTCACACGCAGCGCGGAGTCCGTCGATTGGTACGTAATCGCGTCGGGATACAGCCCCGCCGCACGCAGTCCCGCAAACACTTCCTTCTCAATTTTGGCGGTCGCATCAGAGAATGAGCGATCGACTTCCTCGTTAAATTTGGGGAGTACGCGATCTTGGATGCGACTCGCCGCGATCGCTTCGGCCTGGCCGCGTCGAGCCTCCACTTCCTGGGAAGCGATGTCGCGGGCGATCCCTGCAAACAGGAAGCCCCCGGCATTCGTTGAGATCCCCGTCGTCGTGTTGTGCGGATTGACCGAGATCGTGGCGGGTGACGTGGAGAACTTCTGTCCGTCGAAGGTGACGCCCTTCGCCGCCAAGAACGTGTGATAGCCCGAGGTCTGTACCGTCGCCTGGCTCGTCACGCCGACCGTGTTGGACTGAATTGTCCCCGACAACGCCAAGTCGAACCGAGCCGTGTTCGGACTGGGACGCAGATCGACACCGACGGTTGTCGAAGTCGTTTGATGACCGCTGACCTGTGCGCCGAGGATGTTGTCCACGACTTGCCCGTTTTCAGTGCGAGCATCCGAGAGTAGGCGATTCAAAAACTCTTCGCTCGCCACGATGCGGCTGTTGTAATTGAAGAGGTACTTCTGCAGGACGGCCGACAGACGCTCGCCACCATCGGGTGCAAGCTTGCGGATTGCCGCATACGCCGCCCGCACTTTGCCCGCGTCTTCTTTCGCGCGAGATTCCGCGTAGGCATCTGTCGCGTCGAACAGAGCCTTGAGCTGGCCTCGCAACTGCTCGGTCGCGTCGGCCGGAGCTTGCCAATTCGCCACGGTCAGGTACTGATCGACGGCCGCTTCATAAGCCACAAATGCGGGCCGTCCGAGAAACTGCTTTTGATCTTCCGCAGTCAGTGTCGCCCGTCCCGCGATCTTCTCTTGACCGAGTTTCGCGGCAGCGATTGCCGCTTCGCTGTCGGCTCCCTTGGCCAGTGCCGCGCTGAGTTGGTCCGCCTTCACATACGCGAGCCACGGTCCACCACCACCAATCCCACTCAGGTATTTTTGGAGTCCGTTGACCGATGCAGTCACGGCTTGGCCAGCCTTGGCGAGGTTCGCCGCACGAGCCGCCACCGGGTCCATCTCAATCGTGTCGAGCGTCGCTTCCGCGAGGTCGATGCGACGAGCAAGTCGGTTGTGGAGGACATTCAACGGGTCATGCAACGACGCAAACTTGGCATCGCTGATCGCCCGTTGCATCACGTCGAGCTTCCGCTTCAACAGGTCGAGCGCAGCGCGCTGCCCCTTCGAGTCCGACGAATCGAGCTTGGTGTAGAAGTCAGCAACCGCCGCCGCCGCCCCTTGCGACCACTCGGTCCAAGTCCCGTCGAGCTTCGCGAATTCCTCGACGCTGAGCGCCCCCGGAGCCACGTTCGACAAAATCCCCTTCAAGCCGGGAAGCTCCGATTTCGTCGCTTCTTCGACAGCCCAAGTTCCCGTGACCACACCCGCCACCACGCCGAGCGCAGCTAGGCCCCGTGCCCAGTTTCGTCCTCGCCAGTACTGCGGACGCATCGCCTGTGTCGTTTGAATTGCTCGGTTTCCCATGAGACCACTCCGTTGAATTCTTCAATGTTCCAAAACCGTCCGATGCGACTCACAGCACGATTCACTTCGATCGTCAATCCGACGAAGCCCCGTCACCCAGCAGCCTGTTGAAAAACCCCACCGGGCTTGCCCCGGTGGCTCGCAGGTCTTTGCACTACTTCAAAAACCAATTGGAATGGAGTAGTGCAAAGACCTGATTCCACCGGGGCAAGCCCGGTGGGGTTATTCAACAGGCTACTAGGCGACCTCGCACGGCCTCAATCTATCGTCTCTGAACGCATCTCGGACGCAGCACGACACCGACCCGACCAACCGGATCAATCGCCGCACTTCCTAACCCCCGCTAAAACAGGAGAACTTCGCCAAATCAGCCCAATCCGCAAATTCGACTTGACCGTCGCAGTCTACTTGCCGCCAAGAGGCTATTCAATCAACGCCCTTGGGAGGTCGATTCCGATGGATCGAAGCCTAGGTTGAAGTTGGGTCGAAGTCCGGCTTAGCTTTGTTAGCCGGACTTCCAGCCGGGAGGATGTTCCCCCGCAAGAGGATGTTCTTCCCCCCGCAAGAAGTCCGGCTTTAGGAAAAGCCGGACTTCGAGTTGTCTTCCTCCCTTCAGCACAGCCTGACTTTCTGATCACGCTGTCCCCACGTATCCTGACGCCCCGCGTTTCTCCTTCCTCGATTTCAAGGCTCGTTACCCATGTCGCTCGATCTGTCTCGGCGAGGCTTCTTCGCCGCCTCTGCCGCTTCGTTCGCCGCTGCTTCGACCACTGTTCGAGCTGCTGGCGCAGAGCCTGCGTCGGACAAGAGTCCTCCGTTTCGGTACTGCCTAAACACGAGCACGATTCGCGAGTGCCAGTATCAAGGGAAGAAGGTCGATGCCGTTTCCGAGATCGAGATCGCCGCGAAGGCCGGGTACACCGGGATCGAACCGTGGATCCGATCGCTCGACAACTATGTCAAAGAGGGCGGCGTGCTGTCTGACCTGCGTAAGCGA
This sequence comes from Schlesneria sp., assembly GCA_043721755.1. GTDB lineage: Bacteria > Planctomycetota > Planctomycetia > Planctomycetales > Planctomycetaceae > Schlesneria. Next base: position 11,795 of record JAYSQC010000041.1, read on the forward strand.
ATCGCCGACGCAGGACTTACTGTCGAGAGCGCGATTGGCTTCGCGGCCTTCCTGCACGAAGACGAAGCCAAACGGAAAGAGGGACTCGAAGAGGCCAAGCGGTGCATGGGGATGGTCCGCGAGATCGGCGGCGAACGGCTGGCCGCTCCTCCTGTTGGCGTCACTGACAAGACGGGCCTCGATCTGTTCCAACTGAGCGAACGCTATCGCGCGCTGTGCGAGGTCGGTCAGCAAGAGGGCGTCTATCCGCAACTCGAACTGTGGGGTTTCTCAAAAACGCTGGCCCGACTCGGCGAAGCGGCCTTCGTCGGGATTGAAGCGGCTCATTCGAGAGCCTGCTTCTTGCTCGATGTCTATCACATCTACAAAGGCGGCTCGGACTTTGAAGGGCTGAACATGTTCGCCGGTCGGCGTATGTTCAACTTCCATGTGAATGACTACCCCGCTGATCCCCCGCGCGCCGCGATCAACGACGCCGCGCGCGTCCACTGCGGCGATGGTGTCGCTCCGCTCACCAGCATCTTCCGCACTCTGCGCGACAACGGCTATCGCGGCGTTTTGTCGCTGGAGTTGTTCAACCCCAATTACTGGAAACAGGATGGACTCGAAGTCGCCCAGACCGGCCTCGAAAAAACCAAAGCTGCGGTGGCGAAAGCCCTCGCGTAGCCGCGTGGGCCATCTCGCAATCTCAAATTGTCCGATCACCAGCAGCCTGCTGAAAAACGTAGGGTAAGCGTCTCGCTTGCCCGTGAAAGCAGTGGAAAAAGGGGCAAGCCAGAGGCTTACCCTACGTTTTCAATGGGCTGCTGGGCGAGCGATCACCGCAAGACGCGTTCGGCGGCCACGGAAAGAAGGAGCTGGTTCGCATTTGGTACGCCGCATATTCGGGACGACGACTGGTGATGGTTTTCTCCAGCAGTGTCACTCCGGAAACCTTCAGCAGCAGAAATGAGATCAGCAGCGGGCTGAAGATCGTCCATGCGGAACCGCCCGCAGCGGCGATCAAGTACAAACCCCACCAGACGCAGAAATCCCCGAAGTAATTCGGGTGCCGAGTCAGTCGCCAGAGGCCGCGATCCATGACTTGGCCAGTGTTTTGAGGGTCGGCTTGAAAACGAGCCATTTGAAAATCTCCGACCGCTTCAAAGAACAGGCCGACGCACCACAAGCCCGCACCAGCCAGATCGAGCCAGCCGAGTGGCTTCGATGCCGCGGTGACCATCGCGGCTTGAATTGGCATCGACACGATCCACAGGATGAGTCCCTGCAACAGGAAAACCGTCAGCAGACTGACCCACCAGAAATGCGGCCCGTGATGATCGCGCATCGCTCGATACCGCCGGTCTTCGCCGTGTCCCCAATTTCGCCACAGCAGATACAGCGACAGCCGCAAGCCCCAGATCGTCGTCAGCGTGGCAAGCAACCACGACCGCTCGACCGCTTGCGCTGCTGGAGTCCCTGCCAGCGTGAACCACGTCACGACGATGAACCCGGTTCCCCAAAATGGATCGACGATGCTGGCATCGCGGCGAGCGAGGCTCAGCAGCCACAAGCACGTCACCGTAGCGATCACGACCAGCACTGAGTTCAGCAACATCGCAGTCAGTGGCGTCATGGTTTACTTCCCGTTTGGCTGCAACAGCGAATGCGACACGAACCACTCACGGCCGTTCGCGTAACCGAACAACTCAGACACGGCGAGAAAGAACAAACGCCAGCGGTGAAACCAGCGGCGAGCCTCATCGCGGCCGTAGGTCGCGGCGAGAATCGGCAGCACCTCGCGGCGATGAGCGTCCAAATTCGCGAGCCACGCTTCGGACGTGCGTTGATAGTGCGTGCCGTCCCAACGCCATTGCTCGACGACCGTCATGTGCCGGTCGAACTGCCGCAGCATGTTCTCGCTCGGCATCAAACCGCCGGTGAAGAAGTAGCGGCCCATCCAGTTCGCATCGCCTTCGGTTTCAAACGGATACACGAGCCGCTGATGGCAGAAATGATGCACGAACAGCCGGCCCTCCGGTCGCAGCCACGACGCGATTCGTTCCAGCAGCAATTCGTAGTTCCGCATGTGCTCGAACATCTCCACTGAGACGACACGGTCAAATCGATGCGACTCAGTGGAGAACTGGTTCATGTCGGCGGTGATGACGTGCAAGTTCGTGAGTCCACGCGAGGCCGCTTCCGATTCGATGAATCGCCGTTGCGGAGCCGAATTCGAGACGGCCGTGATGCGACTGTTTCGATACCTCTCGGCCATCCACAACGACAGCGAACCCCAGCCGCAACCGAGTTCCAGAATCTGTTGGCCATCGGCAAGCTCAGCTCGCTGACATGTGACTTCGAGCGCCGCCGCTTCGGCATCACGCAACGAAGTATCTGCGGTCGGCCAGAAACACGAGCTGTATTTGCGATGCGGGCCGAGCACGGCGGTAAAGAACTCCGGCGGCAATTCGTAATGCTGTTCGTTGGCTTTCTCTGGAACGGGTGCGATTGGCCCCGCGCGCATCGACTCGACAAACGCTTGGAATTCTCGTGAATCGGCGTTGTCACTGTCGCGATCGGATTCACGCAGGCGTCGCTGGCACAGCCGCCGAATCGCCGCGCGCGTAATCACATCCGGGATCAAACCCCGTTCCACGGCTTCAATTCCCAAGGACATCAGGCTCATGCCGACCTCCCTGCCGCTGCGCGCGACCCGATCGCAATCGGATCGCGTTGACACCGTGGTTTGTCGAATTGGATTTGCACGACGCCGGTAAATCGTTCGTCGAACGCTGCCTCGCAATAGCTGAGGTAGTAGTTCCACATGCGAATGAATCGATCGGGAAAGCCCAGCCCGCGAACGTCATCCAGTCGTTCCTGAAACCGTTGCCGCCACTCGCGCAGTGTCTGGGCGTAGTGCGTGCCGAAGTCCTCGGCGTGAACGAATCGCAAGTCGGTGACGCGAGACATTGATTCCAACATCGCGGACATCGAAGGCAGGCAACCACCGGGAAAGACGTATCTCTGGATGAAGTCCACCGATTTCAAATACTTGGCATAGCGACGATCCGGCATCACGATCCCTTGCAGCACGAATGTGCCCTCGGGCTTAAGCAACTCACTGCATTTGCGGAAGTAAGTGTCGTAGTACCGATGCCCGACTGCTTCGATCATCTCGACGGAGACCAGCTTGTCGAACTGGCCCGTCAGGTCGCGATAGTCCTGCAACAGCAACGTCACACGATCCGACAACCCGGCCTCGTCGATTCGTTGGCGAGCGACATCGAACTGCTGCTGCGAGATCGTTGTCGTCGTAACGCGGCAGCCGAATTGTTTGGCCGCGTGAATTGCCAACCCGCCCCAGCCGGTGCCGATCTCCAGCAGATGATCATTCGGACGCAGATCGAGCTTGCGGCAGATGCGATCCATCTTCTCTAACGAAGCCTCGCGCAGCGTGCTGGTGGGCGACAAAAAGATGCCACTCGAATACGCCAGCGTATCGTCGAACATCAGCCGAAAGAACTCGTTGCCGAGATCATAATGAGCGTGAATGTTTCGACGGCTTCCCGATTTGCTGTTCGCGTGCCAGCGGTGGTACAGACGATTGACCCATTTGCCGATTCGCGATAGCCCACGATCGAGCTGATCCGTTGCCTCGATATTCCTCACAAATATCCGAATGAATGCCGTCAGGTCGTCGCAGTCCCAATCGCCGCGCAGATACGACTCGGCCACCGACAAGCTTCCGCCCAGAACGGCATGACGGAAGAACGCCGGGTTGTGGACTTGCAATGTCGCTTGCAAGTCGCCGCCGTGACCGAGCGTCGTCGAGCCATCTGCATCGGCCAATTCAATGATCCCGCCGTTCAACTGTTGCAGCTTCTGCAACACCAGTCGCCGGGCGAACCGAGTCACAAACCCCATGCGATTCGACGCAAGTACAGCGTCATCATCGTTCGACGGTGAATTCGTGGGAGGATTCGATAATTTGGTCCCGCACGTTGCGCTCATAGTGTCTTTTGTTTCGAGGACGAAAGTTGTGACTCAGAAGCCGCCCCCGTCGGAACGGCACGTCGTGGATGAGGCACATACGGGACGCGCTTCAGCCACAGCCGCAGCGCTTGCCAGTAGATGCCCAGAAAACTCTGCATCGTCATTAAGGGATATCGCAGCAACGCGCGAGCAAGCTGCCAGCGCGTGATCGGTCGTCGTCGCAGTGACAGCGTCGCGTCGAATCGTTTGGTGTCGTTCGAATAGTTTTCGATGGTCACCGCCAGCCGCTCGCGCGGCTCGGTGACTCGCCAGCGATACGTCATATCCATCGGCATAAATGGCGAAACGTGAAACTCTTTTGAGTTCTCGAACCGCGCTGCCCGTTGGCACTCCACCCCGGTCTGCTCATCGTGCAAATCGGTTGGAGCAGCATCCCAGCCTGCGAAGCTCAACACATAGCAGTGCCGCTCATTCCACGGCGTGTTGCTGACTTCCGCGACGACGGTTTCAACCCGCTCGCCAGCCGTGTCGAAGCAGTAATAAAAACTGACCGGATTCATGCCGAAGCCGAAGTAGCGGAAATTGGTCAGCAACCCGATCGGCCCGGCTGGACGATGCCCGGTTCGCTGCTCAACCAAATCGCGGACACAGTCATCCAGCGGGTGAGCCGCATCTCCCAAATAGTCAGCGCGTCGGAACCGCGCCAGAGCTGGCCAGCGAGTGGACCAGACTCCCCGTCGCCCGAATATCGAGTCCAGTTCCGCCAAGTCCACGAAGACGAGAAACAACCGATATCGAAACGAATGCTCAATCGGATCGAGCCGTCGATGCTGCACGACACCTTCGTAAAGACAGCTTCTCATGGTCGAGGCTCCTTCGACATGAGAGCCTCGCACACACGCAAGGCACTGACGACGCCATCTTCATGAAAGCCGTTGCCCCAATACGCGCCGCAAAACGAAGTCCGATTGACGTTGATCAATTCGCGATGCCGTGCCTGCGCGACGGCGCGCTGAACAGTGAAGATCGGATGGTGATACTCGAATCGCCGCAGCACCTTAGCCGGGTCAATCCGTTCGTCGTTATTCAGCGTCGCGTTGCTGAGCGTCACGTTGAAGACGTGCTTTGATTGCAGATGCTGCAACAGGTTCATCTGGTAAGTCACCGTGGCTGTCTGGCTGGCAGGATTCGATAACGGATCGGCGAGATGATAATTCCAGCTCGCCCAAGCTCGCCGCCGCTTCGGCAGGACAGTTTGATCGGTGTGTAGTACGGCAAGGTTGCGGCCGTAAGGAAATTCGGACAACACGTCGCGTTCGATCGAGGTCGAATCCGCCAACATCCGCAAGGCTTGGTCGCTGTGACAGGCAAAGACAACGTGATCGAAGACTTCCGGCGAGTGATTTCGTGGGACGACGACCACGTCGTCTACCGACCGGCGAACCGACTCAACCGCCGTACTGAGTCGAATGCGATCTCGGAACCGCTCCGCCATCTTCGCGACGTAATTCCGAGAACCACCTTCAATGACTCGCCACGTTGGCCGATTGCGAACGCTCAACAAACCATGATTGCGGTAGAACTCGACGATGAACCGGATCGGAAAGGTTTCAAACATCCCGACCGGGCACGACCAGATCGCGGCTCCCATCGGCAGCAAATAATGCTCAGCAAACTCACGCGAGTAGCGCTGCCGGGCGAGGAACTCGCCAACCGTTGTTTCATCGGTCGTCGGGCCGCTCTGCACCAACTCGGAAGCATCACGATTGAATCGCAGAATGTCGGCCAGCATTCGATAGAAGCTTGGCCGCAGTAAATTCCGTCGTTGGGCAAACAGTCCGTTCAGCGACGAACCGTTGTACTCCAAGTTCGCCGCATCGCACCGCACACTGAAACCCATTGATGTCGCCTGCAATCGGACACCCAGTTCGTTCAATAGTTCAATGAAATTGGGATATGTCCAATCGTTGAACACGATGAACCCGGTGTCGATTACCTGCCGCTCTCCGCCCAAATCGACCTCGACGGTATTCGTGTGACCGCCGAGATAATCGTTGGCCTCAAACAGCGTGATGTCATGGGAGAGACTGAGTCGATACGCCGCCGTCAGCCCGGAAATTCCGGCTCCGATGATCGCGATCTTCATGATGGCGTCACCTTTACTGTTGCGTGGTAGACCAACGAAAGGTCGTCAGCCCGTTCAGGTCGCGGACAAAAACTTCCTCGCCGCAAACAGCCAAATGTGCCCACGTTGGCGAATCGCTGATGTGACGCTGACTACGCAACTCGAACTTCATCGGATTGGCGTAAATCAGCAACAAATCTCCCCGTTCATCAAGGGCCAGAATCTTTTTGTCTTGTGCGACGAGGCTCCAGTACTTGCCGAACGGCGTGGTCACCCAGCGCTCCTTGCCCGTCGCGAGATCGATGCACGCGAAACGTTGGTTCTTCAAATGCGTGTAGATGTGCCCGTCGATGACGACCGGTGTGGACATGTAACCTTGCGTTTTGTTCTGCCAGCGTTCGGTCACCAGCATCTTCGCGCTGGGAGTGGCCTCATCGCCGCTTTTGCTGAGATCGAACAGCCACGATTTGCCTCCGTAGGTACTCGTGAAGATCGAGTCTCCGAACACCACCGGCGTGAGGATATTCATGCCGCGAAAGGCTTCGATTTTCTGCGACCAGAGTTCGCTGCCGGTGGCCTCGTCAACGCCCGCAAGTTTTTCGCGGGTCTGCACTAAGAACTGTGGCTGCCCCGCGATCGTGGTTTTCATGGGGGACGAGAACGCACTGCCGTTCATGCCGCCTTCGTCTTGCAGCGACCGCCAGACCGTCTCGCCGTTTCGCTTGTTGAGCTTCACGAACGAGGCTCCGGCCTGAACGTAAACATGCTCGCCATCGACCAGCGGTGACGACACGCAACCAAACGTCGGCAGCGGCGATTTGAACCGCTCGACGAAATCGACTCGCCAGCGTTCTTTGCCGTTCTTAGCGTCGAGGCAAACCACCACATCGCGCATTCCCGCGATGAACAGCGATTCGCCGTCGTAGGCTGGAGTTGCTCGAATCCACTCGCCGTTCTCCCAAGCGAAGAACGGAACCGATGTCGCTCCCGGCCACTCAGCAGTCCACAAGACTTGGCCGTCGGCTCGCGATAATGCCTGCACGACCTCGGTCCGCTTCCCACGAGTCTCCGTGACGAAGACGCGATCCTCGCCGACAATTGGCCCAGAATAGCTCGGCCCCAATTCGACACGCCATTTCCGTGTGAGCGTCGCCTCATCGACCTGATCCGGCCACGCGGGCACCGCTGCCGCTTGCCCATCGCGCGACGGACCGCGCCACTGCGGCCACGTCGCGGTGGCATCGGCGGCAAACAAAGTCGTAGCCACGTTCGCCAGAACGTGGGCCACACACAAGAAAACCCACGTTCTGGCGCATGTGGCTACAGAGAGATCGAATCGGGCGAATGCCATCGCTGCTAAAGCTTTCTTTTTGGGTTTGCGGGCTTTCTTCGGGACGGCTTCTGCCTAGCGACCAGGGTCTTGGCGAACTCTTCCAAGTGCTGCATCGTGTCGCAGAAGGCCGAGTAACGAAGCTTCGTCCGAATCTCTGATGTCAGTGCTCGGCCTCCCACCACGATGGCGGTATTGGTTTTCGACGCTGCCTCAAACAGACGATTGAAGCCGGTGATGAACGCGGCTTCATCGGGAATGAACGAAACGCTCAGCCAGAACAGTCTCGGTTCGTGTCGCTTGGCGGCGTTGATCATCGAATCGAAGGGAATCGACGAACCGAGCAGTCGCGCGTCCCAACCCACCGACCGCAACACAATCTCCGACATCGTCACGGGGAGCGAGTATTGGTCCCCTTCGATGGTTGCTCCAAGCGCGACCAATTCGAGTTCCGGTGAAACCTGCTTGGACCGCAACTCGTGCAGCATTCGCAGTGCGATCTGGCACGAACAGCGTTCTTGATAGATGTCGGCTTCGTGGCATTCCCATTTCTCACCGATGGTCCGAAACGCCACGGCGATGACTTCGTCGAAAATCCGACTCACCGGTTGGCCCGCCAGAAACAAATCAAACACGATCGCATGGCAAGCTTGTTCGTTGTTGGCGAGCAAGCCTTCTGCCAACCGTTCGGCACAATTCTCGATCCGCCGTGCCTTGCGATTGTCGGTGGCCGGCATCGCCAGAAGGCGCGGCTCGACGACCGAGTGATTTTGTTCGCGAGCGAACCGCAGCGCTTCTTGAACCGGGATGCGTCGATGTCCGCCCGCCGTCTTCACCGTCTTGATCAGCCCCTGATCACACCATCGCTTGAGCGACGACTCGCTTGCCCCAATCGCTTCGGCAACTTGCTTGGGTGAGAGAAGCTGTTCCATCGCGATGTCTTTGCTTTGTCGATCACGGGGGAGAGAAGCGGAACGTCATAAGGCGACCGGCAAGACTTGTCTGACCCACACCAACCCGAAGTGTGAACGAGGGCGAAGTCGATCGATGTCCTCGTTCACACTTCGGGTTGATGTCTACAGGTAAACCATTTGTTGCCATTCGCCTAACTACTTTCGGCGGATCGCCTGACACGCATCACATCGAACTCAGCACTACGAAGAGGTTGACCATGACTGGCTACACCGTCCACACCGGCTCGAATCAGAAATTCATCGCGGGCTGGGACCAGATTTTTCAGGGAACGGCCTCGACCAAGAAATCGACGGCGGGAACGACCGCCAAGAAAAAGGTCGCGACGAAGGCGGCTGTCCCAGTGAAGTTGAAGAAAAAAACGGCTGCCACGAAACTCGCTGCGAAAGACTCCCGCCGAAGTCAATGAGGCGTGGCAAGCTCTAGCGATTCGGTTGAGGCTACCGCGAACGTCCGCACTCACGACTCTGGACGGCGAGGTCTCGTTCATGCTCGAACCCTGCTTCGCCGATACTCTCTCTGCCGAACGAAAGGCCGCAAGAACGCTCGCGACAGATCGTTGCAGCACAATCGAAATTGTGTCAGGTGGTGGATAAACCACCCGCGTCGTGAGCGACACCCATACGGTTCGGCTGAGACCAGGAGGTCATGCTCGTGAGTGAGATGCCAGACGGAGAGTTTGAAGAAATCTCCAGTGACGAAGTGGACAAGGTCATCGCCGCGCTCGAACAACTGAGCGATGACGTGTCGAGTGAGACCATCAAGGCGCTGATCACGGAGTGTTCCAACAGCGTCTATTACCTCGTCTACGAAGACGATGATGGTTCGATGAGTGAGGCGGCCTAACCACACAGGTCGTGAGCAGCGAGAGGGAGCGTCCTCCCACGGACGGTGACGAAACCGAGCCGTTTCAATAGAGCAGCCTCTGCTTGGCGCAAGCCGGACAGCGGCTGCTCGTTTTCTTTGTCTGCCACGTAGATCGCATTTTGAAACGAGCCCGACGCGCCAGTTTTGAAGTTGCGCATTTGGGTCGCTTACACACAAAACGGGCGGAAATTGAGGCCTGAAGCGCGAGCGAAGGAGTGACGCTCGAAAACTCCTTCGCTTGCGCTTCAGGCTTCAATTCTTCGACGTTTTCCAAAGCAACAAGCCCATCGTTGTCCAAATGCGCAACTTCAAAACGCGCCAGCGAGGGCTGAACCGTCATCGAATACACCGACCTCACTGGCGCGCCGGGCTGGTTTTTCGAAATGTGCGTCTGCCTCGCCACGGTCAGGTGGCCGTGGCGATACTCGGTTTGAACGCTGATGCAGCCACAGTTTGGAATCTACGGCGTCACCGTTACCTTGTGTTGAGTGACGCAAATCGTTTGGCGGACGTTTCCGACAGAAGTGGTGAGCCGGGCGGCGTCAGCCCAATGGCACTCACTTTGTGATTCTGTGAGCGGCACGGCGCTAGCCGCCGGTTCTTTTCCAACTAAGAAACCGGCGGCTAGCTCAGGATATTTTCCCAAAGTGAGTGCC
>JAYSQC010000042.1:0-1893 GCA_043721755.1 Schlesneria sp.
TTGCGCTTCCTGCCTAAACTGCCAGGCTTAGCGCATGGATACATTTACTTGCTACGGAAAATCCGAGGATGTTCAGGGCTGTAATTTTGGAAAGCTGGCGGTGATTGCGCCCATGCTCGAACGAATCAAACTCAAAGAGATCATCAACCAGCACATCCCCGCCGATGAGCAGGCTGAGTTTGATCATGGGGCGATTCTCAGCCTCATGCTTGCCGCCAGACTCTACTCTCCCGTGGCGATGTCCAACATTCCTGAATGGGCCGAAAAGTCCGGAGCGGATATCTACTTCGGCATCCCCATCGAGAAGATGAATGACGACCGGTTCGGAAGATCGCTCGACGCCTTCTTCGATCAGCGGCACTCGATTCTCGGAGCCGTCGCTCTGCACGTTGCAGAGGAATTCAAAATTCCGCTCAGCGAACTCCATTACGATCCCACGCATGTGCTGTTCGAGGGCGCGTACAACGACGCTGTCAAACGCGATGGAGTCGTCGGTGAAAATGGAATCCGCAGCAACGACACGCTCGAACCTGCGCACATCACAAAGGGGAGAGGCACTGACGATGCGCCGCAGGGCGCAATGATGATTCATGTGGGACTGCTCACGGTCATTGATGAAAAACTGGGGCCGCTTCCGTTGTTCGGTCATACCATCGACGGCAATCAGAACGGACACACGGGCATTCACGAACAAACGTCGCTGATCCATGAATTTCTGAAGCTCAGCCACACGACGATGATCTCGGACCGCGGCACATTTTCCGTCGGCCACATGCTGCGGATGCACGACGTCGGGCATCGCATCATCTGCGCCGCGCCGTGGGGCGATCTGAGTTCGCTGTTCAGCGCACATCGTGAAACACTTCAGTGGAATCAGGCGTCGTTTCTTTCGATCGAACAGCACCGCCGACGCGAAAAAAGCAGCAATTTGCCGCAGAATCACTATGATCTGGCTGCAGTCGATCACGTCTTTCACGACAAGACCACCGGTCGCAGCATCGACGGTCGCGTGATCTTTGTGTTCAGCACGGCGGACCGCAAAGCCATTCGTGTGCAGCGTGAAAAACAGATCGTGAAGATGAAGGCCGAATTGATTCAGATTGCTGCGAGCGTGTCTCTGGGTCGGCGCGGAATGGATCATGCGACGATCTCGAAACGCATCGCGCGTGAGTTCGGTTCGAAGGACGCCGCGAAGTTTTTCCAATGGGAGTTGAAGCCGCTGACGCCCGCTGAGAAGACCGCACTGCTGACTCCGCCAACAACGTCCGGGAGCAAGCCCAATCGTGGTGGCAGCAAGGCGACGCATCGCTTCGAATGGTCGTTTGACGAAGCATTGATGATGACCGTTGCTGAGGATGACGGTTACTCGGCGATGGTGACGACGGTGCCCGAATCGGAGAAGAGCGTCGATGAGATTTTCTCCCGTTACCGACTTCAGAATTATGTCGAACATGCGAATCATCAGTTCAAGGGCCCGCTGGCGATTCGTCCGTTGTTTCTGCATTCGCCGAAGCGTGTGGAGTCGCTCGTATTTCTGATGATGATGGGCTTGACGACCTACTTTTTGCTGCAGCGTACGTTTCGTCAGAACACACCGGAGGATGCTCCTCAAGTGGAAAAGAAGACGACGTCGGAGAAGATCCTGCGTGCGTTTGAGACCTATACAATTCTGGTTTACGAACACTCGCCGTTTCTCCGCGAAGTCTGCACGACTCGGCTGACGCTGCGTCAGCGAGCCATCCTGAATCGTCTGAACTTTCCAACTCCGTCGCAGACCCTGAAGCAAAGGCTGCCGCCACGACCGGATGGCTAAATTCATGAAATAATTCAAACCCCCGAAATACCCCACAAATCTCGCTCCGCAAGGGGGTGCGGAAAATAAGGTTAAACGAA
>JAYSQC010000043.1:0-3792 GCA_043721755.1 Schlesneria sp.
CTCAACCCCCGGCTAATGGCTGACATCCCTTCAGGATGAAGACCGGCCGCCGTCGTTCATCGCTCTCCAAATGAGTCCCCCCAAAACATCCGATGAACCCGAAGAACTTGCTCACGCGGCGGGTTGGTGGGGAGACATCACTTCACCGCGTGCGTCTCCAGCCAGTTGTCGCCGACCGAGACATCAACCACGAGCGGGACAGACAATTCCAGCGCGTGCTGCATCTCGTGACGGACCAGTTCGATCAAGGAAGCGATGGCCGAATCGGGAGCCTCCAGCACCAGTTCGTCGTGGATTTGGAGGAGCATGCGGCCGGGATGGTCTTCATCGCGCAGTCGCTTCCTCACGGCGAGCATCGCCCGTTTGATGAGATCTGCGGCGGAGCCTTGAATCACCGTGTTGACCGCCGTCCGTTCGGGCATGTTCAAGTTGCCGGTTCGCACGGGGCGGATCCCTTCGATCGGGCGGCGGCGGCCGAGGATCGTCGTCGCGCGGCCGACACGCTGGACCTCGGTCAGTGTCGCGTCGATGAACTGCGTCACGCCCGAATACTTCGCGAAGTAGCCGTTGATGAACGTCGCCGCTTCGTCCTGCGGAATACCCAGCGCGGCGGCCAAGCCGAACGGACTCTGGCCGTAGATGACGCCAAAGTTGACCGCCTTCGCCATGCGCCGCTGGTCACTGGTCACGGCTTCTCGCTCGACGCTGAAGACCTGCGATGCGACCGCCGTGTGAATGTCGATCCCCTGCGCGAAGGCCGCGATCAACTCACGGTCCTGACTGAAGTGCGCGAGCACGCGCAGTTCGATCTGCGAGTAGTCCGCGCAGAGCAGCTTCCACGAGGACTCGGCCGGAATGAACGCGCGGCGGATGCGCTCTCCCTCGGGCGTGCGGATCGGGATGTTTTGCAAATTGGGGTCGCTCGAACTAAGTCGTCCCGTCGCCGCGACGACTTGATTGAACGACGTGTGAATGCGTCCTGTGCGTGCGTGAACCAGCAGCGGCAGCGCGTCGAGATACGTTCCCTTCAGCTTCGTCAGATGACGATGCTCGGTGATTCGCGCGGGGAGCGGATGGAGCGGAGCCAACTCTTCGAGGACCTCTTGGTCGGTACTGGCTCCCGTTTTGGTTTTTCGTTTGATCGGCAACTTCAACTCATCGAACAGCACCACTTGAAGCTGCTTCGGAGAGTCGATGTTGAACTCGCGGCCTGCGAGGCCGTGTATCTCGCCCATCAACTGGTCTAGCCGCTGAGTCAAGTCCACCGACTGACGGTGCAGTTCGTCAGCATCCACACGAATGCCGGTCTGTTCCATCTCGGCCAGCAGCGGGATGAGCGGTCGTTCCAAGTCCCAGTACAAATCCCAGAGGCCCTGCGCCCGCAGTTGCTCCGAGACCAGATCGGCCAGTCGCAGCGTGAAGTCCGCGTCCTCGGTCGCGTACTCGGCGATCAGGTCGATCGGCACGTCGGCCATGTTCTTCTGTTTCTTCCCGCTGCCGATCAAGTCGCTGATTGGGATGCCGGTCGTCCCGAGATACTTTTGGATCAGCGTGTCGAGACTGTGCGAGCGTGCTCCCGCATCGAGCAGGTAATCGCCAACCATCGGATCGACATCAATGGACTCGGGCCGCACCGAGATGCCGTTCTCCTCCAAGAACATCAGGTCGAACTTGATGTTTTGATTGACCAGCTTCAGCGACGGGTTCTCCAACACGGGTTTGAGCGCGGCGATCACCGTCGCCTCGTCGAGCAACGCGCTGCCCAATGGCCCGCGCGTGGGGAGGTAGTACGCCAGCCCCGGCTCCCAACAAAACGCCCATCCCACGATGCGCGCGGAACGCGGGTCCAGCCCCGTTGTTTCCAGGTCGAGACAAAACCGCGGCTGCTGCTGGAGCTGCTCGATAAACACGGTCAGCGTCTCGGGCGCATCAATCACTTCCCAGCGGCGGATAATCGCGGGAACGACGGGTGGTGTCGCGAGCGAAGACGAGGAGTCGAGCGAAACCGTTGAGCCGACCGACGCTGAGGAGTCCAACGAAGCTGATGAGTCGAGCGACGGCACGTCGGTCTCTTCTCCGGTCCCCTCGCCCCCCGCCTTGGGGGGGAGAGGGTTAGGGTGAGGGGGGGCTTTGAAGTCGAGCGGCATCCCAACGCGAGACGGCACCGAAGTGATGCCGCGAGGGTCCGCGTCGAAGGGCGCAGCGAGATCGAGAACGTCCTCGCCGCTCGGCCCCCTCACCCTAGCCCTCTCCCCCGAAGACGGGGGCGAGGGGACAAGATGGGCATCGTTCGCATCCAACTCCTCATCCTCATCGCCAAACAGCGACCGCCCCGCCGGGCGCGGCTTTGATTTGGCGGCATTCTTCGACGCCGCGGCAACGGGCGACGAGCCGCTCGCGGACGGCGCGGCTTCATTCAACGTGGTCCCTTTTGGCGCGAACTGGTTCACGTCGTTAATGAGCCGCCCGAAGCCGAACCTGCGAAAGAGCGTCTGCAGCGCCGGGACATCGGGCTGAGGATTGCGTGTCGCGTCCCAGTCGAAGTTCAGCTCTAGCTCTTGATTCAACCGCACGAGTGTCTGACTGAGCCGCGCCTGATCGGCGAAGACCTTCAAGTTTTCTTTGAGCTTTGCGCCGGGAGCCTTGTCGGCATTCGCGAGGACGCCTTCGAGCGTCTCAAATTCTTTCAACAGTGCCGATGCTTTCTTCGGCCCGACCAGTGGCACGCCCGGCACATTATCAACGGCGTCGCCCACCAACGCTTGAAAGTCCACGACCTGGTCGGGGCGCACGCCCCAATCGGCCAGCAGCGCGGCTTCGTCGAGATACGTGTTCTTACGCAGGTTGAGAATCTGCACCTGCGGACCCAACAACTGTCGGGCATCTTTGTCGCTGGTGACGATCCGCACCTGATGGCCTCGCGCGACGCCCTGCCTCGTGAGCGTCGCGATCACGTCGTCCGCTTCCCAGCCGTCGCAATGGACGACTGGAATGCCAAACGCCTCGACCGTCTCGATGAGGAGCGGAATCTGAGGTCTCAAATCTTCCGGCATTGGGCTACGGTTGGCCTTGTACGCCGGATACAGCTCCTCCCGCTTGCCGACTCCCACCGATTCCATCGCGCAGATTAGCCACGTCGGCCGATGCGTTTGCAGCAGCGACACGAGATCGCGGCTGAACCCGAACACCGCGTTCGTCGGCAATCCCGCCGGACTGGTCATCGGTGGGAGACCGTGAAAGACTTGGAACATCAGCGAAAAAGTGTCGATCAGGAAGACGGTGTCGGGCATGAATGAAGAGATCCGTCGTGCGGGGAGGGTGCGGGTTGGTGTGGGACGGGATGATACGGCGACCACACTCAGGCAACCACGCCCGCACGACGAGTGCTTGTCCGGGCTTGAAATGGGGGTAGCCGAACTCGTGAGAGTTCTGGCATTTCTGAAGTCTCACGACTTCAGCTACCCCGTTTCTAGTCTTGATGACGACCTGGCAACTGGCCTCCGCTGAACGCCATTCCAAAAGAAGCGTGTCAACTTGACGTGAGTGAGTCATAACGGCCGCGTTTGCTGCCATCTGTCGTGCCTCGTACACTCCGGCCCCTCCCCGAGTGACTTGCCGAGATTTGAAAGGCCCGCCTCATGTCTGATTCGCCCACTGCTGCTGCTGCTTTACCCATGATTCACGCTGCTGCCGCTCCGCCAACACAGTTTGTAATCAATGTCACGATGGCCACGTTTCAGCAGGAGGTGATGCAGCGGTCACTGGAAGGGCTGGTCGTGCTCGACTTCTGGG
>JAYSQC010000044.1:0-11235 GCA_043721755.1 Schlesneria sp.
TAGTAGGCACATTCCATGTGCCGTTCACCGAATTCCTCGGCGAATCACGGTCTCGCGGACGGCACACGGAGTGTGCCTGCTACTTTTGTCGGACACGTCCGAAATGGAAGAGAGTTGAGATCAGAGCAATTCCAGACATCGCGCGTCGTGCCATCGCGGTCACTTGTGACGAGGCGGGTGCCGTCGTCAAGTGGTGGTCCCCCAACGAAAGACTGCTGGGCAAGTGGTTCCGAGAAGGTAGCCCTGTCGCTCCGCGACAGGAAGCGCGATCAGCGAGGGGGCGTTGATCTGCGGAGTCACCTCGGAGCAACGGCAAACGCCACTCGTGTGTTCTCGCTTCCTGTCGCGGAGCGACAGGGCGACCACCCATTGGCGACTGCACCCTGGGCAACGCCCCACGCGTCGAGCGGCATGGGATGCTGTTTCGCCATTCGACGCGCGGGGCGGTGCCCACGCGGTTAAACGAGTCCATCCAAGCAGCCGGACTTCGGAAAGATTCACTGAGACGCCTGCCACTGGCAGTTCGATTTCAGCGCGGGCATACTTCCCATCGCTCAGACGCCACGTCTGCTGACGGTGTGCGGATTCCCAATTTTTCAGAGTGAGGCATCCCATGATTCGCAGTTCCAGTCGCACGATGGAAACAACACGTCTCGTTGCCTCGTGTACTTCAGCACTCGCATGGAGTCTCTTCGCGTTCGCGGCGATCACGTCGGCACAAGAGACCCCTGCGCCGAGTGGCCCGAACATCGAGCCGGTGGATTTCGCCGCGACCGCTGTCGCGCAGGCCGAACCGTCCGCGAATCCTTCCGGCAGTGCGTGGTCTCACGTCGTCTGTTCGCCCGACGGAAAGCGTGTCGCGACGGTGTCACAGCCTGACGGAGACAAGTCGAAGGGTGAGATCATCGTTTGGAATTTGGCTGACGCGAAGCCGCTCGGTCGATTTGAGCAAGCGGGGCGCGTCACAGCAGTGGTGTTCTCACCCGATGGTGCGCTGCTCGCAATCGGGCCGGATGGGCCACAGGCGGGAGTGAAACTAATCGACTGCGCGAACGGAGAGCTGCGTCACACCCTGCTCGGACCCGCTGCGAAGACGAACTGTTTGGCATGGTCCGCTGATGGGAAGCGGCTCGCGTTGGGCAGTACATTCGACAAAAGCGTCCGACTGTGGGATGTCGTCGAGAAGCAGTTCACGAAGGCGCATGAGGTCGAGTTGGGAGTCATCCTCGCCGTGGCGTTTGCGAAGGACGGAACGGTCCTCGTGGTGGGAACTCCTCAGCGAGAACGCGACAGTTTGGTGGTCCTCGACGCGGCGACGGGCAAGCCGACGCAGACCTTGAAGGGACACAAGGAGTCCATCGAAGCCGCCGCGTTCTCGAACGATGCGACCGCGCTGACATCGGCCGGTTACGACGCAACAGTACGTTTGTGGAACCTCACGACGGGCGAAGAGACCGCCGTGTTGAAGGGACACAAACGCGGTGTCCGCGCGGTCGCGCTGTCGAACGCGGGGAAGCGGCTCGCGTCGGCAAACAGCCGCGAATTCAAACTGTGGGACGGCGAAACAAAGGAGTCACTCGGTGATCTCGGGGCCGAGAACGCCGGTGTGCAATCGCTCGCGCTGACACCCGATGGGCTGTGGCTCATTGCCTGCTCCAGTGACGGTCGCGCGACGGTGTGGGATGTCGAGAAGAAGACCGAGAAAGCGAAGCTCGAACTCAATCCCAGCGCCGCCGTCGCCGCGACCGAACCCGACGTAGCGACTTCCGATAAGCCGCCCGCACCGCCGACGGATGCTCCCGAGGCAGAGGCCATTCAGTCGCTCGCCTATTCGCACGACGGCAAGTGGCTGGCAGTGGCGCGTGAGGACGGTCGCATCTCCATCCGCACGGCCGTCGATGGGAAGATTCATCGCGAAATCGAAGCCTTCGGTGACGTGGCCGCGTGTGTGGCGTTCAGTCCCAACAGCGAATTACTCGCGGCGGGCAGCTTCGAGAAGACGATCAAAATCTGGAAGGTCGTTGCGGGAGAACCGATTGCCGAGCTGACCGGTCACACGAACTGGGTCTTCTCGATCAGCTTCTCACCGGACGGCGCGACGCTCGCCTCGGCCAGCTACGACAAGACCGCGCGACTGTGGAATGTGGCGGAGGCGAAGGAGATCGCGGTCCTGTCGGGACACACGGCGGGAGTCCGCGCGGTCGCCTTCACACGCGACGGGCAATATGTGATCTCGGGCGGCGGTGATCGAACGGCCATCGTCTGGCGACTCTCCGATCATCAAGAGGTCGCGCGGTTGAAAGGCCACACGGCGGCGCTGCGCGCGATCGCGTGCTCGCCCGACGGTGCGACCGTCGCCACGGCGAGCGAAGACGCGACGATCAAACTGTGGAAGACGGCCGACTGGACACAACGCGCGTCGCTACCGGGAGCCGAGGGCGTGATGTTCTGGTGCTTGGCATTTTCGCCTCAGGGAAGAACGCTGGCGGCCGGAGCCTTCGATGGGACGGTCAAGCTGTTCGATCCAAATGAGGCCAAAGAACGAGCGACCCTGCGCGGGCCGACCGACGCCATCACGGCGGTTGCTTTCGCACCAGACGCGCACGAAATCATCGCGGGGAGCATCGACAAGAGCTTCCGTCGCTGGACCGCGCAGAAGGTCAGCGTGACCACCGGCGAGACGAAGGCTCCCGAATTGAAGGCGGCTGAAGCGGTGACGGCTCTCAACGCCATCACGCTCGCCACCGAACAGCCGGTCTCGTCGCTCGCGTTCGACAAACAGGGGACGCGGCTGGCGGTCGGCACCGGCGCGTATCGTGTCGCGGGATCGCTGCAACTGTGGGACATCGCCCAGCGCGAGAAGAAGTGGCAGTCGGAGCCGTTCACATACGGCTTGCCCGGCGTGCAGTTCTCGCCCGACGGAGGCCGCATCTTGGTCGGCAACTTCGCGGACAACTTTCTCAAACTGTTTGACGTCACTGACGGCAAGAAGCTGAAGGAACTGCGCGGCCACCGATCGAAGGTCAACGGCATCGCGTTCTCACCGAACGGCAAGCAGTTCGCCACGGCATCGCTCGATCGAGATCTCAAACTGTGGGATGCGACGACGCTGAAAGAGATCAAGACGTTCGTCGGTCATCAGGACTATGCGTTCTCAATCGCGTTCTCACCCGATGGCATGAAGTTGCTCAGCGGCAGTTCGGATCGGACTGCGCGGCTGTGGAGCATCGAGACCGGCAAAGAGCTTCAGCAGTTCAAAGGGCACACGGCGGGCATTCAACAAGCCGTCTTCTCAAAGGACGGTCTCTGGGTCGCGACGGCTGGAGGCGACGGGACAGCCCGTGTCTGTGAAGCGGCAACCGGCGACTACCGGTTCACGTTGCGCGGCCATCGCAACAAGGTCGAGTCGGTCGCGTTCTCACCCAACGGCAAGCTGATCGCGACCGCTTCGTCCGACCGCACGATCCGCCTGTGGGACTCCGCCAGCGGTGCCGAACGGCTCAAGCTGTCCCAAGAGGGAACCGTTCGCTGCGTGCTGTTCACTCCCGACGGCAAGCATCTCGCCAGCGGCGGCGACGACAAAACTGTGAAGCTGTGGGAGGTGAGCACGCTGTCGCCGTGAGGCGATGGGCGATTCAAACGAGAGGTCATTTCAAACCCCTTTTTTACCCCGAAAAACTAGCCCGACGCGCAAGCGAGGGCTGAACATTCGATGGCGGTGAAGCCCTCGCTTGCGCGTCGGGCTGGTTTTGAAATGCAGACTACGGCGCGGGCTTCGCCGTGATGAGACCGCGCAGGCTTTGCACTGGGACGCACGACTTGAAGACCATCTGCGGGTCCATGATTTCTTTGCTGTCCGCTTCGCTTGCGGTCTCTCCCACAATGACCGGTTTCTTCGGGGTGACTTTGAGGGGATTGGCGTCGAGTTGGGTCAAGGCTTTGCGCTGAGGTGTCCGTGCGACACCGGCGATTCGTCGCGGACGGGATCGCGTGTCTGAGCCTCCCGCATACAGCGTGAACGTGCGGCTGACCTGACCAATGACATGGCCCTGTTCATTGAGGACTGGACCGCCGCTGGAACCCTGGCCGAAGTCGGCCGTGACGTTCATCCATAACACGGCATCCTGGTCTCGCTCATAGTTCGACACATGACCGCTCGAAAAAAAGAAGAAGCTGTCGCCGGGATGAGCCACGATGCGCGCGGCCGTTCCCGGCAGCGCCTCGTAGGCCAACGGGAGCGGCTTCAGGTTTTTGGCGTCGATGCGGAAGAGGCAGGTGTCGGCCAGCTTGTTTGAGGCGAGCAGTTCCGTCACGGGGTACACGTTCTTTTTCACGTCCATCACGATCACGGCGTCGGCCGTGTCTTCGTTGTCGAAGACGTGGCAACTCGACGACAGCACGCCGTCTTCCGCGACCACGAACGCCGTCGCTAGCGAGGTCTGCCAGTTCTCGTTGTCACTCCCTTTGTAGAGACTGCACACGACGAAGACGCTCTCGCACGCACGCTGGTAGAGGTCGCGGTCCGAGATCGCCTCTTCACTGGCAGCGGCCAACGTCAGCGAACACTGCTTGCGATCGAGGTTCTTTCGCAGTTCCACGTCACCCTTGGCCTTGCCCGCCTTGTGCAGCTTGGCTCCCGTGGTGGCGAGATGATCGAGAACCTCGTCGATGCCGAAGACCGGGTAGGGCCGCGATTGCACGAGGGGCTTCGACGCGCGCGCGTTTTTTTTGGACTTGCGCGTGATGGGCGTCTCTGAATGAGGCCGCTCCTTCGCATCGGCCTTCTCGGGAGCGGCCACCGGTTCGGCCACCGTTGATTTCTGAGCGAGCGTTTGGCCGCGATCCTGGGCGAGAGATTGCTCGACACGAATCGGGTCTCCCGCGAACGGCATCATGCACCAGACGGCTAGCGCCACCAGCGTCAGCGTTCGCAAAGTTCGTTGCAGAAGGAACGGGCGTCGCATGGGACTCTCCTGACAGGCATGGCTCGGGGTGAACGGTGAGGACGATTGTGGCTTGCGGCAGTCCATTCGACCAGCCGCCTAACGATGCCTGTCTTTCCGAGCGGGGCGGCGTCAGCCCCCTGGCCTTCCTAGGTGTCAGCCCGCTCGCGCATGACCGCAGTACGCGTGCGTCGTTCGGACCAACCTGAGTCGTTTCACCGCGTTGCCCACGCGATGAAACCAGTTACGTCTGCCCGACTGCTCGCCTTTCGTCACTTCGGCGAAAGAGAAGAGGGCTGACGCCCAAGAGCCAGGGGGCTGACGCCGCCCCGCTCGGAGAGATGTGTCCTCGCTCACGCTTCGGGTTGGTATGGAGCGACACCAGTGATCGTGAACGGACTCTTACAACTCCGAGAGCCAGTCCCAGTCGATGGGCCGCGTGATGTCGAGTTTGGGCAGATCGCACTGCATCGCTTCGACGTACTTCTGCGCGGCACCCGTGTTGAAGACGACGACGCGCTCGTGCGGCTTGATCCAGCCGTCGCGCGTCAGCCGTTCCAGTGCCCCGATGCACGCGGCCGTCTCGGGACAGATCGCGATCCCTTCGGACGCCGCGACGAGGTGCATCCATTCGCGGATGCGTGCCTCTTCGACTTGCAGTGCCACGCCGCCGCTCTCCTTCACTGCGTCGAGGATCATGAAGTCGCCGACCGCCGCCGGGACGCGAATGCCACTGGCAATGGTCGCCGCGTTGGCGAACGGCTCGGCGAAGCGCGACCCGGATTCAAACGCCCTCGCGATGGGGGCACAGCCGGTGGATTGAACACTGACCATGCGCGGGAACTTTGGCTTGGTCCCCTCGCCTTCATCCTTCAACCAACCCAACTGGCTCAGTTCTTGGAACGCCTTCCACATGCCGATCAAACCCGTGCCGCCGCCTGTTGGGTAAAGGATCACGTCGGGAAGCTGCCAGTCGAACTGCTCGGCCAGTTCGAGACCCATCGTTTTCTTCCCTTCGATCCGGTACGGCTCCTTGAGCGTGGAGAGATCGAACCAGTTCATCCGCTGCTTGCCCTCGCGCACGATGCGGCCGCAGTCGGTGATGAGTCCGTTGACGAGAAACGTCTTCGCACCAGCCAGTCGGCATTCGTAGAGGTTCACGATCGGCGTGTCTTCGGGCATGAAGACGTACGCTTCCAGACCGGCTCGCGCCGCGTAAGCCGCCGCCGCACCACCCGCGTTTCCAGCGGAAGGCAACGCGACGCGACGGACTCCCCAGTGCTTGGCCATCGTGATCGCCATCGCCAGCCCGCGACTTTTGAAGCTCCCCGTCGGCAGGTGCGATTCGTCCTTGATCCACAGTTGTTCGAGTCCATACCGCGACGCGATGCGCGGGCACGGCAACAGCGGCGTCTGGCCCTCGCCCAGCGAGACCGGTTCGGTCTCGAACGGGACCGGCAGCAGTTCTCGATAGCGCCACATGTCGAGCGGTCGCTCACGCAACTTCTCTTTGGTGAGCGTTCGCCCCACGGCCTGCATGTCGTACCGAACCCACAACGGCCGGTCGTTGTGCAAAGTTTGCAGCCGATCGGCGGGAAGGATGGTGCCGTCGATGGCCGCTTCGAGGTGAGAGACGAACGAAGTCATGCAAGGGGGCCTGTTGGTGGGAGAGAGAGACTTGACTCGTTTAACCGCGTGGGCAACGCCCCGCGCGTCGAGCGACGTGTGAGTCTGTCCCTCATCCACGCGCGGGGCGTTGCCCACGCGGTTAAACGACCAAAGCGGGTCGGGCCGGTTTCACCCGGCCGCACTCGCCATGACTGTCAGTGTAGTTTCCGTTCTTCAACGCGACCACGCGCGCTGGCGTTCCGTTTGTGGCATGGCTAGCATCCGACCGTCGCTTGAAACTGAGGCCGCAAACACTGCGGTTGCCCTTTCTAGCTCTCTTCTCCCCGCAGTCGTCGAGGGAATTGACAAGCGATGTTTCGAGGGCCGCAGGAGGCGGTCGCTTCATTTCCATCGGACTCCGCAGACTCAGTTGCTTCAAGGTGGGAGCGATGTTCCCGGCGCGGTCCTCTGCAGGCGGGTTGTCATGCGCATTCAAGCCAGTTGCGATTCGTGCTTCCACGACTTTGCGGTCGCCTCGACGGCGGCGGGCAAGCGGGTGAAATGCCCCGAGTGCGGCGAGGCGGTTCGCGTGCCGATGGACGATGGTGACGACCAACCCGCGCCACGCCGGTCCTCCGGTGGCAAACGCAAATCGGGTGGAAAATCATCCGGCGGCGACAACACGGTGCTGATCGGCGCGGCGACGGCCGGAGGCGTGGTGGTCGTTGGACTGGTGTTGTTCCTCGCACTCAAGCCCGGTGCGCAACAGTTGCTGCCGCCACCGAATGTCCCCGCAGCGGTGGCTCAGCCGGCCGCAACGAACGTCCCCGTGCAGCCGATCGCCACCGCGAACCCCGCAGCGCCCAGCCCAACGATCACGGGAACAGTGCCACCCACGCCTCCCTCATCGACGGCACTCACTTCGCCCGCAGTTGCTCAACCGATTGGAGCCGCTCCCGCAACGGGAACTTCGCCGACGGCCGCGAATATCGCTGCGGCCTCCGCTGGCACGGCGGCTGCCGTGGACGGAGCGTCCGCCCCTAAGAAGGCACTCGAAAAACTCGACTATGAGCAGCTGATCGCACTCGTGAAACCGGCCGTCGTGCGGATCAACGTGATCGGTCAGGAAGGACCGAGCGTCGGCAGCGGTTTCGTCGTGAACATCGATGGAACGGTCATCACGAACTACCACGTCATCACCGGCGCGAAGAAGGTGGAGGTCGAGTTCGCGAACGGGACGAAGGCGAAGGGGCTGGGCTATCGTGCGTTCAACACGAAGAAAGACATCGCGATCATCAAGATCGAAATGCCCGCCAGTGTGCAGACGGTCGTGCCGCTTGCGGAAGCACTTCCGGGTGAAGGTGCCGAGGTGATGGCGTTCGGCGCACCGCTCGGCCTGTCATTCACCTCGTCGAAGGGGATCATCAGCGCGCTGCGGAAGGAAGAGGAAATGCGCGACCAGTTGGGAGCCGACGTGAAAGGCAACTGGTTGCAGACCGACACACCCATTTCACCCGGTAACAGCGGCGGGCCGCTCGTGGACCGCTACGGTCGCGTGGTCGGCATGAACACGATGCAGTTGACCAGTGGCCAGAATCTGAACTTCGCCGTGTCAGCGCAGGACATTGATGAGGAACTGAAGAAAGCTCCCTCGGCGGTGAAGGAGTTCAAGCCGGAAGACCTCAAGGAATTCACGAAGTCGATCTCGCGCAAGCTTGCCACCGAAGAGCTGGGTACGGAGCGAGGTCGCAAGCTGTTCGCGGCTGTTGAAGAGATCTTTCTGATCAACATGACCGAGCGCAAGACGGTGGCGCTGGACGCCTCAGGCCGCATCTGGACGCGCGTGATCGTCAAATCTCAGGGAGCGATTGAGAAGTCCAAGATTCAATTGTCGTTCGGTGAACCGGCGGCCGACGCCGCGGTCATGCTGGTGATTCTGGAACTGAAGAACTCGCGCAAAGGAACGGCGGGGACACAGGAGCTGAAGATCACCGCGCAACTGATCTGCGCCGAGCCTCACGCCAAGAAGTCCGCGTCCCCGTATGTGATGGTTTGGAAGGAAGAGGAAACCATCGGCACGATCGCGCTCGGTGCCCTGGTCGAGGGGAAATTTCCCAAACAGGCCGACGAGAAGTTGGCCGCTTTCTTCGGCAAGTTTCGGTCGGCCTATATGAAGGCCGTCCGCGAACAGAAGGAAGCGGACGACAAGGCCAAGACAGACGGCGGCGACAAGGACAAAGCGGCCTCGACGGAAGCGAAGAAGGATCCGGTTAAGTGAGTCGCGCGGCTCAACGCGTGACGTTTGCGTTTAACCGCGTGGGCAACGCCCCGCGCGTCGAGTTGCGTGGAAAACTGTCTTACCGCACGACGCGCGGGGCGTTGCCCACGCGGTTAAACGAGTCGGCTCTGATCGCGCGGGGGATAATCGTCTCCGCCCCTCGTGCGAGACAGAAGAGGCTCACTGTTCATGAATGACCACCGACTCGCAACCGACTCTGGTTCCTCCGAGCTAGGTTCCTCCACGCTGACGACGTGGGATACGGTGAGCCTGATCATCGGCATCGTGATCGGCAGCACGGTCTTCAAGACTTCCGGGCTGATCTTCGCCAACGTCCCCGGCCCGTGGTGGGGGCTGGGCCTGTGGCTCGTCTGCGGCGGATTGTCGTTCGCCAGTGCGCTCTGTTACGCGGAACTGGCGACGGCCTATCCGAGACTTGGCGGCGAATACAACTACCTGACGCGGGCGTTCGGATCGTGGGCCGGGTTTCTGTTCGGGTGGGCCGAGTTGTCGATAATCCAAACGGGCAGCATCGGCGCGTTGTCGTATGTCTTCGCCGAGTACGCGGTGACGGTCTTCGCCTTGCCAAGCAGTGCCACGATCTGGCTCGCGCTGGCTGCGGTCGTCGTGCTGACGGCGCTCAACATGCTGGGCGTTCAGGCGGGGAAGCGAACTCAAAACGTACTGACCATCGCGAAACTTGTCGGTATGGGACTGCTCGTCATCGCGGGGCTGAGCGTTGCCGGAAGCCGTTCGCTCGCCGTTGAAAAACCGATGTCCGACGCTGGCTGGCCATTCGCGCTGATCCTCGTGCTGTACGCCTACGGCGGTTGGAATGACGCGGCGTTCGTCGCGGCGGAAATGAAGGATCGTTCGCGCAACATCCCCCGCGCACTGTTGCTGGGGATCGGAGTCATCACCGTGTGGTACGTGCTGCTGAACGCGGCGTATCTCGGCGCGTTGGGTTTCGAGGGCCTGCGCGCCTCGCACCAACCGGCGGCCGATGCGTTCGCGAAGGTGGTCGGCGCGAGTGGAGGGCGGGCGATGAGTGTCCTCGTGATGGTCTCGGCCCTGGGTAGCGTCAACGGCGTAATCTTCTCCGCCGCACGATTGCACGCGACCGTCGGTGCCGATCACAGATTGTTCGCGTTGCTGGCGAAGTGGTCTCCCCACACGAACGCTCCCGTCCGGTCCTTGTTCATTCAAGGAACCATCACCGTTGCGATGATCCTCGCGCTAGGAACGGATGCGGGACGAAAGGCATTGGACGCGAGCCTCGTCGCAGTCGGTGCCACGCCGGTTCCGTGGGGGAAGTATTTCGGCGGATTCGAGACGCTTTACGCCGCGTCAGCCCCGATCTTCTGGTCGTTCTTTTTGGCGACCGGCGTCGCGTATTTCGTTCTTCGCTGGAAGGACCGTGACATCGCGCGACCGTTCCGCGCACCGCTCTTCCCCCTCTGCCCGCTGCTGTTCTGCGCGATGTCCGGGTTTGGACTGTACTCGGCCACGCTCTACGCTTGGCCGCTGCTGCCTCTGATCGCGGTGCCGTTCCTGCTCGGAGTGCCGCTCTACTTCATCAGCCATTCAAGGTGAATCGACACGGCCAGTGGTCGCAGCCCGCTGAAGCTCACAATTCATGCTGCCTGCGCGGCATGAAGTCGCGGCAACACGGCAGGACTGCCAACCAGTGGTCGAACAACTTTGTCTTGAGGGATTCATCACTAGGCCGACGCGCCAGCGAGGGCTTCACTTTCGACAACGGTTTGCCCTCGCTGGCGCGTCGGGCTAGTTGTTGAACAACCCCGCAATCTCAAGTTGTCCAACCACTAGTCCTCGGCAAGAGCGAGAAAGCGACCAAGCTGAAGTTGATGCAGTTCAAGACTTCGCCCGGTGCGCGGGTGGACAACACGTTCATTCACTCGTCGTATGGCTTTCGCTATCTGACGCTCGCCGTGAAAGACGTGAACGCGGCGGTGGCTCGTGCCGAAAAAGCCGGCGCGAAGCTGATCGCCAAGTGTCCGGTCCCGCTGCCGGAAGGTCTTCCCGCTGGACTGGCCCTCGCCAACTACCGCGACCCCGATGGCAACTTGGTGGAACTCGTTGGTCCTTGGAAGCCGTGATCGCGACGGCGCACGGGCTGCGGCCCGCAAACGTGTCACGAGTGGCTGGGGCAGCGAAACGCCGACCCCAGCCACACACCCGTCGGTGGAGGAGTCTCTGCGCAGCACGCGAGCGAACGGGCCGATCGCCAAAACCCTCCTCGACAACCAGTGGCTGGTGCGAGGGATGAACTGGTGCGCCGCTCATAACATCTAGTTCACCGCCGTCATCGTCGTGCTGGCGATCTTGCCAAGCCGCATCATTACGCCGCTGATGTACCGACGACGGCCGATGACTCCGTCCGAG
>JAYSQC010000045.1:0-7325 GCA_043721755.1 Schlesneria sp.
ACCCGTTCTCGTCCCCTTCAACCTGTGACCCATGTCCCCGGTCTATACAGCTTCAAGCTGGGTGCGCAGCACAAGAAACCTCAGCACGAACGTCGATGAGGGGCGAGCGTTCCACTCCACAGAACGTCAAGCCCCAGTTTCTTGGGCCTGCGGACGCGGCTTGAAGCAAGCCGGGCCACACCGGGTCTGTCTCCCCTCGCCCCGGCTTTGCGGGGAGAGGGGCCGGGGGTGAGGGGTGCTTTGCTTCGCTCTCAAAGTCGCTGACCCTCGTTTCGCACGGCGACCAATCACGACGAGCCACATTGCACCGAGAACATCAGACGCCATCGCCGCAGAATGAGTATGATTATTCTCACATCCCACGAACTATTTCAGGAGCAGTCACTTGACAACACACACACACACACACACTTATACTCTCGTCGCGTTATCGCACCGTCGATGTGGCATTTCTAATACATCGACACCGACCGCAACTGCGACGACGCGGTTCCGCAGATCGAACCGAAATCCGATTCGGAGCATCATGCGACAACACACCCAATCTCAGCCGCAACGCTCCGCGTTCACGATCATCGAGGCTCTCGTCTCGATCGCCATCACCGGCCTGCTCTGTGCGCTCTTGGTGCCCGCAGTCCAAGGCACTCGTGAGACCGCCCGGAGGACATCCTGCAAGAACAATCTCCGCCAACTCGGAATTGCGCTCGATAATCGAACCGAAACCTTGGGGCACTACCCCGATGCTGCCGTCTTGTTTCGAGAACTGCTTCCGGCTTTAGAGCAAAACACAGTTTACCAGAACGTTCAAACTGGTGCTTACGAAAATGGATCGCTTACGCCTCCCTCGATTCCAGTGTTTCGTTGCCCCTCAGATTCCGTGCCAGCTATGGTGCGAGACGCATTGAATTACGGTGCGAATATCGGAACGGGGTATCAGGTATCGGGGCTTGACGGGTTTTTCACCACAGAGTGGGTTCCGTCCCTGACAGGGGGGTTCTCGCCTACCGGCCCACGCGATATCACGGACGGATTAAGCCGAACGGTCGCGATAGCCGAGATTCTGCCCACGACAATTGAGGCCGCAAGCCCTCCGTTCTCACCAGTGCGTGATGATCGCAGGGTCATTTGGTCGTTTTTCCCGCCGGTGTCGCGGCCCAGCGAGTTTCCGTTGTTCCGTAGTCGCTGTGCCTCGATTAGCAACTCGCCCACTGGTGTTGCACATGACGGGGGGTATCGGGGCTGGGGCTGGGCGCAGAGTTCCTGGGACAACTCATTAGCAACGTACCATCACATTCTCAACCCCAACATGCCAAGCTGTTTGGCTGGCGGTCGCTCGCATTCGGCACTTACATCGGGAAGCGATCACTTCAAGGGCATTCATGCGTTATTTGGAGATGGCCATGTGGAGTTCATCTCAAATGATATTGACGAAACTGTCTGGCACGATTTGGGGACACGTGCCGGTCCTTGATTCTATTGTCTCCTGTTGTGTGTGTCCTAACTAAGGGGGTGGCCTATGCGTGCATTGCTGGTTACATTTTGCATGTTGTGGGGGCTTGTTGGTATGCCGCGTTTGGTAGAAGCGGCAAGCATTTCGACTCCCGCAGCTGGTTTCGACATCACTGTAGATGGCAGTACAGAAGCAGTGGGTCTTATTCGTCTTTCCGCGAACTCGACATACTTGGCTGTTTTTGAATGGGAAGTTACGCCTGGTGTCTGGTCCGCATGTGGCGGTCAGATGCTGATGACAACAACCGCAGGGAATTATAATACGAATGTGAAGCTTGGTAACTGGGCGGCAGGTGTCCCGGCGAGGAGCGGGCGGATCCATCTTAAAATACTCCAAGGCGGTACGTTCGGGCCTGTAGTCAATAATGCTGGAACTCTTCGCGGCCCCCCGTCCCCGTAAGCGGGAGGGAAACATACGAATCTGAAATGGGGGCTGCGTGCGATACTGGACGAAGTTACTTATTGTTGTTGCAGTTTCCGGTTGCTTCGCACCGAAAGTACCTCCTGTAATTGAACACGTCGTTCCGCTGAGTGTTCCAGGTAAGATCGCACTACAGTTTCGCTCAACCGATGGCGAGACGATTGGTGCGGTTGGCGAGACGATTGATTTCCAAGCTGGGCATCTATTCAAGATAGCCGGAGAAATTGAAACGTCATGCGAGGTTGGAGATTCAGTTTTTCTCACCATGGAGCTTCCCCTGCCAGATGGCAAGTGGACTAGTTGTTGTGGAAGCGCGGCCCCGAAGATTGTGAGTGTCAAAGCAGGTCGGGGTCAGTTCAGCACGGACTTTTATCTCACGGAAAGCTCTTCAAATCCGGAACTGAAGTGTCGGCTAAAGATCGAGATACTTCGCAAGAACGGCGGAGACCGGAGACCGGTGGCTGAGATCGAGGGTCGAATCCACACCAAGCACTGACCCGTGTTCGACTCAAGGCTTTCTGCTCACGCCGCATAAGTACCCCTTATGCGGCGTTTTATTTCGGGATGCGGTTGAGCGTGTAGTACGCCTCGTTGTGGAGGAGCGGCAAACCTTCGGCGGACCTCACTCCGGCGGAGGTCAGTTCGTGGATGTTGCCCGCCTTCAGGCCGTCGATGACTAGGCGGACGGACTTGTTGTCGGGGGCGACGGTGGCCGACGTGATCGTCGGGATCGATTGGTCCACTTCGGGGCTGCCGTAGGCCGATTGGAAGATGTACGTGTACGAGGTCATCGCGTAACTCTTCACGTCTGACGCCGTGGCCGGGTTGACCGGTTGAGTGAACGTCAGCTCGAAGCCGTCGGGTTTGGCTCGCATTTCGTGAATTTCAAACGGGGTCTTGCCGGTCCAGACGAGCCGCTCGAAGGCTCCCGGTTTCGGGCCGCGTGAGCCCCAGCCTCGATTCGTGCCGCCGACGTACATGCCGTCCGTGGTCATCAGCATGGCGAGCGTTCCCGAGCCAAAGCCCTCGCGAAACTTGAAGCAGGCTCCCTGATAGTTGCCGCCGACTTCTTCGAGGAAGCAGCGCATGACGGTGCTGTCGCTTTGGTCTCCCACGAACATCTGGTTTTGGAAGGGACCGAACTTCCCGCCGGTCGTGTCGCACGCGATGCCGCTCGCCGACTTGCCCATCTTCGTGTACGGTAGCAGGATCGTTGGCGGCACGTACTCGGGGATTTTTTGAGCTTCGGTCATGAAGCGACTGCCGCTCTCGGGTTCCTTCGGCCGCTCACCCATCGCCGCTTTGACGGCCGGTTCGTCGTACCACTTGAAGCCGCCGGGATGCCCGACGAACTTGCCGGGGATGAGCTGCTTCAACGCACACGTCCCGTTCCACGGGCCTTGATTATCGGTGTAGAACATTTCGCCGAGGGCATTCATGCCGATGCCGCCGGGAGAACGGATGCCGCTGCATGTGGGAACCATCTTGCCGTCGGGTGAGATCCGCAGACACCAGCCTCGATACTTGCTGTTGCTGCTGAACGAACCGGTCAGACAGAGGACGACCCAGATGTTGCCCTCTTTGTCGAACCGCGAACCGAAAGCGTACTCGTGATAGTCGCCGTCGATGTGCCAGTCGTCGTTGACGGTCTCGAACAGATCGGCCTTGCCGTCCCCGTCGGTGTCCTTCAACCGGCTGACTTCGCCGCGCTGCGTCACATAAATCCAGCCGTCCCGCTCGACGATGCCGAGCACCTCATGCAGCCCGTGCGCGAAGCGGCTCCATTTAGCATCGCCCGGTTTCACGTCGCCATTCGGATCGGCAAACGGCTTGTCGAGCAACCACACTTCCCCGCGCCGAGTACTCACCGCCGCCTGTCCATTCGGCAGAATCTCGATCCCGCCCGCTTCCAGCATGATCTCCTTCGGCACATCAAACGACACCAGCTTGTAGAAGTCGTTCTCAACCAGAGGCTTGTCGGCAGCCTGAATGAAAGACGCCGAGAGCAACAGGAAAGAACCAGTAACAGACAATAGTGATCGCATTCTCAGAACCTCAGTCATGTGTCATTGAGGATGATTCGGTGCAGCAGGTCATCGTTTCACCAAACGTAGTCTTGTGTGATCGTCGTCGGTCCCTTCACGGGAACGAGCAACTCCCATTTGCCGCCCGCCTGACGCAGTGTGGCCGCATCGCCACCGTTGAGCTTCATCGTCCAGAAGCCGTCCAGTTTGTATTCACCAGCGGCGGTCTGCTCGATCTTGTTGGCGATGGCCGCGCGGTAGTAGAGCTTCTCCGTCGCGGGGCCGGTCAGGGTGAGCGTTCTGCGGATCGACGTGAACGGTTGGCCGTCGATCTTCAGTGGCAGAGGCTGATCTTCGACGGTGACGCCCGCGAACGTGTACCGGAATGTGGGCTGTTGCTTCGTGTCGAGCTTGTAGCCGAGGAACCGGAAGCCGCTGTCTCGCGCGAGGGTTGTCGGCCACGGGTCATTCGGTGACGCGAGCTTTGCCAGTGGCGCGTGCGGCGCGAGTTCAATCAAGTGGTCGCCGAGCGGTGCTTCGTAACCAACGCCGCGTCCGTTCCAGTGACGCGACGCATCAATGAAGGCTCCGTGCCAGACGAGGGCCAGCCGCATGTCGTTGGCGTCCCACGCGAGGTTGACCTTCTCGGGATAGCCCACGCCGATCGCGCGCGAACCGGCTCCCTCGATGAAGTTGCGATAGACGATCGGCGAATCGGTCGGCTTCAGTTCGATCGGCTCGCGCACCAGACCGACCGGGACCGCCGCCTTGCCTCCATCGGCCAAGTACATCCAGACCGCCCCGATCTGCAAATCGACGTTGGCGGCCAGCACGTCACGGATCGTCGCCTGACCGAACGGCCACGGCGCGGGCATGCGCGTGCCCGGCCGGAAGAGCTGCGGATCGCGCATGTACCGGTCGAACCATTCGGGCCGCAGCCGTGCGTGCATCCGAGTGAGATTGATCGCGCGGATGCCGGTCGAGGGATGCTCGTTGAAGTCGTGGCACTTGATGCACGAGAGAGCTTGCCCACCGACGAGATGTCGCCCGGCCGCCTTCGTGCGGTACTCGGGTTCGGGGTATTCGCGCGTTGGCAGCGGATCGTGCTTCGTATCGAGGGCCGTCAGTTGCTCAGCCAGCGGGTTGACGTTCGCTCCGCCGAACTTTGGCATCTTCGCGAGCATGTAAATCTTGCGGTCCTCGCCCCCATTATTGAGGACATGCTTGAGGAACTCGGGTCGCAGTTTGTCGCCGACTCCCGTGAGCTGCGGTGGCAGACGGCCTTCGTCTCCCATCTCCTTCTGCGTCGTCTCGAAGAAGGCATCCCGCTCCTTCTCGACCCCGCCGAGTTGGCCTCGCTTGTGACAGGCGTAGCAGTTCAGCGCCACGAACGTCCGATGAATTTTTTCATTCGGCGATTCCTTTGTCCCGGCGTCGGTCTTTGAAGAGGCGATCACTGCGACCAGCGCCGCGCGCTGCTTGGCACTCAGTCCGTATCGCGGCACGTTGGCGGCACCATTCGTCGCCACGTTCTCGGCGAGACAACCGCTCGCGCCGCTCTGGTCGTTCAGGGCGAGGTCTTTCAACGACTTTGCCTTCAGCGTCGAAGTGATCTGCTTGCCGTCCTCTTTCAACTGATGACAGGCCGCGCACCCGAGCGACCCGAACAACGCACGGCCCTTGTCGGCCAGAGCCGCATCAATCGTGAAAGCGGCCTTGTCCGACTTCGGTCCCGTATCACTTGCGACGGCCGCATCTTTCGCTTCCAAGAACGCGAAGTTCGCGAGCGGTTGCTGCTTCAAACCTCCGCCCGCCAGATCGACATCGAGCGTCCATTCGCCACCCCCTTGGAAGTAATCGACGATGAGCGGATGAAAGCCCACGTCGAGAATGACCTTGCCCGATTTGAATGCGTGCGGATGGACGCCGCCGTTATCGACGACCAGTTCCTTCCCGACATACGCCCGACTCCCGTCGTCCGAACCGAGATGAATCTGGTACTGACCGGGCTTGGTGATCTTGAGGAACGTCGTGAACCGAACGGCAAAGTTGTTCTCACGCCCCGCGACGGTCAGATCAAACCCGGCACACGTTCCCGTCGAGTTGGGCGTGAGCTTCTCGTAGTTGGGAAAGTCGTTGTCTGCCACTTCATAGACGGCGTACGTCACGTTGGGAGACAGCTCGACCGGATCGACGAAATGCTGGGCGATGTCGCGGTACTCTTCATCCTTCAGCCCCAGCGCGGGCATCCGCCCCGACGGCCGAACCTTCATGGGGTCTTTCAAAAACGCCATCAGACTCGGGACCGAATACTTCTTGCCGATGTCGGGCAGAGGAATCGTCGTGGCCAAGTCCGCCAACTTGCCATCGCCCGGCTTGTCTCCCAACGGCGCATGACACGCCGCACAGCCCGCCTTCTGAAACGTGGCCGCTCCCTTTTTGGCCGCCCCGCGATCCGGATGCGACTCAGTGACCGACCCGGTCGTCGCGAGAAAGTGAACGAGCGCTTCAACCGTTCTCGCGCGATCAGCCTCGGGCAACGCGGCAATCACGTCGGGCATGGTCGTGCCCGGTTTGATCGAGTGCGGCTGGGCAAGGTACTCGCGCAGCCAATCGACGCGCGCCCGCTGCCCGATGTCATCGAGAATCGGAGCCTGCTTCGTGCTGACAACCTCTTTGATCTCATTCCCCGCCGAGTGGCAGCTCAGGCAATTCAACTCGCCCAGCAGCAGTCTTCCCCCCGTGATGGCATCGACCGGGATGACCTCTTCATCCAGCGTCAGCAACGGTGCGGTGTAGAACCGCTCGAACCCCGGCACGCGCGGCGGTGTCATGTCGCTAGCGACGAGTACGGAAGTGACCAGCACGGATGCGATCCCGACGACAAGCAAGAGGAATCGACAGGCACGCAACGCCATGTGACAGAGCCTTGGCAGGGGATTTTTCGGGGCGGGTCAGGCAGGGCGGGGATCGTATCCAGCGACTCAACAAACCAGCAAGCTTCACCGCGAGAGGAGGGCTTGCGAGCGTGGGAAGGCTTCCGATACACTCCGCCGCGCTTGGGCTGGCCCACCTGATTGGGACAGGCCCACGAGTACAAAACTGCCCGATAGTGTAACGGTTAGCACAACAGATTTTGATTCTGTTTGTCCAGGTTCGAATCCTGGTCGGGCAACTCTTCTGCGTCATTCAAAAAGTGACGCAGTCCTCTCACAGGCTGGCGGATCGCCAGCCTGTTTCGTTTCTTTGCTCGCAACTTTTGCGCACGCTAGGAACCTGTCCAAAATCAACTCCGTGTTTTGTGGAGTCGCAAAAACACTAGCCCGACGCGCGAGCGAGGGCTGGACGTTCGATGAGTACGAAGCCCTCGC
>JAYSQC010000046.1:0-6592 GCA_043721755.1 Schlesneria sp.
CTTCGAGCGCCGGCCCACCAGAATGTCTAGTCGTTTTGCATGGTGGGCCGGCGCTCGAAGCGAGCTTGTCCCACCCTACGCCGAGTTCTGTCGGAAACATCTACTCGACGTTTTTAACGGGCTGAGAGGCCCGCTTATCAAGAACCGTCAATTGCCGAGAGAGTCTGCATGTTGTCTTCCCGAGAGTTCTGGCGTGCGTTTGCGATGAGTGTCGCGGGCGGCGTGTGTGCGGCGGCGGCGGGAGTGTGGGTTTGCGGTTCGCCTCCGCTGGCGGCGGGATCGAGCGAGTGGCTGGGCTGGTGCTGGCGGGTGGCGGGTGTGCTGTCGGGAATTGTGGTGGCCGGAGCGTGGCTGGCGCGGAGATACGTTCAGCAGGTTGTGATGCCAGTCAACGAAGTCGCTGTTGCAGCAGCCCGCTTCCTTGCGAGCGATCCCAATGCGACGGAACTGGCCAGCGTGAGTCCCAACAGCGTCGAGCCGTTTCCTCAGCGGCTCGTGAGCGCGTATGAGGCCCTGTCCCGTCGTACGAACGCGCGCATTATCGAACTGGAACGTTGGCGAGACTCGCTCGACCAGAACAATCAGCAACTGGCCATCGTCCTCGAAGCGATGGTCGAAGGCGTGATCGCGGTGGATGCTGAGGAGCGCATCCTGCTCGCCAACGGTGCCGCGATCAGACTGCTCGATCTGAAGCCGACCGGCCTGACGGGGCGTCGGCTGTGGGAGGCCGTTCGTCTGCCGAAATTCCAAGAGCTGGTCCGTCAGGCGTTGAAGAGCGGCGAGCAACAGCGGATCGAGATCGACGTGCCGAGAACGCAATCGGTGCTGGCCGCCGTCATGTCTCGATTGCCGGGCACAGACAGTTCGGGCGTAGACAGTTCGGGTGCAGTCCTCGTCCTGCACGATGTGACTGATTTGAGAAGGCTCGAAAGCTTGCGCCACGAATTCGTCTCGAACGTGTCGCACGAATTGAAGACGCCCCTCGCCGCGATCTCCGCCTACGCCGAAATACTGCTCGACGGGGCACTCGAAGATACCAACATCAATCGCAGTTTCGTCGGCCGCATCGGCGAACAGGCGGATCGCCTCCACACCTTGATTTTGGAACTGCTCGAACTGGCGCGGATGGAGTCCGATGAACCTGCCTTCGATCTGACCGCGGTCGATGTCAGCGCGATCCTGAACGAGTGCCTCGACGAGCATCAGGACGTGGCGAAGTCGAAGAGCCTGTTGTTGGACACGCAGGCTCCCGTCGATCCCGTCTGGGGACTAGCCGACGAAGAGAGCTTGCGAACGGTGGCCGACAACTTGCTCGATAACGCCATCAATTACACTCCCCCCGGCGGACAAATCGTCGTGCGTTGGAAACGAGATGCGGACGTGATCGTGATCGAGGTCGAGGACAATGGCGTCGGCATCGCCAAGGAAAATCAGACCCGCATCTTCGAGCGGTTCTTTCGCGTCGATAAAGCCCGCTCACGCGAAGTCGGCGGGACCGGGCTGGGACTGTCGATCGTCAAGCACCACTGTCAGGTGTTCGGCGGACAGGTCCGAGTGACCAGCCAACTCGGAAAGGGAAGCACGTTCACCGTGAGACTCCGCGCGACCGAGCCGCCGCTCGTCACATCGGCTGCGCCCATCAAATCGTAGGGTGGGCGGTGCCCACCTCTGTGGCTTTTGAGGTGGTGGGCACAGCCCACCCTACATCTTGTGAATCGCCATTTGGGGTGGGCAAAGCCCGTCGCATCTCCCGCGTTTGCTGTCGAGGTGTCGTGGCCCCTGATACAACGTGACCCACCATGACAGCACCGACTCAGAACACTTCCACTCGACCCCGCTTCACCGATCAGCAGGCGGCGGCGATCGAGACGCGCGGGGTTTCGATCGCGCTGTCCGCCGGAGCCGGTTGCGGCAAGACCTTCGTGCTGACGCAGCGATTTTTGAAGAGCCTCGAACCGGGCGACGACTCGGCCGAGCTGCACTCGCTCGTCGCGATCACGTTCACTGACAAGGCTGCGCGAGAGATGCGGGATCGCATCCGCTCGGCCTGCCAACAGCGACTGCAGCAGTGCGAGCGGGATGAGGTCGATCACTGGCTCGCGCTGATGCGCGGTCTCGATTCCGCGCGGGTCAGCACGATTCACTCGTTCTGCACGAGCCTGCTCCGATCGCAGGCGGTCGAGGCGGGACTCGATCCCCGCTTCGGACTGCTCGAACCGGCACTGGCAACCACGCTGCTCCGCAACACGGCGAAGGATGTGCTGCACGGATTGATCGAACGCGACGATGCCGACGCGGCCGCGTTCGTCCTGCAGTTTGGACTTGAACGCACGCGCGAGCTGCTCCGTGTGCTGGCTCATCAGCGATTCCAAATCGACTTCGACAAGCTGGCAGACGAGAGTCCCGACGACATCGCCGCGCGCTGGCGAACGCAGTGGGAGACGGAATTCGTTCCCAAACTGGTCGCCGAGTTCCGCAATCATCCACGCACGCGGCTCACGTTCGAGTTGCTGCGTGAGAACACTTCGACGCACGCGACGATGCAAGAACGGCGGACCACACTGTTGCAGTGGCTCGAACCGGCGCTGCCGTGGAAGGAGCCGCTGGCACCGCTGCTCGCGATCGAAGAGCACGCGCGTGTTCAAGGGGGCGGCACCGCCAAGAATTGGCCCAGCGCGGAAGTTCACGAGGCGATCAAGGACGCCTTCACGGACCTGCGCAAGGCCACGACAAAACTGGTCGAGCTGCTGCCGATCGACGAGGACGACTTGCTGTTGTCGGCCGAGTTCTCCTGTCGCGCGCTGCGACTCGCGCGGCTCACGTCCGATGCGTTTCAAACGGCGAAGCACGCACAGGGACTGCTCGATTTCGACGATCTCCTGCTCAAGGCCCGCGATCTGTTGCGAGACAACCTCGACGTGCGCGACCGCGTGGGGGCGGGCATTCGCTTGCTCATGGTCGATGAATTCCAAGACACCGATCCGATTCAGGCCGATGTCGTGCGGATGCTCTGCGGCGCGGCGTTGACTCGCGGCCGCTTGTTTCTCGTCGGCGATGCGAAGCAGTCGATCTACCGCTTTCGTCGCGCCGATCCCGGTGTCTTCGCGAAGCTGAGACAGGAGATTCCCGAGCGAGGCCGCCTGCCGCTGAACGTCAACTTTCGCAGCCAGCCCGCCGTGCTGAACTTCGTCAACCACCTGTTCGCCGCCGCGATGGGCGACAACTACGAACCGCTCGCGCCGTTCGACACGCTCCAACGCTCGCCCACGCCCGCGATCGAATTGTTGCTCGCGACTAGTGACGCCATCGAGCCTGTTACTGATCGCGAAGCCGCAGATGCAAACCACCCCACCGGGCTTGTCCCGGTGGATTCAGGTCTTTGCACTACTCATCTATCACAGATCACTCGCAACTCAGACGGAGAAGAAGAAGTAGTGCAAAAACCCGCGAGCCACCGGGCCAAGCCCGGTGGGGTCGCGATGGAAGGGACGAGTTCAACTCTCCTAGGGGAAGGCCCCGATGAGAAGCGTCGCGTCTTGGCGGGCGAGCTTCGATCGCGCGAGGCGGACTGGATTGCGCGGCGCTGTGCGGAACTCCTCTCGGACCCGACGCCGCGCATCCGCGCGAAGGACTCCACCGGCCAGACCGTGCTGCGGCGGGTCGAGTCGGGCGACATCGTGATCCTGTTCCGCGCGTTGTCGAACGTCCAAGAGTACGAGTCGGCGTTGCGACGCTACGGCCTCGACTATTACCTCGTCGGCGGCAAAGCCTTCTTCGCGCAGCAAGAGGTGTTCGATCTGCTCAACCTCTGCCGGTACCTCAATGATCCCGATGATCTGATCGGATTGGTCGGCATCCTGCGGTCGCCGTTCTTCAACCTGAGCGATGACACGATTCAAGCTCTCAGCCGCGACCGGTTGACTCTGCACGAAAGTGTTTTCGCTCAGCCGCCCACCTTCCTCGATGATGAGCAACAGCGACGACTGAGCTTCGCGCGTGAGGTGCTGGCGGAACTGCGTGCCGTGAAGGACCGATTGCCGCTGGCCGGCCTGCTGACTCGGGCCATCGAACGCACCGGCTACGACGCCGCGTTACTCACCGAACATCTCGGTCCGCGCAAGGTTGCCAACCTGCGGAAGCTGATTGAGATGGCGAGTGAGTTCGACCGGGGCGAACTGTTCACGCTGAAGGACTTCGTCGAACGCTTGCACACGTCGGTGTTGGAAGAGACCGACGAAGAGTTCGCCACGACGCTGCCCGAGACCGGCCACGTCATCCGCCTGATGTCGATTCACCAATCGAAGGGTCTCGAATTTCCCGTCGTCATCGTGGCCGACATCGACCGCAAAGGGGCACCGCGCGGCAGCTCGGCGGTGCTGCATCCCGACTTCGGAGCACTCGTCAAACTCCCCGAGATGTTCGGCGAATCGCACGATCACATCGGTCTCAAAATGTACGGCCTCTTGGAACAGGAGGCCGATGCCGAGGAGACCATCCGGCTGTTCTATGTGGCCTGTACGCGCGCGGCTGACTACCTGATCTTGTCCGCCGGGATCGAACTGGAGGCCAAGCGGAACTCGCCGTGGTTGGAGTTGGTCGAGTCCCGTTTCGATCTGCTGACGGGCTTGCCCAAGGGAGACGCGCTGCTCGGTTCGTCCGAGTTCCGCACGGCGGGGCGCGAGACGATCCCCGAGATCTTCGCGCACAGGCAACCTCCCGCCGCGAAACCCGTCGATCACGAAGCCGCTCTCCAGGTCCCGCTCGATCAGTTGGCCGACTCGATCATTTTCGCCGAGCCGACCGAACCGCCCGCCTCGGCCCGGCAATGGCCGCGCGATGCGAGCGACCTGCCGCCAATCAGCGTCTCGCGGTTGGAAGAGATCGACGCACAACTTGTCAATTCCGCACGATCCTCCGTCACCGACATCATCGGTCGGATGTCGGCCCCCCCATTGGACGACCACCCCACCGGGCTTGCCCCGGTGGATTCAGGTCTTTGCACTACTGAAATTCAAAATGAACCCGCAGTAGTGCAAAGACCTGCGAGCCACCGAGACAAGCCCGGTGGGGTTTCTTCGCAGGCTGCTCAGTCCGGACGAGGGCGTCCGGACTACGGTACGACCGACCACGACTCCGCACCGGTCGATCCCGATCAGGCGACGATGCTCGGTACGCTGGTCCACGCGGTCCTCGAACGGATCGACTTCGCGAAGTCGAACGACTGGCCGAATCGACTCACCCTCGCTGCGACCACGCATCGCGATCACATCAGCGAAGACGTTCTAGCCGCAGCTCGCTCAATGCTCGAACGCCTCTTCGCGTCCCCCATCGCAAGCGAACTCGCTACTGCGAAGAGCCTGCATCGCGAGGTGGAGTTCGTGCTGCTCGCTCCGTCGTTGGAAGCGGGGCAATTCACCGAGACGCGCATCATCGGCGTGATCGACGTGCTGTACGAAGACGCTGACGGTGGCTGGCATGTCCTCGATTACAAGACGAACGACATCACCGCCGATGCCACCGACGAACAGCTTCTCGCGCCGTATGAATTCCAACTGGGAGTCTACGCTCACGCGGTCGAACACTGGTTTGGAGTCGCACCGGTCGAGGTGTCACTGGTGATGCTCAGACCCACCATTCGCCGAGTCACGCTGACTTGGACCGCCGCCCGTCGCGAACAAATTCGCTCCCGCATGGCTCACGCCGTTGAGGCCGCCGAGGCGAGTCCGACGTGATGAGTTGAGTAGTCTGGACCCCTTGGTCCGGACGAAATGATCGACAACACGGCGAAGGGAATCGTCCGGACCAAGGGGTCCGGACTACGAGTGTCGGGAAGTGATGCGGCTGAGTCACCGTTGGTGCGGGCCGACTCATCTTGAGCGATTCGGCGGTTTGAAATACCGTCCCGCCGCGCTGCGACACGTTGCCGCCGCTTCTCCCATCAAGGACGAGGGACTGAATCTAATGAGGTCACGGCTGAACTTCCCACGATGGGTTTCGTACTCGTTGCTGGCGAGCATGCTCCTGCCGATCGCCGGTTGCGGAACGATCTTTTGGCCCGAGCGAAAGGGGCAGCCTGCGGGGCGACTCGACCCGAAGGTCGTTGCGCTGGATGCCGTCGGCTTGCTGCTGTTCTTCATCCCCGGTGTGATCGCGTTCGCCGTCGATTTCAATAACGGGACGATCTATCTCCCTCCGGAGTCGCAGGCGAATTCACCGCCATCTTCGCTCGGCTGGGACTCCGTTCAAACTTCATCGGTCACGCCGGACACGGATGAGATCGAACGGATCGTTCACGAGCGAACCGGCAAATCTATTCGCCTTCAACCGGGACGCTATCGCGCCACACAACTCGAATCGTTGCAGGAATTGGCGGATGTCAATCTCGACTCGATCTCGTTGGCTACGGCTTGCGAAGCGAAGGACGTTCGGTTTCGTTGTCAGTCAGAATAGTTTGCTCGTGTGTACCTCAGGCGGCACAAAGTGAGAGGTTTCCGAGCGGGGCGGCGTCAGCCCAATGGCACTCACTTTGCCCGCAAAGTAGCAGGCACATTCCATGTGCCGTCCGCGTGTCGCCGGTTACGGCACATGGAAT
>JAYSQC010000047.1:0-2404 GCA_043721755.1 Schlesneria sp.
CGTCGTTCAAGCCGACGAAACGGTCGAGCTACGCCGCGTCGTGATTGGCCCCTCCGAAGGGATCGAGACCTCCATCGTCAGTGGCTTGGAACCGGGCGAGTCCGTCGTCACGGAGGGGATCGACAAGCTGCAACCCGGCGCGAAGGTCTCGTTGAGTGACACGTCGGTGAAGGACAAAAAACACGAACGAGGCGAGGAACACCCAGCCCCCAAAGCCCGCGGGACTCTTGGGCGTTAGCCCTCTTCGTTCCTTTCTTCCGAGCGGGGGACGTAAGTCCCCTGGCTCTTCGTCGCGCTGGCGAATGTGGGTCGGGCGTTCAAATTTCAAAATTGGCCGACGAGCCAGCGCGAGGAATGGTCGCGGCCTGTGCGGCCAATTTTGAAATTTGAACGCCCGACCCCAGAACCTGAACAAAACGCGCTGACGCCCAAGACGAGAGCCAGGGGACTTACGTCCCCCGCTCAGAAATCGAGGAATGAGCTGACGCTCGATGAAGAAGCACCCCACCTGATGAACCTGTCTCGACCTTTCATTCTGCGACCTGTGGCGACCGTGCTGCTGATGGTGGCGATCCTGCTCGTGGGGATCGTCGGCTATCGGCAGTTGCCGGTCTCGGCGTTGCCGCAGGTCGATTACCCGACCATTCAAGTGATGACGTTCTATCCCGGTGCCGGTCCCGACGTGATGGCGTCGTCGGTCACGGCTCCGTTGGAGAGGCAGTTCGGCCAAGTGCCCGGACTGACGCAGATGACCTCAACCAGTTCGGAAGGTTGTTCGGTCGTCACGCTGCGGTTCGAGTTGGAGTTGAACATTGATGTCGCCGCGCAGCAGATACAGGCCGCGATCAACGTGGCGTCGAGCTTCCTGCCGCGTGACCTTCCGAACCCGCCGATCTACACGAAGACGAATCCCGCCGATGCCCCGATCCTCACGCTGGCCCTGTCGTCCGACACGCTGCCGCTGACGAAGGTCGAAGACTTGGCTGACACGCGGTTGGCTCAGAAAATCTCGCAGTTGTCGGGCGTCGGGATGGTCAGCATCAGCGGAGGCCAGAAGCCCGCGATTCGCATTCAAGCCAACCCCGCTTCGCTCGCGACGCTCGGTCTGAACATGGAAGACCTGCGGACGGCGCTGGTTCAAGCCAACGTCAATCAAGCCAAGGGAAGCTTCGATGGGACGCGGCAGGCGTACACGATCAGTGCCAACGATCAGGTTCTCACCAGCGAGCAGTACCGTCGGTTGATCGTCGCCTATCGCAACGGTGCTCCCGTCCAATTGTCGGACGTGGCCGATGTGATCGACGGGGCCGAGAACCAGAGGCAAGCCGCGTGGCGGAACGAGACTCCCGCCGTGATCCTCAACATTCAGCGGCAACCCGGCGCGAACATCATCGAAGTCGTGGACCGCGTGCAGGCGCTGTTGCCTCAATTGCAGGACTCGCTCCCCGCGTCGGTCTCGATCACCGTGCTGACCGATCGGACGGTGACGATCCGCGCGTCGGTCGCAGACGTGCAGCGCGAGTTACTGATGACCATCGGTCTCGTCGTGCTGGTGATCTTTTTGTTTCTGCGAAACATCGCGGCGACAGTGATCCCGAGCGTCGCGGTCCCGCTGTCACTCGTCGGGACGTTCGCGGTCATGCACCTGCTCGGCTACAGCCTGAACAACCTGAGCCTGATGGCGTTGACCATCGCGACCGGCTTCGTGGTCGACGACGCCATCGTGATGATCGAGAACATCTCGCGCTACATCGAAGAGGGCGAGCGGCCGTTGCAAGCGGCCTTCAAGGGCGCAGCGCAGATCGGCTTCACGATCATTTCGCTGACGGTGTCGCTCATCGCCGTGCTGATTCCGCTGCTCTTCATGGGTGATGTGGTGGGGCGGCTTTTCCGCGAGTTCGCAGTCACGCTGGCGATCACGATTTTGATCTCCGCCGTGGTATCGCTCACGCTGGTGCCGATGATGTCGGCGCGCTGGCTCAAGCCGCACAAGGCGGAACCGAGCAACCCGAACACCCCGAGCAAGACGGGGTTCGCTGCGCGCCTTCAAAACTTCTTCTCCGGCGTGATGGTCCGCTACGACCGTTCGCTGCACTGGGTGTTCGCGCACCAGGCGCTGACGCTCGTGGTCGCGCTGCTCACGATGGTCATCACGGTGGCGCTGTACCTGAGCATTCCCAAAGGCCTCTTTCCGACGCAGGACACGGGGCAGTTGCAGGGCCGCATCCAGGCGTCGCAAGACGTGTCGTTCGATCGCATGTCGCAACTGCAGCAAGCCGCTGCCAAGGCGATTCTCGAAGATCCGGATGTCGAAAGCCTGAGTTCGTTCGTCGGTGTCGATGCGGCCAACAACACGATGCTCAATAACGGCAGCATGCTCATCAACCTGCGCGCCAGC
Source organism: Schlesneria sp. (assembly GCA_043721755.1). Classification (GTDB taxonomy): domain Bacteria; phylum Planctomycetota; class Planctomycetia; order Planctomycetales; family Planctomycetaceae; genus Schlesneria. The sequence continues at coordinate 2,399 of JAYSQC010000047.1, forward strand.
CATGGC
>JAYSQC010000048.1:0-9326 GCA_043721755.1 Schlesneria sp.
TTGACGCTGAGTCACACTAACCCGAAGCGTAAGCGAGGATGTGAGTTGCGTCCTCGTTTACACTTCGGGTTAGTGTCAGTTACGGCCGCGTGAAGTATAACTGGCCCGGCGGCGCTGTCTGCCGGGCTTCCTCTTTGATGATCGAAGCTGCATGTCCGAAGACCTCGTTGATGACGTTGACCCCGAGGCGGTGGAGACCGCTGGCGAACCGACGAGCGCAACCGCCACGGAACCTGTCGAGGGAACGACCGAGCCGATCGTCGTCACCGTCGAAGAGCGTGCGCACGGCTGGCGTGTCGATCACTATCTGACGCGGCTGTACTCCAACTTCAGTCGCGTCGCGTTTCAACGGGTGATCGGCGAAGGACTGGTCTCGGTCAACGGTGAGAAAACCAAGATGTCGCGGCGGGTCTATCCCGGCGACACCGTGCAATTCCAACTGCCGACCGCCCCCGATGCGACTCTGCCCGCGGAAGACATTCCGATCGACGTGCTGTACGAGGACGATGCGATCATCGTCATCAACAAGGCGGCGGGAATGATCGTTCATCCCGGCAAGGGAAACTATCGCGGGACGCTCGCCGGGGCGTTGCAGTTTCATTTCGACAAGCTGAGCGATGTGGCGGGCAAGTTGCGCGCGGGGATCGTTCATCGACTCGACCGCGACACGACCGGAGTCCTTGTCGTGGCGAAGGACAACGCGGTTCACGGCAATCTCTCCAGCCAGTTTGAAGCGCGGACGGTCGAGAAAGAATATCGAGCGATCGCGTGGGGCGAGATCTCGTTCGATCGCGACTTCATCGAGACGCACGTCCGAGTGAGCAACCGCAACCGCGAACGGATGATGGTCTGCCAGCCCGGCGGGAACTCACGCCATTCTTCGACGTTCTACGATGTCCTCGAACGCTTCCACGGGTTCTCGTTCGTGCGGCTGTGCCCTCAGACGGGACGAACGCACCAACTGCGAGTCCACCTGCACCACCTGCGACATCCGATCGTGGCCGACCGACTGTACGAGGGTCACAGCAACCTCAAGCTTTCCGATCTCGTCGAGAACCTGCCACCGGAAGAGGAGCAGATCATCATTGATCGGCAGTGCCTGCACGCGCTGAGCCTCGCGTTCGATCATCCCGTGACTGGCGAACGCATGAAGTTTGAAGCCCCGTTGCCGGAAGACTTCCAACGAGCGCTCGCCGCCGTCAGGCAGCATCGCACCAAGACGCCGGTCAAGAAGAAATGACCGACTCAGGCGGCGTTCAACGGCCTGTTGAAAATCGTAGCTTGGACGCCCTCGTCCGAGCGATTTCCAATTGGAAACGGACGGACGAGGGCGTCCATCCTACAGCTCCGCTATTGCCGTCGAGGGACTGACTCGGAGCGTGTCCGATCCACAACCGTAATCCTCATTGCGGAGACCATTCATGATCGAAGAGACGTTTGGAACGCATGAGCAAGCGTCGGCAGAGACGTTGATCGGGATGGCTCTGGCTGAGGACTTGTCATCGACCGGTGATCTGACTTGTTCGGCGTTGATCCGCGCGGACGAACAAGCCGCCGTCCAAGTCATCGCGAGGAAAGAGGGCGTGCTGTCCGGCGCGACCATCGGGCGGCGCGTGTTCGCGCAGCTCGATGCGGCTGTTCGGTGGAAGTCACACCGCCGCGATGGCGACCGAGTGTCGCCCGGCATGGCCGTCGCGACGGTCTCAGGACCGCTGCAATCGCTGTTGATTGGTGAGCGGACGATGCTCAACTTCATGACGCATCTCAGCGGCATCGCCACGCTGACGCGACGCTTTGTCGATGCCGTCCAAGGAACACGCGCCGTGATCCTCGACACGCGAAAAACGCTGCCCGGCTGGAGGCTGCTCGAAAAATACGCCGTGCGCTGCGGAGGCGGCACGAATCATCGGCTGGGTCTCTACGACGGCGTTCTCATCAAGGACAACCATCTCGCCGCGTGGACGGAATCGAACAGCATCGCGGCAGCGGTGGAGACGGCGCGGAAGCGCAGTCCGGCGGGCGTCTCGATCGAAGTGGAAGTGGATACGTTGGCTCAGCTCGACGACGCTTTGCGCGGTCAACCCGACATCGTGCTGCTCGACAACATGGACGTGACGATGCTGCGTCAGGCCGTGGCCGTGCGAGACCGTTCCGCCCCGAAAGTGCTGCTCGAAGCTTCGGGCGGCGTGACGCTCGAAACTGTCGCAGCGATCGCTCAAACTGGCGTCGAACGGATCAGCGTCGGCGGCCTGACACACTCGGCCCCCGCACTTGATCTCGCGTTCGATTGGAAGTCTCGACTGGAAGGAACGGCCTCGTGAACGAAGCCGCTGCGAAAGAAGAAGCCGTGAAAGAAGATGTCCTCATTAAGGTCCGCGAGAACGGGCCGCTGCTCGTCACGGGACCGGTCACGTTGGTCGATCATCTCGGCCACAAGTTCGACACGGTTGTTGGAGCGAACATCGCTCTCTGCCGCTGCGGAGCCTCACTCAAGAAGCCGTTCTGCGACGGGACTCACAAGACGAGCGGCTTCGTCGGGAATGAGACGGCTCCGGTGCCGCAATTGAATGAAGCAAAAACCTGACCACAGATTTCACTGATGCCACGGATTAAGAAAATGCTGCAGAGGTTAGTCAGCAACGTTTTTCGTCTTCGCCTTATCTGTGTTCTCAGTGTGATCCGTGGTCTGTCCTCTGACTTCTGCTTGCCGCATTTACAGTGAATCAACTGGCACCTCCTCGCAAATCTTGGCGCGGCATCGAGACTCACCTCTCGCAACTTCAAGGAAAGTCACCGCTCATGAATCGAATCGTGGTCGCTTGTTTGGGAATGGCCGTGCTGGCTTGGAGCACTTCGTTCGTGGCGGCACAGCCGGCGGCTGAGGCCGACGTGAAGTTGATTCGCGAGAAGCTGGCGTCACTGAATGCGGCGGTTGAGAAGCTCAAAGTGGGACGCGACGACGTGCGGCCCGTGGCCGATGTCGAAGTCTTCGCGAAAGCGGCCGACTGGATCGTGCGGCACGACGAGTTCTACAAACCGGACTATGCCAAGTGGACGATTGAGGCTCTCAATGTCGGGGCCGCTCGCGCGGAAGCATTCGCCAAGGGTGAGCGTCCGTGGTTGAATCGTGAAGGTTCGACGGTGTGCGGCTACTACTCGGAAGTTGATGGTTCGGTCCAACCCTACGTCGTGACGCGGCCGAAAGGCTTCGATCCGAAGGCGAACAAACGCTGGCCGCTGCACGTCGAACTACATGGTCGCGGCGACACGCTGAACGAGGTGAGTTTCATTCAGGTTCACGAAGCGAAGCCGCTCAAGGGAGAACGCGACTACATCCAAGTCGATCCGTTTGGCCGCACCAACAACGCCTATCGTTGGGCCGGTGAGACCGATGTGTTGGAAGCTCTGACGCAGGTCAAGCGGGCGTTCCGCATCGACGACCGGCGTGTGACGTTGCGCGGCTTTTCAATGGGAGGCGCGGGGGCGTGGCATCTCGGGCTGCACCATCCGTCACAGTGGTCGTCGGTCGGAGCTGGGGCCGGGTTCTGCGATACGGTTCATCACCTCAGCCTGAAGGAACCGCTGTCGCTGCTCCAGCAGAAGCTCACCAAAATCTACGACGCGCAAGACTACGCGCTGAACGCCTTCAACGTGCCGACGATCGGTTATGGCGGTGAACTCGACAAGCAAATCTTCGCGTCCACGCGCATGAAAGAACGCGGCGAACAGCTTGGCGTTCCGATCCCACAACTGATCGGCCCGCAGACGGAACACAAGTGGCACCCCGAGAGCCTGAAGGAATTCATGGCCTTCCACGCCCAGCACACGGAAGCGGGGCGACCGCAGTATCCGGCCCCCGCCCGCGTTCGGTTCACGACGCACACGCTCAAGTACAACTCCTGCGAATGGCTGATCGTTGAGGAACAGATTCGTCCGTATGACGCCTCGGTAATTGAAGCGGAGGTCGATCCGAAGACCGGATCGCTGGCCGTGACGACGAAGAACATCTCGGTCATTCAGATCATGCGTGATGTGGCCGAGAGCGTGGTCATCGACGGCGGGAAGCCGCTGCCGTTGAACTCGGCGGCCGGTGGTCTGCTGCCCGGCGTCTATTACGAACTGCGTGACGAAGGCTGGGCGGTGTGGGATTACAACCGCTCGCACAAGTACGCGGCGCATGAACTCGAAGGCGACGACGTGCGGAAGCGACACAACCTGCAAGGCCCGATCGACGACGCCTTCATGCAGCCGTTCGTCTGCGTGCGACCGACGGGAACCGCGTGGTCGGGGCCTCATGCCGAGTGGGCCAAGTGGACGTTGTCGCGATTTGAGACCGAGTTCGACAAACGGATGCGGGCGAAACTCCCCGTCGTGAACGACACGCAGGTCACGGATGAACTGCTGGAAACGAAGCATCTCATTCTGTTCGGCGACCCCGGCTCGAACGCGGTCCTCGCGAAAATCGTGGATAAGCTGCCGGTGACGTGGACCAAGAGCAGCCTCACGGTGAAAGGCGCTCAGTACGATGCCGCCTCGCACAGCGCGGCCCTCATCTATCCGAACCCGCTCAATCGAAATCGGTACGTCGTGGTGAACTCGGGCCACACGTTCCATGAGCCGGACTTCAAAGCCTCGAACGCTAACCTGTTCCCCAAGCTAGGCGACATCGCCGTCATCAAGTTCTCACCAGTGAAAGACGGCTTCACCGAGACGCCTGTCTTCGCTGACGTGTTCGATGCGCGATGGCGGCTGGGCGATTAGTTCTGAAACATGCGACCCCACCGGGCTTGCCCCGGTGGCTCGCGGGTTTTTGCACTACTCCCTGAGTAGATTCGAGTGACTGAAGCAAGTAGTGCAAAGACCGACTTCCACCGGGACAAGCCCGGTGGGGTTTGCTTGTTTGAGGATGAGTGTTCCAGCAGAACGAACCACCTGACCTCTGATCGCTCTCACATCAATCATCACCCCGTTTACTCCGACGAAAACTCACCATGCCTCGATACGACGCGAAACGGATTGAACCCAAGTGGCAAGCCTTTTGGGACCAGCACCAGACGTTCCAGCTCGGTTCGATCGATCCCTCGAAACCAAAGATGTACGTGCTCGACATGTTCCCGTACCCATCGGGGGCCGGGCTGCACGTGGGGCATCCCGAGGGCTACACGGCGACCGACATCGTCTGCCGCTACAGTCGGATGCGAGGCAAGCAGGTGCTGCATCCGATGGGCTGGGATGCGTTTGGCCTCCCCGCCGAAGAGTACGCCATTCGGACGGGGACTCATCCGGCCGTCACGACCGCGAAGAACATCGAGACATTTAAGAGGCAACTCAAGTCGCTCGGTTTCAGCTACGACTGGTCGCGCGAGTTCGCCACGACCGACCCCGACTATTACCGCTGGACGCAGTGGATCTTCCTCCAACTCTTCGACACCTGGTACGACGCCGAACACACGTGGACCGGTCCCGACGGGAAGCAGCGGATCGGCCGAGGGCGGCCAATCTACGAGTTGCCGATCCCCGCCGATGTGGCCTCGCAGGGACAGGAGGCGGTGCGGCGCTATCAGGACAAGCACCGACTGGCCTATCAGCACGAGGCCCCCGTCAACTGGTGTCCCGCGCTGGGGACGGTCCTCGCCAACGAAGAGATCATCGACGGCAAGAGCGAGCGAGGCGGCCATCCCGTCGAACGCACACCGCTGCGTCAGTGGCTGCTCCGTATTACGGCCTACGGCGACCGCCTCGCCAACGAATTGGAAGACCTCCACTGGCCCGAGTCGATCAAGCTGATGCAACGCAACTGGATCGGCCGGAGCGAGGGAGCGGAGGTGGATTTCTTCATTGGCCCTGTAGGGTGGGCTGTGCCCACCGATTCATCACTCGATGCAAAGAGTGGTGGGCACAGCCCACCCTACGAAGAGTGGAAGGCCGCGCGCGCCAAAATCGGCTTCCCAATGGAACCTTCGCCGGACGTGCTCCGCATCTACACGACTCGCCCCGACACGTTGTTCGGTGCGACGTACATGGTTCTTTCGCCCGAGCATCCGGCCGTGGATCGCCTCACCACGCCCGAGCAGCGTGCCGCCGTCGATGCCTATCGCCAGCAGGCGGCGATGAAGAGCGACCTCGACCGAACAGACCTCGCCAAAGACAAGAGCGGTGTCTTCACGGGCGGCTACGCGATCAACCCGATCAATGGCGAGCAGGTTCCCGTCTGGATCGCCGACTACGTCCTGATCAGCTACGGCACGGGAGCCATCATGGCCGTCCCGGCGCATGACCTGCGCGACTGGGAGTTCGCGGTGAAGTTCGGCATCCCGATCATCCCCGTCGTGCAACCGCCCGCCGGTTACGAGCCGACGAAGGACGAGCAGGCTCTCGCGGTCGAACTTCCCGCGTGTCACGACAGCGCCGGACACATGTCTTGCCCGATGACGAGCGAAGGAACGGCAATCAACTCGGGTGAGTACAACGGTCTCGCGACGCAGGTCTTCAAGGCCAAGATCTCCAACGATCTCGCTGCGGCGGGAGTCGGTAAGAAGGCCGTGAACTATCGCCTGCGCGACTGGCTCTTCTCGCGGCAGCGATATTGGGGCGAGCCGTTTCCGGTCTGGCATGAACTCGACGCGAACGGGCAGCCGACCGGGTTGATGCGGGTGGACGATGAGGCTGCGCTCCCCGTGCGACTACCCGAGATGGCCGACTTCAAACCAACGGGGACTCCCGAGCCGATGCTTTCAAAGGCTCCGGCCGATTGGCTGTTCCAGACGGCGAGTGACGGCGTCCGGCTCAAGCGCGAGACGAACACGATGCCGCAATGGGCCGGCTCGTGCTGGTACTACCTGCGGTTCGCCGATCCGAAGAATGACCAACAATTCCTCGACCCGGCCATCGAGCAGGCGTGTCTCCCTGTTGACCTGTACGTGGGCGGGGCAGAACACGCGGTGTTGCACCTGCTCTATTCGCGCTTCTGGCACAAGGTGCTGTTCGATCGCGGACTGGTCTCGACGTGCGAGCCGTTTCAGCGGCTGGTCAATCAGGGAATGATCCTCGGCGAGGTCGAATACACAGCCTACCAATACCCCGACGGGACTTGGGTGTCCGCGGTGGGGGTGCTTCAAGGCATTGACACTACCGGCAAGCCAGCCTTTGTTGTTCACATCCCCCAAGGTCTTTACTTTGTGACACCGATAATCCTCGCGCCCGAGCAGGTCGAGAAGAAGGGTGACTTGTTCGTCCTCAAAGGTCAGCCGGAGATCGTTGTTGATAGCCGCGCCTACAAGATGTCGAAGTCGCGCGGCAACGTCATCAATCCGGACACGGTCGTGGACCAGTTTGGAGCCGACTCGCTGCGGCTGTACGAGATGTTCATGGGTCCGCTCGAAGCGGTGAAGCCGTGGAGCATGAAGGGGGTCGAGGGCGTGTCGCGGTTCCTCGGCCGAGTCTGGCGCATGATCGCCGATGAACTGCACGAGACCGAAGTTCGACTCAATCCCGCGATACAAGAAATCGCTCCGTCGGCCGAGCAGCTTCGCGTCCTGCACCGCACGATCAAGGCGGTGACCAACGACATCGAGTCGCTCGGGTTCAACACGGCCATCAGCCGAATGATGGAGTTCGTCAACGAGTTCCTCGTGTTGGAAGTCCGCCCGCGCGCGGTGATGGACCCTTTTGTATTGCTCCTCAGCCCGTTTGCCCCGCACCTCGCGGAAGAACTGTGGGAACTGCTCGGCCACACTGCTTCCTCCGCGAGCGGCCCACGCTCGACAACACTGGCCTACGAACCGTGGCCGACGTGGGACGAACAACATCTGATCGAGACCGAGATCGAAATCCCGGTCCAGATCAACGGCAAGCTGCGCGGCAAAGTGAAAGTCCCCGTCGATGCCGACCAATCCGCCCTCGAAGCGGCCGCGAAATCCGATCCCACCGTGGCGAGCCAACTCGCCGGGAAAACGATCATCAAGTCGGTCGTCATCCCCGGCCGCATGGTCAACTTCGTCGTGAAATGAGGTTCGTTCGATCACCAACTACCGACCGGCCCCGCCGTGGCTTAGACTTGGCTCAGGGTCATTCACCGCGTTTCCGCACCCATTTGAAGGGAGAGTTTCGTGACCAGCGTCGCCATACTTCCGGTGGAAGCCGCCTCGGGGGAAACAGAATATCAAGCCGTTTCCGGTCGAAGACGCACCGTGGGGCGGACGGCGGGTGAGGCGTTAGATGCCATGACGGCGATCCTTACGACGAACGAATGTGGCACGTTGCTCGTGCTGCAACAGTTCCGGCCCGACGCATTCTTTACCTCCAGTCAAAAATCCCGACTGCAAGAGTTGATGTTGCGCTGGCGTGAGTCGCGTGACCACGGCGACGAACTGTGTCTTGCGGAACAAACGGAACTCGAAGGACTCGTCGCCGCTGAAACGGATGGTGCGAGGCTCCGGGCCGATGAAATGATTCGGGATCTGCAGCCGTGAATCCGTACTACCGCCTCGTCGCCGAACGGGCAGGCCATCGGTGCGAGTACTGCCACGCTCCCGAAGTGATCTTCAATTTGCAATTTGAAGTCGAACACATTGTTCCATCCAGCAAAGGTGGAAGCTCGATACTCGACAACTTGGCACTGGCGTGCCGCTCCTGCAATCTGTTCAAGAGCGACCATCTTGAGTCGCCAGATCCGGCGACAGGAACGCTGGCGACGCTGTTCGTTCCACGTCGAGATGCCTGGGAAGACCACTTTGCCGCGTCCAGGCTTGGCGAAATTGTCGGCCTGTCACCGACAGGTCGTGCGACGCTGGTGCTGGTGCTGTTGCGAATGAATGAGGCTCGTCAAGTTGCTGCCCGCCAGCAGTGGACTGTTCTTGGACTGTTTCCCTAATGGCGGGGTCTGGCCAGCAGACGAACAATCAAACAAAATCTCGTTCGCAATCCTGCGCGGGGTGAGCTTTATTCGGCAGGGTTTGCAAAGTCAGATCAGCACGGATCACTTCCTATTCGGTTTCTCGATGCCAGACACGCCCGTCACCAAAATCGCCCGGACCTATTACCTGTGGGTTGGCTCGTTCCTACTGTTGATTCATGCGGGCTTGTGGTGGCAGTTGAATCGACAGGACCGGCCGCCGTTGGCGGGTGGTAGTCCGTTGCAGCAGGCGGGGTATTACCGCCGACATGCCGACTAGTCCTCGATCAAGCGACCCCACCGGGCTTGCCCCGGTGGCTCGCGGGTTTCTGCACTACTCACGTTGGGTTTCAAGTGAAGTCACAAGTAGTGCAAAAACCTAAATCCACCGGGGCAAGCCCGGTGGGGTTCGCTTGTTTTAGGACTCACCCGA
>JAYSQC010000049.1:0-6390 GCA_043721755.1 Schlesneria sp.
CTGTTGAAAAACGTAGGGTAAGCGTCTCGCTTGCCCGTAAATGCAGTTGAAAAAGGGGCAAGCCAGACGCTTACCCTACGTTTTTCAACAGGCTGCTAACGGACCACAAATGAGCGACTTCAGCTCTCCAATGTGAGCATCGCAAACCGCTCTTTCGCTTACCGGATCATTCTGATAACTGTTACAAGTCGTCGAGGAATTCGTGGCGGCTGGCATGATGTTTCGCCAGCCAAGTGTTGCCGCGAGACGGAAGGAGTCGATGCCAAGTTTCTCTGCGCGAGAACTGGCACAGCCAACGGAAGGCGACAGCGTGCGGTCTCGGCTGTGGTCATTGATCCTGAATGAGTTGCCGTTCCCATTCCGACAAATCGGGATGGAGATCGCTCAGCTTTTGGGTTGGCTCGACCAGACATCGACTCGCGTTTGGGTCGGTCTGCATCGCTCACCCGGCTGGTACTGTGTGACCGTCGCGGGATGCGTCACGCTGATGCTGACGGCACTGCTCTTCTTCCCGTTCATTGTCAGTCACGATCCCACGCTGGGCGAGTTGGCCAATGAAGGGGCATCGCGTGTGCGTGTCACCCGTGCAACCCTCGAGAGATCGGGTGACTGGTCGGCGCAAGATCGCTGGCGCGTCGCGCATTTGTTTGTCGATCATCGGCCTCCCCGCAAGATGTCTCTCTCGCAGCTCGACAGCAGGCTGATTGAAGAGCGTCCTCAGGCCGATGTCTCGCCCCGGGAGCGAGGTCAATCGATCAGTCGCTCGTCGGATCGGTACCGAACGCAGCGGGAGGCTGCTCAACGCTTGGCCTCCGTTCAACCGGGATCTGTCCAAGCGGTTGCCCAATCGGTTCGACGTGAGCCGGATGTTCGATTGGAATTGGACGCCCCTTCGCTCGCGACTCAATCGCGGCGGTTGGTCTATGGACCGCTCATTCGAGAACCCGGTGCCGACTTCGATGCGGCTCCTCGAACGTCTAAGTATCGACCACGGAACACGCGACTACAAGTTCAGGCCGAGTGGGCCGCTGGTGCCGATTGTCGAGACGATTACGAACCGCGTCGGTCTCCGTTGGTGCGCCGCGAGTCGCCGCCCGTTCGCCGCGAAATTCCGGTCCCCGAGCCGCAGTGGGACGAACCGCGAACCACTCCGATCGCGCGTGTCGAACGTCATCCCGATCTCTCGTTTGAGATCGAGTTGCTGCGGGAATTCCTGCCTGGCACGAGTGAATTTCCACCGAAGTCGCGTTCCCAATCGGTGGTGGCCCGCAGCGAGTTCCCCGAGTCGTTTGCTCACGCCGGATCGGTCAGCCGTGCGAACCGCTCCACGTCTCACGCTGCACAAAGGGATCGCTGGATTCGATCGACTTCCCAGGTCGAACATCAGCCTCGCCCCGAAGCCTACCTCTCGCGGCTGTCGTCTCATGGTGAACGTGATTCGTCTGACGAGGTTCTCGATGAGAACGGGTTGATCGGCTCAGAGGAATCAGGAGCGGGGCTGGCCTCGTTCGCCGAAGTCGCTTTGCGACTCGAACTGGAAGTACCCGAGAACGTGATCGCCGGACGCGTCCATTCCTCGTCACTCCATATTCGCAACGAAGGTTCGACGCCCGTGGCGCGAGTGCGGGTGCATGAGTCTCTGGCCGAGCTGCAAACTGTGACCGATGCCAAACCCGACGGTCGCGTTCACGATGATTTGCTCGAACGCGATGTCATTCGGTTGTTGGCGGGACGCGATCAGCAACTGTCCGTGCAATGGCTACCAAACGATGAAGGCTCGCAAGTTCACCGGGCTGTCGTGACGATGCACGCCGCAGTCGGAGCCACCAACAACGTCGTCGCTCCCGAACCTGCCGCCGTGTCGGAACCGCCTCGTATCGAACCCGAACCGTTCGATTCCGAGTTGCCTCAACAGGAGCAGCCGCTTCCTCCCGATCCGGTTCCCGCAGCCGAGCCTTCCAGAAATCCCGCGATCTCCTGCGATGTGAAGCAAGTGAATCGAACCATCGTGGACGAGATTGTCGAGTTGCAAATCGTCGTGAAGAACACGGGTGACACGCCGCTCCACGACGTTCGCATCGTGGTGGGAATCCCCGCCGAGTTGAAGCATCGCCGTGGAGATGAGGTGGAGTACGAAGTGGGCGACTTGGCGCGACGTGGCTCACACACCTGCACCTTGAGGTTGGTCGCTCAGTCACCGGGCGATGCGATCAGCCACATTCAAGTCGTCACTCGTGAATTGGTCGAGGCGAAGGCTCGATCAGTGATCGCGGTCGAGGCCAAGCCCGTCGCTCGCGCAACACCGCCCCTCCCCGAAGTCGTTCCGCGCACGACTCCGAAGCCAACACACAAGCCGACCAAGCCCGCACCGTTTCCCACTTCGGGAGGTTGCTGCTGTCCCGGCTATCCAGTCGCCTTGCTTGAGCAGTGGTGATGAAGCGTGGCGATGCGTGAAACGCGATAACTCACGCGGCCGTGATTGAGATGTTCGTGAAGAGTAGTGAGCCACAAGAACACGGGCTTCTGCAACGCGCGATACCTCTTGCGGCCCAAGCTGAGAGTTTGGCGAGCCGCGTGCCGTCAGGCCAATGGCACTCACTTTGAGCAGATTTCAAATGGATGCTCTGTGCGACGTAGCTGAATTCGTAAGCATTCAGTTGGCTTTGACGAACCTCTGAAGTCTGACGACTTCAGCTACTCCCCAAAGTGAGTGCCATTGGCCGTCAGGCTGCGGGTTCTTGATTTCGAGGAGGAAGCCCGTGATCTGACGGCACACGGCTCGCCCCGAACATCGCACTCATGACCGTGCGAGGTAGATCAAGAACATGCACCCGGACGGTTGGGTTGCGGCTCGCCAAGGCGGCTGCTTTTGGGCGTAATCCGTCGCTGATGTGACTGATCTGGACACTCTTTCGGGGATCAGTTACAGACCCGCCGCTTCCGCCCGGGTGAGGCTCACATCTATTGGATTCAGCTCCATCGACTCTCAATTCGCTCAACGTGATGGCTCGTAGGTGAGTTGTTTGCGGGCACAAGCGTTGGGCCAATCGGTTGATCGCTCGCTCAGTCGATTCAGCGACAGGAAGTCGCTCGCCCACAATCTCAGGCATGACGCCCACAATGAGAATGGCCTTATGAAGTACACCCGACTGCTGTTTGCTCTGCCAATCTACGTCACTCTCTATGCCGTAAGCCTCGCAGTGGCGTTTGCTCTGCGGTTCGATCTCCAGATCACAGGGGATGTACTGGTCGAGTTCTCGACGTGGCTACCAATCGTGTTGACGGTCAAGCTCAGCCTGTTCGCCGTGGCGCGAGAATGGCGGCGACGACATCGTTACACGTCACTGTCCGATGTTGTTTATGTCGCGACGGTCTCGCTGGTGGCTTCGTCGGTCATCTATCTTCTGAACGCGTTGAGCGTGATTTACCCCGGTCTGCACCGCTCCATCATCTTGATCGACTTTGTGGCGACGGTCGTCGCGACAGCGGTGTTGCGATCGGCAATCCGGTTGGGGATCGAGAGAATCGACACCGCCGAGCAGCCGGAGCAGAAGCTCGCGTTGATCTACGGAGCTGAAAAGGCGTCGATCGGCATGTTGCGTTCAATTCGCGTGTCTGTGCCGGAATTCAAGATCGTCGGACTGATCGACACTGCGGGGTCAACCGCCCGTTCTCTAGTTGGCGGCGTTCCGGTGATTTCGATTCACAAGGGAGTGGCCCGCATTGCCCATCAGTACTCTGCGGGCTACCTGCTCATTCCGAGCAGCGTGCCGGGGACGACCGTTCGAGATCTGTGCCAGCTCTGTGTCGAAGCGGGCCTCAAGGCGTACGTCATCCCCGCACTGAATGAGATCGTCGATGGGCGAGTCAAACTGACCGTCCGCGACGTGACCATTTCCGATCTGCTGCGTCGCGAACCGACGCAGCTCGATATGGAAGGGATCGCAAGTTACATCACGGATCGCACTGTTCTCGTGACGGGAGCGGCGGGAAGCATCGGCTCCGAATTGTGTCGCCAAGTCATTGGGTTCAAGCCGACGAAATTGATTCTCGTCGATCACTCCGAGTTCGGAATGTTTCAAATCGAGCAAGAGTTCGCGTCGCTCGACACATCCGGCATCGAGTTGCATTGCGTGATCGCCGACATCAACGATCAGGTGACGATGGGCCGCGTTCTCGGTCAGCACCTGCCCGAGTTGATGTTCCATGCCGCCGCTTATAAGCATGTGCCACTGATGGAACACAACGCGCAGATCGCCATTCGCAACAATGTGCTCGGCACCAAATCGGCGGTTGATTTGGCCGACCGCTTCGGCGTCGAGCGGTTCGTGATGATCTCCACCGACAAGGCCGTCCGCCCGACAAGCGTCATGGGATCGACAAAGTTGGTTGCCGAGAAATATCTGCAAGCGGTGGCCACTCAATCCAAGACGCAGTTCATCACCGTGCGGTTTGGCAATGTTCTCAACTCGGCCGGAAGCGTCGTGCCGACGTTCCGTCGCCAGATTCTGGAAGGTGGCCCGCTGACGGTCACTCACCCCGATATGACACGCTTTTTCATGACGATCCCCGAAGCGGTGCAGCTTGTGCTTCAAGCCGGTGCCGTGGGTGAATCGGGCCAGGTGCTGATCCTCGACATGGGCGAGCCGGTCAAGATCGTCGATCTGGCGAAAGACATGATCTCGTTGTGTGGGCTGCGTTATCCCGATGACATCGAGATCGCGTTTACGGGGCTGCGTCCCGGCGAGAAAATGTATGAGGAACTCTTCTACGGAAACGAGAAGCACGCGAAGAAAGTCCACGACAAGATTTTCTGCGCGGAGCGAGAACCAATCCAACCGGGCATCGTGAAGATGCACGTTGCACAGCTCGAAAAGGCGGTTCATGCGAGCCTGCCCGAAGCGCGACAGGTTCTCGCGGGAGTTGTGGCCCAGTACGTGTCCGCTGATGAAACCACGTTGGCCGAACCTGCGGCTGACATCCGGAAGGCGGCGTGATGGAAGGGCTTTAGGTAACGGGCGCGCAATCACTTCCCGAGTTCCCTTCTTATTCCCTCCCCTTGGCGGGGAGGGTTAGGGAGGGGGGAGTGGCGAATCAACTCGACAATCCTCCCCCCTCCCCGGCCCTCCCCGCCGAGGGGGAGGGAGGAAACCCGGGCAGATCGGCAAGTTGTTGCGGTCCCGTTCCTTAACCGCTCAACCGTGCCAGTGCGAGCGCACCGTGGACGACGACGCTTTCACCCAGTTCGGCGGGCAGCAATCGGTACGAGTTCGCCAGCGGTGGAAACGCGTACTGCTTGACCGCCGCTCGAAGCGGAGCGAAGAAGATCTCTTCGCCCACGAGCGACACGCCTCCGCCCACGACGATGACTTCGGGGGCCACAAGCGTCAGGACTTGACTGAGTCCCCAACCGATGACCCGTGCGGCGGCAGCGTATTCGTCGCGAGCGAGTTGGTTCCCGGCGACGGCGGCCTCACCGATCTCTTTCGTTGCGAGTTGGTCAAGCTGACCGCCACATCGTGCCAACAGATCGAGAACGTCGGGCGAGTTCGGTTCGTGTGCGAGTTGCCGCGCCGCGCGATCGCGCGTGGCCCGCGCGATTCCCGGCCCGGCCGCCAACGATTCGACGGTTTGTGATGCCGAGACCGCATCGAGACCCGGACGGAGATGACCGATCTCAGCCGCAGCCGGTCGATCCGTGCCGTGAATCTTGCGGTCGATCACCAGACCACCGCCGATCCCCGTGCCGATCGTCGTGTAGAACAGACTCCGCGCATTTCGTCCGCCACCAAAGCAGGATTCAGCCAGTGCGGCCACGTCGCAGTCATTGCCTAGAAATGTGGGGATGCCCAACGTGTCCTGCGTCCAAGCGACGATGGGAAAACTGTCCCAGCCGCGGACCTGATGGCTGGTCTGGACGATGCCACGCGTTCCGAGGATCGGCCCGCCAAACCCGTAGGCGAGCCGTTCGATGTGATGTGCCGCGATCAACTCGCGACCGACTGTTCGGATCTGTTCGCGAATTCCTTCCGCCCCGCGCGCGATGTCCACCGTCCGTCGCTCGAACGCCACAAACTCGGACCCATCGCCGTGACCAACTCCCAACTGCAACTTCGTCCCGCCGATTTCGATGCCGAGAAACATGGGCTGAATTTCCAATGGAGTCGCAGAGCTGTCGAGTACGTGCGTCGCGTCGCTGGTATCGCAGGCGGGTGAGGATGACGCAGTTCGCACTCACCCTCGATCAAGCGACCCCACCGGGCTTGCCCCGGTGGCTCGCGGGTTTCTGCGCTACTCACGTTGGGTTTCAAGTGAAGTCACAAGTAGTGCAAAAACCTAAATCCACCGGGGCAAGCCCGGTGGGGTTCGCTTGTTTTAGGACTCACCCGA
>JAYSQC010000050.1:0-12096 GCA_043721755.1 Schlesneria sp.
TCAAAGTAGTAGGCACATTCCATGTGCCGTTCACCGAATTCCTCTGCGAATCGCGCTATCGCGGACGGCACACGGAGTGTGCCTACTACTTTTGTCGGAAACGTCTTTTCTACTTGAGCAACTGCTGGATACGTGCGACCGCCTCTTCGACGTTGGCTCGGCTGTTGAAGGCGCTCAAACGAAAATAGCCTTCGCCGGCGGCCCCGAAGCCGCTGCCGGGGGTGCCGACGAGGTTGGACGTTGAGAGCAAATGGTCGAAAAACTGCCAGCTCGTCATGCCGCCGGGAGTCTTCAGCCAGACATACGGTGCGTTCACGCCACCATGCACGGTGAGACCCGCTTCGCGCAGGCCTTGGCACAGGATCGCAGCGTTCTCCAAATAGAAGTCGATCAGGGCGCGCACTTGAGGCCGACCGGTGTCGCTGTACACCGCTTCGGCTCCGCGCTGGACGATGTAGCTGACGCCGTTGAACTTCGTCGTGTGACGGCGGTTCCACAGCGCGTGCAGATCGGCCGCTTCGCCGCTTGCCGTTTTGGCCTGCAGTCCCTTGGGTACAACCGTGAAGGCACAGCGCGTCCCCGTGAAGCCCGCCGTTTTGCTGAAGCTGCGGAACTCGATCGCCACGTCGCGGGCACCGTCGATCTCGTAGATCGAGTGCGGGATCGTCGGGTCGGTGATGTACGCCTCGTAGGCGGCGTCGAAAAAGAGGATCGTGTCGTTGGCCTTCGCGTAATCGACGAATTTCTTCAGCGTCTCCTTCGATGCGACCGTCCCTGTCGGGTTGTTGGGGTAGCAGAGATAGAGCAGATCGACTTTGCCCGTCGGCAGTGACGGCGTGAAGTTGTTCTCGGCGGTGACCGGCAGATAGACGAGGCCCGCGTAGCGACCGGTTTCATCGGCGGCTCCCGTTCGTCCGGCCATCACGTTGGTATCGACATAGACTGGGTAGACGGGATCGGTCACGGCGACGACGTTCCCCGCGCCGAAGATGTCGAGGATGTTGCCCGTGTCGCACTTCGAGCCGTCCGACACGAAGATTTCGTCCGCCGCGACGTTGGCTCCGCGACTGGCGAAGTCGTGCTTGGCAATCGCGTCGCGCAGGAAGTCGAAGCCCTGCTCAGGGCCGTACCCGCGAAAGGTCGAGCGGTTGCCCATCTCATCGACCGCCTTGTGCATGGCCTCGATGCAAGCGGCGGGGAGCGGCTCGGTCACATCGCCGATCCCCATGCGAATAATCTTCGCGGTTGGGTTCTCCGCAGCGAACTTCGCCACGCGGCGACCGATCTCGGGGAAGAGGTAGCCAGCTTTGAGCTTCGAGTAGTTGTCGTTGACGAGGGCCATCGGGGACTCCGGGATGAGGGTTTGGGGGGGGCTCGTATTACTAGGTCTAAGATTCTTGTCGCTCTGCGCGTTTCCGTCTTCAACAAGTCGCCTTCATCGCTCCGCGTGAAGGAAGCCGATGGAGTGGACGCTAATCATGCCCATCGATGCTGGACTCGCGTACGGCTTCCTTCACGCGGAGCCATGAAGGCGACTTTGGCTGCGGCTACGCCGCGTCGTTTAACCGCGTGGGCAACGCCCCGCGCGTTGATTGACGTTTGAGCCTGTCTCCACATCGACGCGCGGGGCGTTGCCCACGCGGTTCAACGATGCAAATATGCAATCGCCGAGTCGTTGTAGGGGTGCCCGAATCCCTTTTCAACCGAGAGTTCTCTAACATCTCGCGGGTTGGCGTCTCGTCCTCGCTTGTTTCCAGAAAGGGAGTTCGTCATGACCGCACCGCAGTCCAACACGACAAAACCAGTCCCGAAGTTCGGGCTGTTCGAGTTCTTGGTCGGCGGCCTCTTCTGTGTCGGGTTTCCAGGGTTCCTAGCGAGTCGCTGGCCCTACGTGTACGAACTCTCTCTCTCGACGAGGCCCTTCATGATTCAAACAGCGATGAAATTGAGAGTGTTGGTTTTGATCGCAGCCTGGCTGCTTGGGTCGTTCGCGACGGCCGCCGAACCGGGGTGGAAGGGGGGCGTGGCCAAGGCGGTCATCACGCCGAAGCAGCCGATGTGGATGGCCGGTTACGGTGGACGGACCGAACCCGCGAAGGGCGCGCTGCACGAGCTGTATGTGCGCGTGCTGGCTCTCGAAGACGCGGCCGGTCATCGGGGGATCGTGCTGTCGAGCGACACGCTGGGAATCTCGAAGCCGATCTATGACGAGGTCTCGCGCCGCGTGAAAGAGCAGTTCGGACTGGAGCGTTCGCAGTTGATGCTCCATGCCTCGCACACGCATTGCGGGCCGGTGCTGAAGAGTGCGCTGTACGACATCTACCCGTTGGACGAAGCTCAGATCAAACTGATCGAGGACTACTCTGACTGGCTGACGACCGAGATCGTGGCGACGATCGGTCGCGCATTGAAAGACCTTCGTCCGGTCACAGTCTCGCGCGGAGTCGGTTCGGCCGACTTCGGTGTGAACCGCCGGACCAATCGGGAACCGGATGTGCCGCTGCTGCGTGAGCAGAATCTGCTGCTCGGTCCCGTCGATCACACCGTCCCGACGCTGGCCGTGAGAAGCCTCGACGGAAAGTTGATCGCGGTCGCCTTCGCCTATGCCTGTCACAACACGACGCTGAGCTTTCAGCAATGGTGCGGCGACTACGCCGGGTTCGCTCAATACGACTTGGAGCAGAACCATCCCGGAGCGGTCGCGCTGTTCTGCATGGGCTGCGGCGCGGATCAAAATCCGCTGCCAAGGCGGACAGTCGAACTGGCCGAAACTTATGGCAAGCGACTGTCGGCGGCAGTCGATGCCGTTCTGTCGCAGCCGCAAGACCGAGTGGCCCCGACTCTGCGGACGACTCACGAATTCGTGC
Organism: Schlesneria sp.; assembly: GCA_043721755.1. Taxonomy (GTDB): domain Bacteria; phylum Planctomycetota; class Planctomycetia; order Planctomycetales; family Planctomycetaceae; genus Schlesneria. The sequence continues at coordinate 2,868 of JAYSQC010000050.1, forward strand.
AACTCGCCATGCAGGGCCTGCCGAAAACCGAGGAGTTGAAACGGTTGGCGGCAGCGGCCCCGAATTACAGCCAGCGCTGGGCCGCCCGGATTCTCAAGTTGATCGAAACGAAAGCCGACATCCCGCAGCAGTACCCGTACCCGATCACCACTTGGAAGCTGGGAGGCGATCAACTCTGGATCGCCCTCGGCGGCGAGGTGGTGGTCGATTACTCGCTCCGGCTGAAGGCGGAACATGGCGAGCAAGCGTGGGTGACGGCGTATGCCAACGACGTGATGGCCTACATTCCGTCCCAGCGCGTGCTGCTCGAAGGGGGCTACGAGGGACAAAGCTCGATGATGGTTTACGGCCTGCCGACCGACCGTTGGGCGGACGATGTTGAAGAGCGAATCGCGGCCAGCGTAGGGCGGCTCGTCGAGCAGGTCCGCAAGAAATGAATTGAGTACCGACACCCACCCGCAGCGTGAGCGAGGGCGCGTGTCGAGCGACTCCATCCTCGCTCACGCTGCGGGTGGGTGTCGTGCTGGAACAGGCTCTGACTTCGACTTTAGGACTTTCCGTAGGGTGGGCTATGCCCACCACCAGCACCAGTCGTTGCGGATTGGTGGGCACAGCCCACCCTACATCTGGCGAACTCAGACCGTCTAATTACGAATCCACCGCGAGAACACAACGAGGAACCGAGTCGATGCGACGTGTGAAGTCTTGTGGAGTGCTGCTGTTTCGCCGCCAACCGGAACTGAGCTTCCTGTTGATGAAGCACTCGCACCGCTTCGACCTGCCGAAAGGGCACGTCGAAGAGGGTGAGACCGAACTCGAATGCGCCCTGCGCGAGACGTGGGAGGAAACCGGCATTCCCACGGATCGTGTGTCGCTCGACCCCGACTTTCGGTTCGAGGAAACATACTTCCCGATTGAACCGCGCTTCGGCACCGAGCGTGTCGAAAAGACGCTGGTCATCTTCCTCGGTTGGGTCGAAGGCTCGGAACCGATTCGCGTCACCGAGCATCAGGGCCACGAATGGCGATCATGGCGACCGCCACACAAAATTCAGAAGTACACACTCAACCCGCTACTCAGTTTGGTGGAAGCCCACTTCGCCAAGACGACTCCGTGAATCACTGAGTGGACGAGCCACCTCCTTTCAACCACGAGAGTCTTCACGAAACGTAACAACGCGACCGAGCAAGGAGCTTGGTCACGTCGCACCGTTTGTCGCAGGGCTGAAAGAGCGAAGCACCACACGACTCATCGCTTGTGAGTGGCTATTTTCCTGCGGACTCAGACGAGATTTTTGGCGGATGGAAGAAGATCGCCAATAGCACCGCAGCGACAATGGCGGCGATGCACGGCACGAGGAACAGTCCTCGGAAATCGACCGCCTTGGTCGCGGCATCCGTGTAAACGGTCTCGAACAACCACGGACAGATGAAGTTGGCGGCAAGTGCTCCAAGGCCGAGGATCATCAGGTTGAACAACCCCTGCGCACTGGTCCGCGCGTCCTTGGGGAAGTGTTCGTCCACGAAGATGTAGACGGTGGCGAAGAAGAACGCATAGCAGATGCCATGCAGCACATTGACCGTCACGATCAGCCACGCCATGTCGGGGGTTCCGCAGAACGCGAAGATCGCGAACCGCGCGGCATGTCCCAAGATGCCGATGATCATCGTCGTACGCCAACCCAATGTTTTGAGGCACGTTCCCAGCACGGCCATCGTCAGAATTTCGGCGATCTGGCCGATGCTCATCACGGGCGTGACCCAGTTGCCGGGGATGCCCACGGTCGGCAGAAAGCGTCCCGTCCAGTTGAAGTAGCAGTTGTGAACGAACGAGTCGATGAACGTGACCAGCCACAGCACGAGGACAAACGGATGGGCCAACAGCTTGAGTGACTTGAGCCAAGCCGAGCTTTCTCCTGCCTCGGACGCGGGCTTCGGCGGTGTGTGTGGAAGTGAGAGACTGAGCGCGGCCAGCGCGAGCGATGCCACGCCCGCCACGATGTACGTGCTGGCCGTCGCGTCCTGAAGAGCCTTTCCGCTCAGGCCCGATGCAAATACGGCGTCAAGCCAACCGCTCAACCCGGTCGCTCCCTTCTCATTCACTTTGGCCCAATCGACCAAGATGAAAACCGGTGGCCATGCGGCCGCGATCCAACCGATCGTCCCGCCCATGCGCACGATCCCGAACTCGGACTGTGCATCCTTCATGCTCGCGAAGGCAATCGAGTTCGTGATCGAGATTGTCGGCACATAGAAGATGCAATGCACGAGCATCAACGCGAAGAACGTCCAGAAGTCCGTGACCCACGCCAGGCCCATGATCGACAGCCCGCCGATCAAATGACTGATCGCCAGAAACTTCTCGGCCGCGAAGAACCGGTCCGCAAACTGATTGCTGAAGAACATCGCCAAGATCGCAGCAGCCGGGAACGCATTCAGAATGAGTGACTGCTGAAACGCATCAAACTTCAGAGCCGGGAGATAGCCGAAGATCAGGGGCAGCCAAGCGCCCCAGATGAAGAACTCCAGAAACATCATTGCGAATAGCTTGTAGAACACGGATCGCTGCATGGAGGGGCCTCTCGTCTTGAGATGTCGAACGTCGGTGGAACGGACTGGCGGGGCGAGATGATGCCTTGGAGATCGGTCTCGGGCAAGCAACGGCCACACCAACCCAGGGCCATCGCCTTTTTCCATGTCGTTGTCCCGTTCCCGTGGGGGCCACTCGTCGAGAAGGAACATGGGTGGTCTGGATGAAATGTTCGTCGCCAACAACCCGATGTTCCTCAGGAGACTGGTACGAACGCCAATACCAAGATCGCCTCCTCAAATCCCTCACGAGAAAAGCACTCAAACTCGGATTCCAACTCACCCCAACACCACCCACGCCAACCTAATGTTCCTCAGGAGGGTGGGACCAGCGGCGCTTCGCCGCGCTGGCCCACCCTCAAACACCGAGACTTTTCTTGGTGGGCCGGCGCTCGAAGCGAACTGGTCCCACCCTACAGATGATTTTCAACAGGTTGTTAGGCGTCAGCCCGATGATTTTGGAAGTTTCGCGGCGATCTTGGTGAACAGGTCGAGCGCCGTTTCGAGGTCGTCGGCAATTTCCGCTGCGAGGATGTCGGGCGCGGGAAGGGAATCGGTGTCCGTCAGGCTTTGGTCTTTGATCCAGAAGAGATCGAGGCTCAGCTTGTCGCGTTTGAGCAGCTCCTCGTAGTCGTAGCAGCGCCAGCGGCCTTCGGAGTTTTCTTCGCTCCAAGTCGATTGGCGTTTGTGGAGCTTGCCCGGTTGGTAGCACGCGACGAACTCATCAAAGTCGGAGCGTTGCAGCGGCGATTGCTTGGGCGTGAAGTGCTTGTTCGTTCGCAAGTCGTAGACCCACAGCTTGTCGGTCCACGCGGTGGCGCGGCCTTCCTTCTTCTCGAAAAAAATGACGTTGGCCTTCACGCCGGGCGAATACCAAATGCCGGTGGGCAACCGCACCAACGTGTGGACGCGGCATTTTTCGAGCAGGTTGCGGCGGACTTTTTCGCCCGCCCCGCCTTCAAACAGCACGTTGTCCGGCACGACGACCGCCGCGCGGCCATTGATCTTCAGCAGTGAGAAAATGTGCTGCACGAAGTTGAGTTGCTTGTTGCTCGTCGAGGTCCAGAAGTCCTCGCGCACGATGACTTGATCGTCATTTTCGGTGTCGCCTGCCTCGTTGACGAACAACAGGTTCTGCTTCTTCCCGAACGGCGGATTGGCCAGGACCATCGAGTATTCCTGGCTCCACGGCGCGGCGAGGCTGTCGTGTCCGGAGTGGACGACAATCCTGTCTCCGCCGATGCCGTGCAGGTAGAGGTTCATCGCGCACATGCGGCCGACCTTGGGCGAGAGTTCCATCGCCTCGACCAGGTCTTCGCGCAGGGCGCGCTTCTCGTCTCGGTTCAACTCCTTCTCGAATTTGCCGAGCACATAGCTGTAGGCAGCGGTCAGGAATCCCGCCGTGCCAGCCGCCGGGTCGCAGATGCGGTCTTGAGGAGTGGGCTGCATCACTTCGCAAATCGTCTGAATGACGGGGCGAGGTGTGAAATGCTGGCCCGCGCCACGGGCGGACTCTGCTGCCGATCGCTGCATCAGTTCTTCGTAAATCGTCCCCTTCACGTCCACTGGCAGGCAGAGCCAATCGACCTTGTCGATGAGGTTGACGATGAGTTGCTTGAGCAGCGCCGGGTTATGAATCTCGCACCGAGCACTCTTGAAGATCACGCCCAGCATCCCGCCTTCGAGCGCCAGCTTTTCGAGGATCTCGCGGTACTTGTCTTCCAGCACCGCGCCGTCGAGCGACAGCAGTGCTTTCCAACTCAGTGACGCCGGAATGATGGCGGGCTTGTTGTGCGGCTGCTCGGTGAGCTGGTCGGCCATCTTGAGGAACAGCAGCAGCGTGAGTTGCTCGACGTATTCAAAGCAACTCAAGCCGGCGTCTTGCAGGACTCCGGCATAGCTCCACGCCCGTTTGCCAATCTGCGATGCGTCCATGAGAAGTCAGCCTTTGCGTGGGGTGAGCGCTTCGATCTCCGCGCGGTCGCGGTCGAGGAACGCTTTCAGTTGTTCGACGCTGGGCAGAGCGGTGACGTAGCGGGAGACGAAGAGTTTCTGGTCCATGCCCGCTGTGGCAAACTCGACTTCCACTCCGTCCTTGTCGCTGCACAGCAGGATGCCGACGGGTGGATTGTCGCCCTCGGCCATCATGTTGGCCTTGAACCAGTTCACATAGAAATTCATCTGCCCGGCGTCGGCTGGCTGGAAGGCGCGAATCTTCAAGTCGATCAGCACATGGCAGCGCAGCAGCCGGTGGTAGAAGACCAGGTCCACCCGGTGGTGCTTGCGGCCTTCCGTCATGCGGAACTGTCGCGCCTCGAAACAAAAGCCGCGTCCCAGTTCCAGCAGGAATCGTTGCAGGTGGTCGAGCAGTGCTGTCTCCAATTCGTCCTCCGAGTATTCTGCCCGCTCCGCCAATCCTGTGAATTCCAGGATGTAGGGATCACGCAAAACGTCGGCGATACTCTCCTGCGGCTCCTGCCTGCGTGCCCGTTCGACCACGGCCTTCTTGTTGGTAGAAAGTCCCGTGCGTTCGTAGAGCAGGCTTTCGATCTGCCGCTGGAGTTGTCGTTTGGACCAATGCCCCTGGAGGCACTCGTTCTCGTAGAAGGCCCGCTTCCAAGGGTCTTCGATGCGGATGAATTCAAGGAGTTGAGTCCAGGAGAATCTCAGGACTGTTTCTGCCGTGAGCGGTGTGGGAGCCACATCCGCAGATTTCTGCGCCAGTGATGCGGACCTGCCGGCGTCTCCCAATTCCGGGGACACTGACCCCGGAATTCGCTTGAGAACTGTGGACGGCTTCAATTGGTCAACCACCGGTTGGCCAATTCCGTAACCACTGGTTACGGAATCTTTGTCGGGTCGAGAGGGAACCGATTTCGTCACGATTAGTGCTGGAATTCGCGGCGATGACGTACCGGACATCAATTCGCCAACCACCGGTTGGCGAATTTCCTCGAAGCCCAGCCGCGCCCCTAATTCGCCAACCAGTGGTTGGCGAATCTGCGGATACATCTGAAAGAACTGCCGACAGTTCTTCAGGATACTCACGCCCAAGCCTTTGATTTGACGGGCCTCAAGATCCTTCGCCAACGTCTCCAGCAGCTTGGCTCCATACTTGGCTCGGTCGGCTCCGCCTTGTTCGTATTCCACCAGGTACGCGCCGATCAGCCAATTGCGAATCACCAGCGCTTGGTTCACGACGACGGCGGCGCGGCCGACCATTTGCATGTTGGCCGACTCGATGGCTTTCAGCAAACCGGCGTAGTCACCTTTCGTGCCGCGCCGAGTGAGTTTGGTGGACGCGGTTTTGCGAGCGACGGGTTTCTTTTTGGTCATGGCTTTTTCCTCCGCGCAGAGCGTTTTCGCGAGTCTGTCTTGGATGTGGTAGCTTGGCGGGTGCGTTGGTCGCGGTCGGCGGCGATGCGTTTCAACAATTCGGACGCCGGTTCGTCGTGCGGGTCTTGCGGGACAAGCTGGCCGGTGAAGGCGTGCCGCAGGATCGACTGCCGCAGAGCCTGCGCGGACTTCAGCTTGGCCGCCACGTCCGCCTCGATGTGCTCGATCACGGAGAGTTGGTCTTCGACGATCTCGACGATTGCTTCTTGTTCGGCGAGCGGCGGGAGCAAGACCGGTGTCATCTTGATTTGATCGAAGCTCAGGTGTGGGCGTCCGGCACCGTAAATGTACCGGCAATAGTGGAGCTGCGCGCCGCTTGGAGAATTGCAGTAGGTATCAAGGAACTTGGCGGTAGCAGACTCAACCGGCCGCATCAAAGTGACGCTTTGACAGACCCAATGTTCCGGAAGTTGTTCCGGGACACGGCACACATCGCCGGTATTCGCTCCCACGATTGTTATCAGCAGATCGTCTTGTTCGACTTGGCTGCGAGCGCAACTCGAATCGTTCGGCGGCGGATTCACAATCTGGCGAGTCCTCAAGTCGAGCCGCCCCGGCCGAACATTCTGTGCCATGATAAATGTGCCTGTGCCCGTCCCGTAATACTGCTGCCAGTCCCTAGAGCCGCTCGTAATGCGTGAAGTCATCGCATCCATACTTGTCACGGTCCAGCCGTCGGTGATCGGAGGCAAATCGACGGCATCGGGTTCGACGGGTTCCGTGTAACTCGCCTTCCAGTTGCTGGGCGGCTCTTTGCCGGCGGTGGCGAATTTGCGGAGTTGGTCTTGCTCCCAACGGCGGCGGCGTTCGGCGAGGATGCGGGTGAGCAGGGCCGAGGCCGGCTCGGTGGCCGGATGTTGTTTCCGCCATTCGGCGGTCAACGCCCCCTCCACCGCCGCCTTCAACACCGCCGCCCGGTAATGCCTCAGCTTCGTTCGCACCCGCTCCAACGCCGCCACCCCCGCGTCGAGGTCGGAGAACCGTTCGTCGAGTACGTCAACGATGCGCTGTTGCTCGCAGTGTGGTGGAAGCGGGAACTCAAACGCCGCGAGCTTTGTTCCATTCACGTTGGCTTGGCCGACGGTCTGGTTCACAACAGAGTTGATCCATCGCCGTCCGTGTCCGCTATTCAGACACGCGGCAACCAGCGTCGGCAGAACCGAGTCGTGAAGACGAACACGAATCAGGTATGACGCGAAGGAGCATGGCGATGGCACACCACGATACACGCCAGTTTTTCCGACAAGCTCCGCGCTGTTTGTTCGATTGAAAACGAGGTCTCCGCTTTCAAGCAGAAGTGCAGGGAACTCGTCGTGCTTTTCGGGCAAGTATTTCAAGTCGTCAAGATCGAGGCTTCCGTCTTGGCGAATGTTGCCCATCCGCAAGACTGGAACCCCTGGCATGTCTTTGTTCGTCTTCGCCGAACTGCCGTACTGCAACAACTCACTGCATTGGCCGAGCTTGGCCCAGCACCAACCGGGCGGCAACGGCGCTACATGACCAATGGCGTCTTCGCTCATACCGCCAACCTGTCATTGAGTTCGGCCATGAGCGGTTGCAGAGTCTCGCCGAAGAGGGCGTGGGCTCGGCCGAGGCTGCCGTGTTGGCCGAACCAGCCGGACTCGAAGTCGTCTGGCTCGATGCTCAGGCTGGTGGCGATGTACTCGGCCATGCGGTCCAGCCATTCGCGTTGTTCGGGAGTGAAGGCGGTGTCGGCATTGTGTTGCTGAAGCCACGTTTCGTATCGAGACCGCACTTCGTCCGCATAGGGAGCCAGCAAGGTCGTGGGCGCGAGCGCGTGCTGCACCAGCGCCACGAGGTCGGCAAGCTGCGAGCCGCCCAGCCCTTTCACTTGATGGGTCTCGACCGCTTGGAACGCTCGCCAAAGCTGTGTCCCGGTCGCCGCGAGCGGCGGTTGCGCCAGCGCGTCCTTCAACTGCCGCAGGTCTCTGAGCGACAGACGCAACGGGCGCGTGCCGGAGTACAGCACTTGCAGCGCGGTGAACTCGTCTTTGTGCTCGGCGATCCACAGGCGAAAGTCTTGCACCTTGGTCTGTGCCTTCTCGACGGCCTTCGCGTCGAAGCCGGAGTAGAGCACGGAATCAATGCTGTGCCGGTCGATCGTCTGCTCGTTCTGCGTGCGGATTTCGAGGATGCGGCGGCGGAAGGCGGCCTTGTGAAACGGCGTGACCGCCTGCTGCGCGAGTTGCTCGGCGGCCTGCTGAATTTGCTCCTCGGTTGGCTCGCCCGTCGCGCCCGGCAACGCTTGGGCGGCGGCAAGTTGGGCGTCGGGGTCCACGGCCCGCAACAGGTCGCGGGCCAAGTCGGGCAACGTCTTGCCTCCGGCCAGGTCTTTCAATTCTGCCAACTGCGCCGGCTCGAATTCTCTCTGGAGTCGGGCGAGTCGATCGGCCAGCGTCTCCAGCGCGTCGGCATCGGTGCCGCCTTGCGAGACGTATTCGAGCAGTTCCGGCAGCGTGGCGGACGGCTTGCGGTTCATAGTCCGCGATGCGGTCTTGTCCTGTTCGCAGATGCCGACGGCGTCCACCAGGATGAACCGCTCTTTGCCGCTCGCGCTGGGCGTGACCACTTTGAGTTTGTCCGGCGAGATGACGCGCACGCCGCGTCCCTTCATCTGCTCGAAGTAGCCGGCGGACTTCACGTTCCGCAAAAAGAAGACGCACTCGATGGGCTTCACGTCGGTGCCGGTGGCGATCATGTCCACCGTCACTGCGATGCGGGGGTGGAAGTCATTGCGAAAGCTGGCCAGCACGCCTTCGGCATCTTTTTCGCCATAAGTCACCTTGCGGCAGAAGGCATTGCCCTGGGCGTAGACCTCGCGCACGGCCTGCACAATGTCGTCGGCGTGGCTATCGGTCTTGGCAAAAACCAGGGTCTTGGGAGTTTCGCGGCGCTGGGGATAGATCTCGGTTTCCACCGCGGTTTTCATCGCCTGCACCACCTGGCGGATCTGGCTGGTGTTGACCACCGACCGGTCGAGTTGCTGGCCGCTGTAGGGCAGTTCTTCAGCGGTCTGGCGCCAGCGTTTTTTGCGGGTCTGCCGGTCGCGGTGGTCGACCCAGGCGCGGGCCTGCAGCGTGTCGCCCTGGTGGGTGATGCGGGTGACGATCTCGTAGACGTCGTAGCCCACGTTCACGCCGTCGGCCACCGATTGTTCGTAGGGGTACTCGGCCACGATGTTCTCGTTGAAAAAACCGTAGGTGCGCTGGTCGGGCGTGGCGGTC
>JAYSQC010000051.1:0-4349 GCA_043721755.1 Schlesneria sp.
GGTCTACTGACAAAGTGAGTGCCATTGAGCGTAAGCCTCCCGGTTCTTTCAAAGCGGGCTTACGCCCAAGAATCAGGGGGCTTACGCCGCCCCGCTCAGAAACCTCTCACTTTCCGGTCGCCGTATTATCCGCGCGTCGAATCGCCGAGTTGGTGATCGTCGTCGAGACGCGGCCAAGCGAGCGTGAATCGTGAGCCTTCGCCGAGACGACTCTCGACCGCGATGTCACCGCCGTGTTCGCGGATGATCTTCAGGCTGACGGCCAATCCCAGGCCGGTGCCGCGCGCGCCTTTCGTCGATTCAAACACGTTGAAGATGCGCCCGAGCTGGTCTTCTGGAATCCCCGGCCCGTTGTCGGAGACCGCGACCCACAGCATGTCGGACTCGACGTGCAAGCCGGTCTCGGCCTGCACCACGGCGTGATCGGAACCTTCGACAGCGTCGATCGCGTTGGTCACGATGTTCAGCACCGCACGGTGAATGCCGTCGGCGTCGAACGTACACATTGGCAGATTGGCGTCGGGCTGAAATTGAAGATCGACCGCGCATTCAGTAGCGCGGGCCTGCATCAATTCGATCACGTCGCTAACGGTCTCATTGAGTTGAGCCGGAGCGAGTGCCGGTTTGCGATCTTTGCTGAAGCTCAGCATGTCCATGACGAGGTGGTAAATCTTGTGCTGGTTCTTATCGACAACGTGCCAGCCCTTGCGCACGAGGTCTTCGTTGTGATCGTTGAGGCCCATGTCGATCAGATAACTGCCGCCGCGAATGCCCTGCAAAATGTTCTTGATGTGGTGGCTGAGCGTGGCGATCGTCTGTCCCATCGCCGCCAATCGCTCGGCTTTGACGAACGCCTGCTGGTAGCGGTTGTTCTCGACCGCCAGCGCCGCCTGCCGCCCGATGGCCACGAGCAGTCGCAGTTGGTCCTCACGAAATCCGGCCGCTTTGCCCTCTAACAGCAGTCGATCGGCGGGCGTGGTGATGTCGAGATACATCACGCCCATCAGCTCGTGACGCCCCTGCATCGGGACGCACATGGCCTCGCGAATCCCCGCCTGCACGATGCTGCGTGCCGGATCGAAGCGACTGTCGTGTTGAGCGTCCGCCGTCCGCACGCCCTGATTGTTCTTGAGCACGTAGTCCACGATCGTGCGCGAGACCGGCATTTTGGAACCGGGTTCGGAGGCTCCGCGCTGTCCGGCCACTTGCGGCCGAATCGCGCCCGATTGCGGGTCGGTCAGCAGCACGCAGCCACGATCCGCACCGACCGCTGCGATGGTCAGATCGAGGATGCGCTGCAGCGTCTGGTCGATCGACACCGACGGCCGCACGACCTCTTCGGCGATGCGGTACAGCACCGTGAGGTTCGACGGCGAACCGCTCTCATCGGAGGAGTCCGCCGCCACGGGAAGCGGCACCGTGCGGCCGTCCATCTGGCTGACGATGCTGGAGTGATCGGCCGGATCGTGCTGATGCAGGAACTGGATTCGTTCGGCCGCCGTCTGCGAAACGCTGTCTCGTTCGGCATCGGAGAACAATAGCAGCGTGTGACCCAACTGAATCTGGTCGCCATCCGCCAACACATGCGACCGCACCGCGACGCCGTTCACCAGCGTGCCGTTCGAGCTGTTGCGGTCGGTCAGCACGAACGTGTCTTTGACTTGCTGAATCGTCGCGTGCAACCGCGAGACTTCGGTGTCGAGAATGCGGACCTCGTTCTGGACACCACGCCCCATCGAGACGGGGCGCTCACCCAATTGAAACCGCGCGCCTTGTTCGACGCCCTGCACGACGAGTAACGATGCTCTGTTCACGAAGCCGATCCGTTGAGACACCCGCGCGGCACGGCCCTCCCACACGAAGGCCATCGCCAGTCGGTCGCATCCTATCCGCGCGACCGACACCTTGCTCCCCTCGCCCCGGCTTGGCGGGGGGAGAGGGCTTGGATCGGCTCTGGAGAGCATTTCAAAACTAGCCCGACGCGCAAGCGAGGGCTTTGCCATCATCGAAAGTCCAGCCCTCGCTTGCGCGTCGGGCTAGTTTTCTTCAACCGAAACAGGTTTTGAAACGTGCCCTAATTCAATTTGCTGCCGGAGCGGCCTTCGCTGGCTCGGGAGCGGGCGCGCCGAGCAGTTCTTCCCACTGCTGGGCTTGGTCCTCAGTGAGAACGGCGCGGAGCTGATCGTCCCATTCCTGGCGTTTCTGAGCGGCCTCTTCGGAAGGAGCTTCACGCAACGCACGCTGGCCGCTTTGGCGATCGGCCAAAATGGGACGGAGTTTTTCCCGTTGTTCGTCACTCAGTCCCAGTCCCTTGGCGACATCGTCTCGTTCGACCGAGGCCAATCCCGTTTCGCGCCACGTCAATTGCAGCAAGCGTGCGAACTGAGGTGCGTCGAGGACTTCACTGACCGCCTGCTCCTGTTCTTCACGCAGCGTCTTCATGGCTGCGGGCCGCTCGGCTTCGGGAACCGCTTGCAGTGCTTGGAACCCACGACGAGCTGCGGCCTGCAACTCGCCCAGCTTGGCCGTCTGTTCCTCGGTCAGCTTCAGTTCCGCGACGACTTCCTCACGCTGAGCCATTGCGATCAAACCCCGACCGCGCGGCGCACCTCCAGGTCCGCCAGCCGCAGCGCCGCCCATTCCTCCACCAGGACGTCCCGCCGCGCCAGGTCTCCCTAGTCCGCCACCCCCCATTCCGCTGGTCGAGGGCATCGCAAGGGGCATCGTTGGTGTTCCGTGCGCTTCATCACTGCTCGGTGGTGCCCCTCTGTTTGCGACCTCTTTTTCCGGATCGACACCTCCGGGCGTGCTGAAGCCAGCCACCAACGGGTCGTCCCCTTCACGCTCGACGATCAATTGAACTCGATAGTCTTTGAACATGCTGGGCCACTTGAAGTCGAGCTTGTTGTAGGCCTTCCGCTCGTGGGGCGACTTCACTTCCGTGGGCGAACCGGCAATCAACGCGCGAACTTCGGAGAGCTTCATGTACTTTTCGGTGTCTTCGCTCATCATCTTTCTCATGCGGCTGACGGTCGAGTCGTAGCCGTACTTGTGGACGGCCTCAAAGGCCACGATGCCGAGCATGACGGCAATCCCGCCCCACACGATGACCCGCTCCACGGGATTGCGGGGCTTCTTGCTAGGGGGAGTCGGAGTACGGGAAACAGAGTCAGCAGGACGGTCAGACATGGCGGGGCCTCACGAGAAAAGACTGACGAAACGAACGCGCGAACTGCGCGGTGGCAGACTATCCGAAACGGCGGGCTTGGAATGCAATGCACTCCACGATTTCAGTCTGCCCGTTCTTGAGGAGGCCCGCGTTGTTGTCAGACAGAACAGGACCGCAGCCAGGGCCAGCGCCTTTTTCAACGTAGGGTGGGACAAGCTCAGTTCGAGCGCCGGCCCACCAACAGAAAACGCCGAGAATTCATGGTGGGCCGGCGCGGCGAAGCGCCACTGGTCCCACCCTACAAGTTTCGCAGACCCGACAAGGCGATTACCCTGGACCGCGGCCGAGGGCACTTGTTTTTCCCTTGCGATTGACAACGCCCACGGATGGACTAGGCTTTGCCCACACTTGGGAATGAAAGCAGTTCGATGTCTCGGCAACGTTCATTGAAGAGTTCGATCGCACGCGGGCTGGCCGTCTTGTGCCGGTTATGCTTGATCGTTTCGCTCTGGCAGGCCCCGGTGCCGCTGTTCCACTCGCACGGGTCGGATGTCGGCGAAGCGGTGAGTTTTGCGGCTGAGATCGAGCACTTGAGCGAACAGCACTCCGAAGTACCGGTGAACTCGCATGTCGATTTCGGCTGGCATGTTCACTTCGTGCTGTTGGCCAGCCCGCATGTGGAGGAACCGTACGATCAAGACGGCCAACCCGATCGTGCTCCGTTCTATGATCCGTTTGTGAGTTGCCAAACCGAAGCCCATTCGATGGCTTCGCTGTTCATCGAGTGGCAGGCTCCTCCGTGCTGGACTTCGCCTGTGCCGCGCGTGACTCGTCCCGCGCCCGTCATTTCACCGACGACGCCTTCGCAGTTCCTCGGCACCTATCTCGATGCGGTCCCGCTGCGCACGCTGCTGCGCGTGTCGCGCTGTTGATCCCAATCGCGTGATCGTCGCGGTCAACCTTGGACGGATTCGCGACCACTCTCGCCGCGTCGCCCCTCGGGCGAAGGCCTTTCCCGCTGAACGTCCCGCGCTTCGCAGGCATTCGCCCGGCCTCCGTCTGGCTGAGACCACCGCTTGAAAAAGTTGGCTCTCCGCCACTCCTGTTGAAAATGGTGTCCAGTGAGCGGCATGGCGCTAGCCGCCGGTCGTTTTCGCCTACACCGGCGGCTAGCGCCATG
>JAYSQC010000052.1:0-5183 GCA_043721755.1 Schlesneria sp.
GCGAGGGCTTCGTACTCATCGAACGTCCAGCCCTCGCTCGCGCGTCGGGCTAGTTTTTTTACGACTCGACAAAACACGGAGTTGATTTTGGACAGGTTCTAAGCGTCGGCTGACCGTGCCTTGAAAAGTAGTAGGCACATTCCATGTGCCGTAACCCGTGACGAGCGGACGGCACACGGAGTGTGCCTGCTACTTTCCGAGGGCCGCTACACCGCCGTGCAGACCAACGCCCCCAGATCAATGATGTTCGTCACGCGGCCGTTGATGATCTGACTCTGCGACCAGGCATTACCGTCGGTTTGCAGGGCCTGTTCGACGATGTCCACGATCTGACCGACCACGATCCCGACCGGTTTCTCTTCGTAGTGGTAGACCACCACCGAGAGCGACTCTTTCGCGGTGTAGTTCGTGCTGGCCTCGCTCCATTCGTTGCCGTAGGCGGCTCCGCCCACCAGTCGCAACAGCGGCATGATCTGTCCGCGATACTGGACCACTTCGCTCTGACCGCTCCGCTCGACCATCGACAGCGCGAACTCTTCGAGTCGTGCGACCGTCCCGAGTTCGATTGCCGATTGAGACCCATCCCCCGGATCGACCACCAGCCACGACTGGCTGTCGTTCTGAACCGCAGCCTGACCAGAGTCGGACGCTTTGGAGTAGTCCCGCAGTTCGTTCAGGACTTGTCCCGTCTGAGCCAACCCGACCACGTCGAGGATCAGCGAGATCGTGCCGTCCCCCATGATCGTCGAACCGGCATAGGCTCGGATGGACTTGAGGTGTTGTCCGAGCGGCTTGACCACGATTTCTTGTGTGTCGGTGATTGAATCAACGATCAACCCGAACGGACGATCTTCCGCCTGCAAGACCACGATGTGCGCGACCTCTTCCGACAGCCGTTCGGCGTGGGTCCGCTTCGGTCGCAACTGGAGTTGCTCGTCCAGATACAGCAGCGGCAGCAGTTCGCCCCGCAACCGGAAGACCGGCACGCTGTGAATCTGTTCGATCTCTTTTTGCACGCGGTCGCCGCCCAAGCGAACCAGCTCCAGCAAGTTGACCTGCGGGATGCAGTAACGCTGGCCCCCCGACAACACCGTGAGTGCCGGAGCGATGGCCAAGGTCAGCGGAATCGTGATCCGCAGCGTGGTCCCGCGACCTTGGATGCTGTTGATGTCCAACGTGCCGCCGATCCGCTCGACGTTCGTCTTCACCACGTCCATTCCAACGCCGCGTCCCGACACGTTCGTCACCTTGGCCGCCGTCGAGAAGCCCGGTAGCAGGATCAGATTCATCGTCTCGCGATCGGTCATCGCGGCGGCCTGCTCGGCGGTGATCAGATTCTTTTCGATCGCCTTCGCACGCACGCGGTCCAAGTGGATGCCGCCGCCGTCGTCGGCGATTTCGATGATGACTTGGCCGCCCTCGTGGAACGACCTCAAGTAGAGCGTCCCTTCCGCCGGCTTGCCGTTCGCCACGCGCACTTCTGGTGGTTCGATCCCGTGATCGACCGAGTTCCGCACGATGTGCGTCAGCGGGTCTTTGATCGCTTCCAAAATGGTCTTGTCGAGTTCGGTGTCAGCCCCTTCCATCTCGACGTTCACCTTCTTGCCGCAGCTCATCGACAGATCGCGAATGATGCGCGGCAACTTGTTCCACGCATTTCGGATCGGCTGCATGCGGGTCTTCAGCACCCCTTCCTGCAACTCGGTGGTGATGAGGTTCAACCGCTGCGCGGCCGCGATGAACGAGGCATCCTGATGTGTGTGACTGAACTGCACGATCTGGTTCCGCGCCAGCACCAGTTCCCCGACGAGGTTCATCAGCCGGTCCAGCAATGCGACATCGAGTCGCACGGTCGTCTCGGCCAAGACTTTGTCACCCGATTCTGCTGCCGGCTCGAATTCACCATCCGCTCGGTTGTGTGCCACCGTCGCGGCGGAAGTCGGATTAACGGCCGCACTCGCGATGACGGGAACAGGTTCCGCCATGATGGAAGCCATCGGCGCAGCGATCACCGCTGGAGGGGCTTCCTCAACGGGCACGATGGCTTGTGCCTCGGCGGCCACTGGAATGAGCGGTACCAGCGTCTTCGGCGCAGCCCGTTTCGGAGTCTTCGCGGCCGCCTTTGCTTGGGGTTTCGCTTTCGGCTTCGCGATTTTCTCCACTCGCCCCGACTTGGCGGGGAGTGGGGCCGGGGATGAGGGGTTCTTCGCTCGACTCTTCGGTTTGG
Organism: Schlesneria sp.; assembly: GCA_043721755.1. Lineage (GTDB taxonomy): Bacteria > Planctomycetota > Planctomycetia > Planctomycetales > Planctomycetaceae > Schlesneria. Next base: position 2,228 of record JAYSQC010000052.1, read on the forward strand.
TTGCCGCTTTCGGCTTGGGCACGGCGGACTTTCTCACCCGCTTCGGTTTGGAAACGGTTCCAGGAGACTCGGTCAGATCGGCCACGAGCGCTTCGAGATCATCGACCGTCGCCGCGACACGCTCTTCCACCCCGAACGAGTCCGAGCCGTCGCCAACTCCCGACTCGGACAGTCCCGAACCGACCTGTGTTGACGCGACCGATCCAAGCGACGCTGCCACGGGCTGAGCCACCTGACCGAGACGCAATTGATCGAGCACTTCCACCAGTGACTCGTACTGATCCGCTCCTTCGCTCTTGGTGCTGGCGATATTCGTCAACATCGTGCGAACCGCATCGACCATCGCGAGCAGACCATTGGTGATCGAGGCGTCGAGGCACAGTTCCCCATCACGCAATCGCACCAACAGGCTCTCGCCGACATGCGTGACATGTTCCAGAATCGGGAACCCCAAAAACCCACACATCCCTTTGATCGTGTGAATCGTCCGAAAGACACTCGATAGCCGATGGCGGTCACCTGGAGCGTCCTCCAGCGATATCAGGTCACGATCCAATTGGTCGAGGTTCTCGTAACTTTCGACGAGAAATTCGTTGATGATCTCGTCTAGTTCATTCATTTGGTGGCGGACCTTTTGCCAGACTTCCCGTGATGTCTGGTGCGAGGGAGAAAAGTCGATACGGCATGGGAAGCGGCGCAGGAAACATCGCAAGAGATGTATCGAGCGGGTCCGAAGACGCCTTGCGTGACTCGACGTTGACTTTTGGCCACACGGGGCAAAAGACGTTGCCCTTTCGCGTCATCCGGATCATGCCGGTCGCAGCGACAACAGGGGTCGCTGCCGCAGAACCGCCGCTGTTGTCCAGCAGCCCGTTGAAAATCGTAGGATGGACGCCCTCGTCCGTCCGTTTTCAACTAGAAATCGCTCGGACGAGGGCGTCCAAGCTACGGTTTTCAACAGGCACCAAAACGACCTGTGAATGCCCGACTCGCGACGAGTTCAATCGACACGCATCAGCACGAACTTCAAATAGCGGAACTCGGGCAGCACGAGCGGCGTGGGATGATCGGCCGGTTGGCTGTGAATGCCGAGGACCGTCGCGCGGCGGCGCGCTTCCGACACGCCTTCTTCACAGATCGCCAAGTACGCTTCGAGATTGATGTGACTCGAACAGGACGCGGCGGCCAACAGACCACCCTTCGACGTGACGCGCGCTCCGGCGGCGAGCAGCGTTTGGTAGGCGGTCGTGGCCTTCGGAATCGACTCCTGATTCGGAGCGAACGACGGCGGATCGACGACGACGATGTCCCAGCGTCTCCGTTCGCGCGCGGCTTCCTCCAAGAACACGAACGCATCGGCCGCGAGTGGCTCGTGCGCGGACTCGGGCAAACCGTTGAGTCGCCAATGATCGACGGCCGCATCGATGGCGGGCTTGGCGAGATCGACGGTCGTCACTTGCGTCGCACCACCACAACCGGCGGCCACGGAGAAGCCACCCGTGTACGCAAACAGGTTGAGTACCGAACGGCCTCGCGCCAGATGGCGGATCGTGTGGCGGTTCTCGCGCTGATCGAGAAAGAAGCCGGTCTTTTGTCCCTTCACGAGATCGGCCGTGAACTTCAATCCATGCTCGACAAACGGGATCGGATGCTGCGGGATCGAACCGACTAAGACTCGGCCCTCGATTCCGCGTTCCTTCCGCCGCTCATAGACACAGTTCAGTGATGAGGACTCGGCCAGCCAACCGGCGATCTCGGGGGCGTTCCAAAATCCGCACGGCCCCGCACCGTCGAGCTTCATCACGGCGGCACTTCCATAAACATCGACCACCAATCCCGGCGTGCCGTCCCCTTCACCGTTGAGCAATCGATAGCCCGTAGTTTGTGTGCCAGCAGCCTGGTCGTCGAACAAGCCGGCTCGCAGCGTGAGCGCATCGCGCAACCGACGCACGGCCCAACGATCGTCCAGCTTGGCCAAGCCGGTCGCATCGCAAACTCGGAACGCGAGCGGAGACGCCGGATCGTAAAACCCGATCGCCACCGGCTGCCCCTTCTTGTTGTCGAGCAACACGGCGGGAGTCCCGCTACTGGCACGAGGCAGATCACGCAGGGCATCGGCATAAACCCACGGATGCCCGCGTTTGATCGTGCGCGCCAGATCACGATTGAGCCGCAGTACGAGAGGCGAGTCGGACGAAGCGATGAGCGGCATGATTCTCGTGTTTAAAGACTGTGTCTGAGGGCCGTGTTTGCAAGATCGACGTGCGGGCATTGGGATCGTGCCGTGGTCGAGCGCGAACTCTACCGGTCGTCGCCGCCGATTGCACACGGGGAGCTAGTGGTCCGCCAACTTGATCTTGAGGGGTTGACCTCGTTTAACCGCGTGGGCAACGCCCCGCGAGTGGATGGGGAACAGACTCGAACGTCGCTCGACACGCGGGGCGTTGCCCACGCGGTTAAACAACGCAACCGAACAACTTAAAATTGGCGAACCACTAGTGGTGGCAGGGCCAGCGCCTTGTTGGGTCTGTGCAACCTGTAGGGTGGGACCAGCGGCGCTTCGCCGCGCCGGCCCACCATGGTTTCTCGACATTTTCCGGTTCATCCGAGGTTTTGGGGGGATTGATGATTCAGGACGGATGTGTGCCGTTGTCGGTTTTCATCCCGAAGGGATCACAGCCATTAGCCGGGGGTTGAGCGTCCGCGACACCCCCGGAAGCGTTCGGTCAAAATGCTTTGCATCCTGAAGGGATGCCAGCACGGTGCAATCTGGCTGGCGTTGGGAACCTGCCAGCATCCCTTCAGGATGCAAAGCCCAATTCCAGACCCCCCACACCGGGGGTGTCGCAGACGCTCAACCCCATAGGCACCAACTTAAGCGGCCCAGTCGAGTCGTTCTGGGTTTGGGAGGAGTTGGTCGTGGCTGGGTTTTTTCTTTCGGGACTGGATTTTGGCG
>JAYSQC010000053.1:0-2912 GCA_043721755.1 Schlesneria sp.
GCGAGGGCTTCGTACTCATCGAACGTCCAGCCCTCGCTCGCGCGTCGGGCTAGTTTTTTTACGACTCGACAAAACACGGAGTTGATTTTGGACAGGTTCCTTAGTACCGGCGTTGTTCCTGTTGTGGCGGCTGCTGCCGCTGCTGATTCCCCGATTGATTCCAACCCGCCTGACGAATCCCCCCGTTGTTGTTCGGGGACATCACTTGGTTCGAGTACTGCGATCCACTTTGCCTCGTTCCGTTCGAGGCTTGTGGCACCGGGGGCAGTCGGTTCGACGGTTGCGGTGTGGGTGTCGAAGCGGGTGAGACCATGCCCCCGCCGCGAACTCCGTTGCCGCCCGTCGGCATCGGCTGGTTCATCGAACCGGCTGGGCCGGGATTGAAGTGTTGGTAATCGACGCTCGTGCCGACGCTGCCACTGCCGAACGGGGGCAAGGAATAGTGCCCCGTGTCGGGCTGGCCTTCGGTCATGTTGTACTTCCAGAACTCTTCGTGAGTCGGGCGAGTCACTTCAAAGCCGGGTACCTGAGCCACCTCGTGCGCATCCATCGCACGGACGAGTTCGGGCGTCACCAGAATCAAGAGTTCGTTCTCTTCTTCCGATGTCCGCTTGGAACTGAACAGTAGCGGGCCGATTTTGGGGATGTCACCGAGGACCGGGATGCGACTGACTTCCGTCTTCATGCGGTGCGACAGCAGACCGGCAAGAGCCAGCGTCTGTCCTTCCCGCAATTCGACGGTCGTTTGAATCCGGCGATTGCTCGTGCCCAGGTTTCCACCCGAATTGGCGCTCGAATTGAGATCACTATATTCGGCGGTGATTTCCAGCCGGATCAGATCGCGATCCGTGATCGTGGGCGTCGCCCGGAGTGACGTACCAAACCCTCTGAAGTTCGTACTGGTACTCGCACCCGCACCGACACCAACGACGCTCTGAACCGCGTATTCACCACCCGCCAAGAATTGAGCTTGACGACCACTCAGCGCCGTCATCGTGGGCGCACTCAGGATTTTCGTTGTCCCGTTTTGGCTGAGGTAGTCGAGGAACAGGCCAATGTCTCCGTTCTCGAAGACGCCACCGATGGTTCCCGCGCCCGCACCGAGTGAAGATGTGATGGCGTGCCGTGCGTCATTGAACAGGATATTGATATCGACCCCGGCCCGATCGGCCATCGACCGGTTCAACTCGGCGATGCGGACACTCAACGCGATCTGGAACTCACCGGGAACCTTCAATTCATTGATGATGAGTCCCGCCGCCATGTCCCACACATTGAAGCCGAACGGACTGCCGTAACCACCGGGGCCACCAGCTCCACCACCTCCCGAGTTGACGCCGCCAGCGCCGTTCAGATAGGGCTGAGGTCCGAAGGCCCCACCGTCTTGGTTCATCACTTCACCACGCACCACGTTCAGAATGTGAGCCGCCTCTTCGGAGTCACGCACTTGCCCGCGCACGATGATCTTGATGCCCATCGGGATCAGATAGACCTTGCTGTTCGGATACATCAGCGCGAGCTTGCGTTCCAACTTGCCGTAGTCGAGTTTGCGTTGGTTGTCCAAGTTCGGATCGCGGATTGTCCGAACCGTATAGATCAGCGGGTCGGCTTCGCCTTCAAACCAAAACGTCAGACTCGTCGATCCGCGTATGCCGCCGACGATCGCGATCTCGCGCGGGCTGTACTGCACGACATCGACAATCGAGGCATCGCCGATCGAAATGCGCGAGATGTTGGACCGCATCAGCACGAGTTGGTGTCGCTGCTGGATGACTTCGATTTCATCCTGGGCTTGCGGCATCGACTCGATCAACCGGTGCATGGCCCGCGCTGATTGCGGCGTGTTCTGCACCTGTTGGATGAAGCCGGTCGGCTGGCGACGCGACTGCGATCCCACAGGAATCTGAAACGCTTGGCCACTTGATACGGAAGGTCCGTACTGAGCCTGCGGTCCCTGCACGAACACGGGCGAGTCTTGGGTGTAGACCGGACCTTGTTGAGCCAGGGCGGCGGAGGGAGCAACGCAAGCCAATCCGGACAGCAGCGCCACTGGCAGTCGCCAGCGTTGAAGGCGTTCGCCGATCATCCGACATCCTTGCGGAAAGAATCCCTGTAGAGTCAGCATCCTTGCCCGCTCCTGTTCATCCTGTTGTTCAGCGGTCGCACATCCCGCATTTCCTTGAATTTCAACGCTTCCAACCGGCGGCCTAGGCGGAGAGAAGCATCGATTCAATCCTGTTCTTGCCCGCTGTCCGTTCGCGAGCAAAAGACCCGACGAAGTTCGCCGAGTCGCGGGGCGTGACACCCGCCAGTTTCGTCAATATCGGAACAAGCCGAACGGCGGATTCATCTCAAACCGAACACGCCGCATTATTCACAATCGGTTCGATCGCCTCCCCAGTGAAGCTCGTCGCAAAGCCTAGAACCCATACCGTTGTTAGCCTTGAAGCAGTCCCCGCAATCCGACTTTGAGGGTGGAAATTGAGCCGTTCGACAGAAGAATTCCCAAACTGGCTCAAGTCAATCGAAGCACGTTCAAGGAGTGGCCGAAGGCGCAGTTCCCGAACAGGCCCGCATAGAGAAATGTTGTGCGGGTGAGCCGGGCGGCTCACCATGAATGTCTCATCGAACATCGCGTGAGATTTATATTCCGCGCGGTCAGAACTGACTCGTTTAACCGCGTGGGCAACGCCCCGCGCGTCGTGCGGCGAAACACGATTCCCCGTCGCCGGACGCGCGGGGCGTTGCCCACGCGGTTAAACGACGCGGCGTCAATCTCGGCCGTGTGAGATTTAGATTCCATTGCGGGTCTACTTAGAACTTGTCCAAGAATTACGCCGTGTTTTGAACAACACCAACCCGAAGCGTGAGCGAGGACGGATGTCGCTCGACTCTCGTCCTCGCTCACGCTT
>JAYSQC010000054.1:0-1373 GCA_043721755.1 Schlesneria sp.
TACCGCGACGTGCCATGCGAGGTGCAGCGACGCGAGCGAAGTCGGCGTTATCGCCCGCGAATTCGGATTGAAGCCCGTGCGTGCGTTATCGAATCCATAGGTCGTCCAGTCGTTGAAGGCTGCCGTTGCAACGGGGCCCGGCGTCGGGCCGGGCGGTACCGTCGCCGTTGGGCTGGCCGGTGGTTTGGGCTGCGGCGGAGCACCGCCACCGCCCGTTCCGCAACCGACGAATCCCGCAACGATCGCGCAACCGGTTAAAACTGCGAGAGATACACGCATACATTCCTCTCGTACCGAGAGCAACGACGAGGTCGAAAGTCTCGTGAAAGAAGCGTGCTGCTTCGATGCAAAAGAAGCCCGCTTCGAACGAGAGCGCCAGGTATCGGCGCTGCTCCTTTGTTACACTAGCGCGCAATGACGAGTCAAGTGGCAAACGGGTTAGGCCTTGCGATTCGACGCCGGATCGGCGGCCAGGGGATCATCGAATAAGGACTAAAGATAATTGATGATGGTCATGCGACGAATCCGCTTAACTGGCGGCCCTTTGAAGTCGACCGATAGATTCCGCGCGACCGCAATCGGATGTGTCGCCGCATTAACGCTGGCGTCGTTCGTCGCGTTAGATGAGAATGTCGCTTCGGCGCAAGAGTCGCCGGCTACCGTTACGCTCGCGACGTTGGAAGCGAGGATTCCGCTCGCTCCGGGCGTTCTCGCCGATCGGAGCGCGATCGACGAAACGATCGAGGACGTTCGCGCGAAGCGCGACGAGACCGGCCTTCGGTACTCGTTTACCAACGCCGTCGGACCGGCGCAACTTATCGTCACCGGTAAGCAGGATAACTTCGTCGTGCGCTACGAGCAAATTTTCGGCTTATCGCTACCGCTCGTGGGCACGAAGATCGCCCAGCAGCTCGCCGTGCTCTCCGCTCGCGAACGCGAACAACTCGCGGTCATCGCGTTCGACGAAATCGGTCGCCAACACGTTGCGCAGCTGCGCAACGCCTACGTGCAATATTGGTCTTTTCTCAATCGAGCGCACGTCGCCCAAACGTATCTCGAACTGTCCCGCGACGAACGCAAGCAGGCGGAAGTCTTGCGGCGAGCCGGGTTTACGACGTCCACGGACCTGCTCGATTTTCTCAACGCGGTGCAGAAGGTGCGTTCGGAATCGGAAGGGCTACGAAGTTCGGCGCGCGGGCAACTCGCCTTGATCGCTGCCGCCGTCGGTAGCGAAGTCCCGTCGTTCCAAGCCGTGGAACCGCTCTTTTTCCACAATTGCAGCCCCGAGCGCAGTCGAGCGATCGAATCAGCCTACCGAGTCGATAGCGCGCTGGCCCGATACGATGCAACGGCGGTCGAAGTCCGAGAGCAAC
>JAYSQC010000055.1:0-34758 GCA_043721755.1 Schlesneria sp.
GCGAGGGCTTCGTACTCATCGAACGTCCAGCCCTCGCTCGCGCGTCGGGCTAGTGTTTTTGCGACTCCACAAAACACGGAGTTGATTTTGGACAGGTTCTAAGACCAGACAAGGGTTCAAGTGGCGATTCACCGAGGCCGTTTTTTCTTGGGCGGCTTGTCTTGGGGCGGATGCCATCCCACATTGACCCAGCTTTGCCGTGCCGTCACCAGACTGGGCCGATTGAGCTGTATCACAAGCACGGTTGCCCGACCCGTGGGCGTCAGTCCCTCAATGCGCCACCCGTCGTCGATCCAGCGAAAGTGTTGCGACCACGCTTCGCGACGCGGATGAAACAGAGTGGCCAGTTGGCCCGTGAGCGGATCAATCGCCGTCGTGCGACAGGCTTTTCTCTCGTTGCACGGGCCGCAACAGAGACACAGATTCTCGCGCACCGTCAGGCCACCGAGCGACTCGGGAATGACGTGATCCATCTCGAACGGCATGCCCACAATCGCGACGGCCGATTGGCAGTACGCACAGTGATGCTGCTCGTCTGCCGTGACGAGAACTCGCAGCGATCGGGGAATGCGAGTTCGACTCATGTGAGCAGGAGTCGCGAAATGTCGTGACCGCGCGCGTGCAGCAGCTCCACCGCCCGAGCACGAATGACCAAGCATCGCTCGTACTGGTCTGTCAGCAACCGCGCCCGCTCTCGGTCAGCGGTCGTACTTCCATCGGCTTGTCGTTGCTGGTGCAGCCTTTCCAATTCGCGAGACAGACGCCGCGGCAATCGCGATCTCGCTGCATTCCACAGATCGTCGTCCGTCATCAACTCCAACGGCTGAAGAGTTGCGTTCAATTCATCCGCGTCCAAGCCGGATCGCTGCAGGCCCGTAGCAATCAGGTCCGCGACTTCCTTATCCAGTGAACGACATTGTTCCGTTGCTCGACGCTTGAGCGACTGCAACAAACTTTCCGAGACCCGTACCGAGAGTGATGCCATGTTGGACCTCCGCGCCGAGAATACCAAGACGCTCCGAATCCGCGAAGTTCGGTTGTCATTGGCGTTCTGGGGACGGGCGCTCCAATTCCAGCGAGGCCTTTGTCGCGCGGTTTGCCGCGCGGATTCGACACGGATACGATCACCCCCGCCAAGGGCCGTTTTTCAGGGGTGAGGTGCGTGATGTCTGTTGTTTCTGTTGGTCGTTCGTGTCGAGGGGCCAGTGCGGCGCGAGGGCTGTTTCTCGGACTGACGCTGCTGCTCGCGCTGCCGCCCGTTGTTCGGGCCGATGCGGCATTGGACGAGTACAACACGGCGGTCGGTCTCTACAAACAAGACCGCTGGAAACCGGCGGCCGTTCAGTTTCGTGCCTTTCTTAAAGCGTATGACAAACACGAGAAGGCTCCGTTGGCGAAGCTGTACCTCGGGCTGACACTCGTCAATTTGGACGACTTCACAGCGGCGCGCGACGAACTGCGAGCCTTCGCCAAGGAGAACCCTCAGAACGCGAATGTCGCCCAAGCTCGCTACCGAATTGCCGAGTGCAGCTATCTGTTGAACGACCTGGCCGTCGCCCGCACGGACCTCGATTCGTATCTGAAGGACTTCCCGAAAGACCCGTTTCATGACCACGCGCTGCCGTATTTGGCCGACGTGCAGTTGAGACTCAACGATCCGACGACGGCTCTCAACCTGTTCCAGCAGTCGATCGACCGCTTCCCGACGGGACCGCTCGTCGAGGATGCCAAGTTCGGTCGTGCCCGTTCGCTGGAGTTGCTCAAGCGCGAGGACGAAGCACTCGTCTCCTTCAAAGAGTTGGCGGCGAAACAGGACGGCCCGCGTGCCGCCGACGCGCAATTTCACATCGCGGCGATCGCCTTCGACCGCAAGCAATTCCCCGAAGCCGCGGCAGCGTACATCGACCTGACGAAGAACTTCCCGAAGAGTCGCTTCGTGTTGTCGGCGCATCTCAACGCGGGCTACGCGCACTATCAGTCGGGTCGGTTTGACGATGCCGTCCCGCAGTTTGAAGCGGCGGCGAAGGACAAGACGCAGCTCGTCACCGCGCGGTACTGGCAGGGTTTGAGTCTCAAGTCGCTCGGCCAACCGGCTCAGGCGGTCGAGATCTTCAAGCTGGCAGCGACTGCGGCGGGAGACGCTCCGTTGGTTGAGTCGATCCTGTTTCAACACGCCTTGTGCGAACGACAGCTCGGACGGACGGACGCAGCGAAACCGCTATTCGAGGCGGTCCTCGCACGCTGGTCGAAGGGCGACTTCGCGGACGACAGTTTGCACGCGCTGGCCGAGTTGGCGATCGAAGCGGGCGACTTGAACGGCGCGGAACAACTGCTCGGTCGCTTCGCCAAGGACTATCCGATGAGCAGCCTGAAGCTACACGCCGAGTTGTTGTCCGGGCGATTCGAGTTGGCTCGCGCGGCAGTCGCCCTGCGTGAGCAACGTCCGGCCGACGCCGTGGCCGCGCACTATGAAGCGGCGGCGAAACGCTTCGACCTCGCGATGAAAGAAAGCACCGTTCCGAAGACACAATCGCAGGCACGGTACTACTTGGCCTTCGCGCGGCAGCTTCAAGGCCAGCACGCGGTGGCTCTCGACGTGATCGCCCCCTTGGTCGCACAAGTGCTGGCCGACGGAGCGAAGTCCGAGTTCGGCGACGCCCTCGTCCTGCAAGCCGACAGTTTTCAGATCGAGAAGAAATTGAGCGAGGCCGCGCAAGCCGCTGTGTCGTACTTGAGCCTGTTCCCCAAGGGGCGGCAAGCGGCGCGAGCCGTCTCGATTCAGGCGGTCGTCGCGACCAAGCAAGGTGATCTGGCGCAGGCCGATCTCGCGCTGAAGCGGCTCGACACCGAGTTCGCCGAGCATCCGTTGCGACTCGTCACGACGCAGCAACTCGCCGAGTTGGCCGACACGCGCGAAGACTGGCCGACGGCGGCGCGACTTTACACGGCGCTGATCCCGCTCAACGACGGTTCCGACAACCAGCCGTATTCGATTCGTGGTCTCGCATGGGCGCAGTTGAAACAGAAGCAGAGTGCCGAAGCGGCCGCGACGTACGCGCGCGTGCTGAAGGACTTCGGAACGCACCGGCTCGCCGCCGAGTGTGCCTATTACCGCGGCGAGGCATTGCGCGAAGCGGGCGACATCGAAGCGGCGATCGCTCAGTTCGACGGGCTGCTCAAACAGGTCGCGCTCGACAAACCCGCCGACGCCAACGCGGAACAACAAACGCCGTGGCTCTACTCGTATCGAGCCGGCCTGCAAGCGGCGCGACTGCAACGCAAAGCCAAACGCACGGTCGAGGCCGACGCCGCGTATGACGAGTTGGTGAAGCGGTTCCCGAAGCCGCAACGTCTCGACCAACTGCTCGATGAGTGGGCACTGCTCAACTACGACGCCGGTCGGTTCGAGCGAGCCGACGACATTTTTCGGAAGCTCCTTCAAGACGTGCCGAACAGCGAACTGGCGGACAACGCGCGACTCAGTCTCGCGGAAAGCGATCTGATCGCCGACAAGCTCGAACCGGCGAAGCAGGCGTTCGAGGAGCTGTTTGCTTCGGACCAGAGCGATGCCGAAGTGAAGGAACGTTCGCTGTATCAACTCGTCGTACTGGCGGTCGATCAACAGCGCTGGACCGATGTCCGGACGTTGGCCGAACAAATGCCGACGCTCTTTCCCAACAGCCCTCACCGTTGGTACGCGGGCTACAGCGTCGTTGAGGCAATCCTGTCGAACCTCAAGGCGACAGAGCCTGACCTCGACGCCGCGCGGGAACGCTTGGCAGCGCTGCGTGCTGAGAAGGACAACCCGACCGTCAACACGCTGCCGTGGTTCGATCGTGTCTGGGTGTTGCTCGCCGAAGTGAGTTTTCGGCAGAAGAAGTACGACGAACTGGAACCGATTGTCGCCGAGCTAAAGCAGCGGGCTGCGAAGTCCCCGTTTCTGCATCAGGCCGAAGAAGTCCTCGGTCGCGGTTTCAAACAACAAGCACCGCCGAAGTTCGACGAGGCTCGCACCGCGTTTGAACGAGTCATCGCCGACCCCGCCGCCTTCCGCACCGAAACCGCCGCCAAGTCGCAGTTCCTCATCGGTGAAACATTCTTCCTCCAAGAGAAGTGGCCCGAAGCGTTCATCGCGTATCAAAAGGTCTTCAACAATTACGACTTCCCCGATTGGCAAGCCGCCGCCCTGCTGCAATCGGCCAAGTGCGATGAGCAACAACAACAATGGAAAGAAGCCGCCGCCAGCTACTCGCTGCTCCTCAACAGGTTTCCCAAATCGATGCACGCAGCCGAGGCGAAGCAACGACTCGACGTAGCGACGAAAAAGCTAGGGGGGTGATCAACGTAGGGTAAGCGTCTCGCTTGCCCGAATCGATCCCGATTCTTGCTGTGACACTTTTTCCTCTTCACCCGCCCCTTCCTCCGAGACCCTTCATGCGACTTGCCTTGCTGTGCGACGATCCGGCCATCATCCCGTGCCTCGATGCGATCGCCACTGGTTCCGCGCATGAGATCGTGATGGCGGTGAATGCCTCGCCCCTCGGGGCCGAACTGCTACGAGGCCGTTCGGGAATCCGGATCGTCGAGCGTTGGGAAGATTTGCTGGTCGCGCGCGACATCGACGCGATCTTGGTCGGCGGTCACGATCCGGCCGCGCTGGAAGCGATCAAGCAATTGGCGGCGGCGGGCCACGCAATCGTGTTCCTGCCCGAGGCGGCTCAAGGCTCAACGTTCCTGTACGAGTTGAGTCTGATCCGAGACGACAACCGGGTGAAACTGTTCCCGGCGCTGTGGCATCGCCACGACCCGGCCCTCGTCCGACTGCACGCGTTGCTGCGAGGAGGTTCGCTCGGCGCAGTGACGTTCATTCAGTTGGACCGCGCGTACTGTTGGCCACCGGGGATGCCTCTCAAGCAGACCATCGTCGATCAGGTGTTGCTCCCCGACCTCGACCTGCTCCGTTGGCTCGGCGGCGACTACGACCAAGCGACGGCGCTGAGAACCGGTGCGGTGAACGACGAGCTGCTCATGCAGACCGTCACGCTGGCGGGACGCGCTCTGCCGGAAGCGACGTGGCACATGCAGACGACCGCCGGCCCCTCGGTCTCGGTCCTGACTGTTCACGCCGAACGAGGCCAAGTCGTGGCGAAACTCGAAGCTTCATCAGGATCTACCGAATGGACGCTGACCGAGCCGAATGGAACGCAGGTCATTGGAAATCGCGTCGCCGCCGCACGCGAACGACTCGATGAGATCGAAGCGCTGCTCCCTCAAGACGACTCGCGCGGAGAGTGGCCAGCACTCGTAAAAGTCTTCGAGACGCTCGACGCCACCCACCGCTCGGTGAAGCGCCGCCGCACGATCGATCTCCATTTCGAGCCGATGTCGGAACGAGCCGCCTTCAAAACGCAGATGATCGCGATGGGCTGCGGCGTCTTGACCGCGACGTTGCTGCTGATGCTCGCGTACCTCGCCGTCGCCAGCTTCGTCCCTTCGGAAAAGGACGAACTCTTGCAATGGCTGCAATCGAGCAACGTCCCCCTCGGCAGCACGCCGCCCCCCTCCAACTGGCGACACGCCCGCACGGCCCTCGCGTATGCGAGGTTGTTAGTCTTCACACCACTGGCGATCTTCCTCGTGCTGCAGTTGCTCTACCCGCTGTCACGGCCAACGACGACGGCAACGGACTCGTCGAAGTGAGTTAGGAACGGGAGCGCAATAACTTCCCGCGTTCCCTTTTTGTTCCCTCCCCTCGGCGGGGAGGGAGAATGCCAGATGCACTTCGGGAAGTTATTGCGCTCCCGTTCCTTAGTACATTGCGAACGTTGATCGCTGATTGAGCGAGATCAAAAGGTGAGTCCATGCCCCCATTCAAAAGAGATGTCTATCGTGCCGTGGTGAATCCAGACCAGCTTGGTTTCGGTGCTGGACCGGGAAATCGGTTGCTGCTTGGAAGCATCTCCGCGCGGATTCGGCGTTCTGAAGTGAGCAAGCCATTTGCACTGGCCAATGAGTTGATTGCCGCTGAGATTGGCCGATTCCTCAGACTGCCGATTCCACCGTTTTCAATCGTGCAAACCGAAGTCGCATCCAGTCCCGCAATGTTTGCCACGCTCGACTTCAACTATGAACAAGACCCGCTCCCGCCAATTGACGCACAGGTTTGTGTGGCCGCGTTGCCTCGAATCTGCACCGGGGTCTTGCTCTTTGACATCCTGATCGCGAATCATGATCGGCATGACGCGAACATCGCCGTTGATAGCAATCGGAAGCCAAAACGGATGCGAATCTTCGACCACGAGCTGGCGCTGTTTGGCGGCTTTGAAGACGAAGCCAAGGGGATTGATCGGCTGGATAAGCTCTGGAACCGATTGGGGATTACAGGCGGTCCAACCACTTGGGGAAACGAACATTGCATTCTGAAGGTTCTCGACACGCCCAAGCACTTCGATGATTGGATTGGCCGAATCTTTGACATTCCGGATTGGTTCTTGAAAGAGATTTGTGAGTCTACGGTGGGACTCGGCGTCGATAAGAAACAGGCGAAAGCCGCCCGAGAGTTCTTGGTCTATCGGAAGAAGAACCTCAGAAAGATCATTGACGGCCACCGAAGTGCGTTTGCGGCAATTCCAGAATGGAAACTGCCGGGGGAGTTGTTCTGATGGCGACACCACGCTTTTTGATCGCGAAGTACGCGCCCGACTTGCGACGGATGGAGCCGCGCAATATTGGCGTCATTGTTTGGAACGAAGGGACCACTGCGGCCAAGTTCTTGGGCGAATCCGGAGATTCCTTACGGTGGCTGCACCTCAATTCGCCACGGGTCTATCGGGAGTGGATCGACTTCTGGCGCGGCGAGATCAACAAGCCGAAGTTGCGACTGGCCACACGCGGTGAAGTTGAGCGTGCATCGCCCGAGTTCGTGGATGCGATTCTTTCCACCTCGCGGCAGAACTACATGCTGGTTGATGGCGGTTTTCTGCTGGAGTCATTGCCGGTCAGCGAAACTGAGAATCTCGCCACCGACCTGTTCAAAGAGTTTGTCGAGGAGCCGTCCAAACAACAGGCCGTCGATCAATTCGCGTCGCAGCGATTGCGTCGGGCAGCCGACACGTTGCTCAAGCAAGCCGAACTGTCGAAGAACAAAGACTTCATGGTGCCATTCGACTGGCTCTGTCCGATTCGCGGGACCAAGCAACATTTCAAATTCGACTACGCGTTACACGATGGCACTCCGTACTCGCTCTTGGAGCGAGTCACGTTGTCGAAGTTGCAATCGGTGACCAGTACGGTCTTCATGTTCGACGCGATGCTTCAAGCAAATCCTCAACGGCTGACCAAGGACAAGTGCGTGGCGTTCGTACAAGCAACAGATGCCGAGCTACAACAGCCCGAAACAAATGAATCGCTGAAGTTGATGGCATCAACATGTACTGTGGTCAACGTCTGTGAAACCAAGAATGTCTTGGAACGATTGAGACTGCTGGCACAGTGAGCAACGAATCGGAAGCCAGCGTGGCTGATCTCTCAGCGGATTTGAGACGATCTGTAAAAGGATGTGCATCAAAGTGAATGACAAACCCAAGCAGAAGCCGACCGACCAACGATCGGTTGAACGGCTGGCCCCGCGTCGGAAGTTCCGTTTGAATGAGTTGCTCGTCAACTGCCAACGGCATCAGTTGCACGACGAAATTGACTGGGGACGGTCGGTCGGTCGTGAGCGACTGAGTGAGATTTGATTGTCTGTCCGGTGCTACAACTTGGTCTTCGTGCCCTGCTGTCTCGTTTTGGAACCTCATGGACATCATTCGCTTTCATTGTGTTGGTGACGACTACGGGTCGTTGTCGAACTCGGCTCCGTATCCGATCTCGCTGGAGAGCAAGATGTGGTACACGGCCGAGCATTTTTTTCAGGCTCAGAAATTTCATGACTTGCAGGTGCAGAAGCAGATTTTGCTGACACGATCTGTGACCGACATGCTGTGGATCGCCAACAATCCGAAGCTCCGCGTCCGGCGGGATTGGGATGTCCTCAAACTCGACTTCATGCGCACCGCCGTGCGGGCCAAGTTCACTCAGATTCCGAGCCTCAAGAAACTGCTGCTCAACACGGCCGACGCCGTGCTGATTGATCACGACGCCGACGACACGTATTGGTCTGACGGTGGAGATGGGAGTGGGCGGAACATGCTCGGCGTCGTCTTGATGGAAGTCCGCGATGAGTTGCAGTCACACGAGCAGGACAGTTCCGAACGCCCGAACGAAAAAGCACACCCCAAAGGAAAACATCGCCCATGAAATCTGCTGTCACGATCAGTCTCGTCGCCGAAGCGAAGGGTGGCCCGTTCGTGTTTTGGGACGATCTGCCCGCCGCCTGTCGTCACGCAGCCGAGTTGGGCTTCGATGCCGTCGAGCTGTTTGCGCCGGGCCCGGATGCGGTCTCGCAGAGTGAACTCGCGGCGTTGTTGAAGTCGCATTCGCTGGGATTGGCCGCCGTCGGCACGGGTGCCGGGTGGGTGAAGCACAAGCTGAGTCTCACCAGTCCGGATGCCGAGACGCGACAGCGGGCCACAGACTTCATTCGTTCGATGATCGACTTCGGCGGGCCACACGGCGCACCGGCCATCATCGGTTCGATGCAGGGTCGTTGGGGCGAAGGCGTTTCCAAGGAGCAGGCTTTCGACTGGTTAAAAGCCGCGCTGAATGACCTCGGTGAACATGCCCGTCGCTACCACATCCCGCTCATTTACGAACCGCTCAATCGGTACGAGACCAATCTCATCAACACCGAGGCGGCAGGCGCGTCGCTGATGGAGTCGTTGCAAACCGACAACGTGCGACTGCTGGCCGATCTCTTCCACATGAACATCGAAGAGACCAGCATCGCGGCTGGCGTGAAAGACGGTGGCCGCTGGATCGGGCACGTCCACTTCGTCGATTCCAACCGCCGCCCGGCCGGCTGCGGACACCTCGACTACGAGCCGATCCTTGCCGCACTGCGTGCGATTCAATACGAAGGCTATCTGTCTGCGGAGGCTCTCCCGTGGCCCGATTCTGTGGCAGCAGCGAAGCTGACGATTGAGAAGTACAGGGTGAGTGTTGCCTGACTCGCATTGACGTGTGTCATTGAAAGACCGGGGCTATGCCGTACTTTGAATTTATCTGGACAGACGAGATCATTGCACACATTGCGGAACACGGGTTGTCGCCCGACGACTTTGAATCTGTTGTTGGTTCTCCTGACGATGTGGGCGCGAGCGATTCCACAGGATTGCCTTGCGCTTGGGGTGAGACTCGCGATGGGCGTTTCATCCTATGTGTCTATGACGATATTGACGGCATTACCCTGTTGCCTGTGACGGCCTATGAAGTTCCTCGTCCCGGTGAATCACGACTTTAGGGTTTTTTATTGAGGACTTTTCCATGGTGGCTTTGACACACACCGACAAATTTATTTTGACCGCAGACCAGCAAGCCCGGCTGTTGCGACAGCGCGAGCAAATCGCAGCCGAGCAATTCCCGCTTCAAGCAAAGCTGGAACGGATTCATGAGGCCAAACAAGAACCGTCTTTGTCCGGGCAACTTCGACTGGCCATTCATCGCAGCGGACGGTTGCCAACACAGCTCGCTGTCGAGGTGGGGATCACGACGCAGCAGCTCGGCGACTTCTTGTCGGGGGATCGCAATCTTAGGTCGGACGTACTCGATCGATTGACGGCAGCCGTCGGCGCAACGCTGGTCTTTCCGGAACGCCCGCAATCGGGCGTGTGAATCATTTTCGACTGTGCAAGCTGGACAACAACGCTCTCAGAGACACGCACGATGGACATGGAAAGCCTGTTGGGAATGAAGGTCATCCCCATTCACGCCCTGCTGGACGAAAACTGCGGACTGAACCCGGAGACCGACCCGCGACAAAAGTTGGGCGACGCGGAACTCATCATGGTTCGCGATGTGATGAGCCGTCGGCAATGTTTGGTCTTCGGCAAGGAGATCATTCGCCGAGTGGCTATGACGGGTCGAGCCGAACCGTTGCCGTCGGTCATGGTGGAACTCGACATGGCCACCGACGAATTGCCGCTGCTGCTGGCGATGGTCTCGGCCATCAAAGGCCGTCACGATTACACGTGACGGGATGTCCGCAATGAAGCGACTCCGACCGGCGGCGTTTCTGTTTCCGACCCTCAACTTTCAACGATCGACCCTCGACCATGCTCAAGCATCAGCTCCTTCATCCCGAAATTTCCGCGATCCTCGCCCGGGCGGGACATCATGCGAAGGTGCTGATCGCCGACGGGAACTATCCCGCTTCGACGAAGCTCGGTCCGAACGCGACGTTGGTCAGCCTGAATCTCGCTCCGGGGATCGTCACCGTGTCGCAAGTGCTGCAGACACTCCTGACCGCGATTCCCGTCGATGAAGTCAACACGAT
The DNA here is from genome assembly GCA_043721755.1 of Schlesneria sp. Classification (GTDB taxonomy): domain Bacteria; phylum Planctomycetota; class Planctomycetia; order Planctomycetales; family Planctomycetaceae; genus Schlesneria. Next base: position 10,433 of record JAYSQC010000055.1, read on the forward strand.
GGGGATCCCCGCCGATGACCCTTACGCGCAACAGGGCGATCCCCCGGTCTGGGCCGACTACCGCCAAGTCGTCTCCGATGCCGGTCTGAAGCTGGAGCTGAAGCCGATCAGCAAGTGGGACTTCTACGAGGCAGTCACCTCGCCCGATCATGTCCTCACCATTCAAACCGCCGACCAAAGTTTGTGGGCCAATGTGTTGCTGACCATCGGCTGCCGCACGAGCTGAGTGTTGTTCGACTCGCGAGTTCTCCCAGCGAATAGCGCCCGGTCAGGTCATATTGTTGGGGTAGCTGAACTCGTGAGAGTTCAGCATTTTCTGAAGTCTCACGACTTCAGCTACCCCCAAACTGAGGGCTGACAGGGCACTAGTGGTCGGACAACTTAAGATTGCAGGGTTGTTCAACAACGAGCCCGCCGCGCAAGCGAGGGCAAACCGTTGTCGAAAGTGAAGCCCTCGCTTGCGCGGCGGGCTAGTGAGGAACCCCTCAAGACAAAGTTGTTCGACCACTAGCGCGACCACGTTCACTGCCGAACGGGCTGTTCGTTCGACGGAGAGTTTGTGAACGGAACGAACTGTTGCGTCCACTCGTACTGCTCGCTGGTGAGCGGCGGCTCGGGGGATGTCGAGTAGATGTAGTCCTCGTAGCCCGCCGCATCGTAGACCTTGTGCAGCAGCGCTTGTAGGTCGAGCGACGCATCGGGAACGTCTCCCTTCAGCGGGATCGGGATCACCGGCAGTACGTCGCGCAGGTTGATCGCCCACGCCAGCACATCCGGGCGCATGGATCGGCGGCTGACCATGACGCGGTAGTCACAGTCCGGAATTCCGGTCAGTGGCAAGTGCGGGCCACCGCGCAGGAGATCGATCTCAACGATCGACACCGGGCTGGACATCACGAGAGTTCGCTTCTGCAAATACTGCACGCGATCAGGACCACGGCATTTTTGTAGCGGACTGAGTACCTCAATCATCGTGACCAAATCGCGACCCTGCCGATCGCGAATCTCGATGTACGAATGCCGCTCGACTTCGATATCCGGGATTTTCGCGATCAACGCTGAGTGGCTGAGGGTTCGCGGTTCAGCCACCGCCACGACTCCTACGCTGTCACTATCGAAGACCGACACATCCGGCCGCCCCAACATCTTTCGGCGTTCTTCATCGCTCGGCTCGTGAATGAACACGCTCTCTTCGATTTTCACGAAGAACCCCGGTCGTATCTGCGCGACCAGAGTTTCACTGATGTATGTGATGAGCCGTTGATGAAAGTCCTGCCAAGCGGCGGGCTGTTCGAGATACGGGTTCATTCCCGGAAACGGTGACGGCATGATCGCTCCTGACTCTGAAACGGTCCTCAAAACAACCGGTTGTAGCCGTTGAGGGCGGCGACTCGGTACGCCTCGGCCATCGTCGGGTAGTTGAACGTGGTGTTGATGAAGTACATCAGCGTGTTGTGGGGTTTGGGTTGAGCCATGATGGCCTGGCCGATGTGAATGATCTCGCTGGCATTGGAGCCGAAGCAGTGGATGCCGAGGATTTCCATCGTCTCGCGGTGGAAGAGCAGCTTCAACATGCCGGTCGTTTGGCCGGTGATTTGTGCTCGGGCGATGCTCTTGAAGTGGGCGTGACCGACTTCGTACGGGATCTTGCCTTCGGTCAGTTCGCGTTCGGTCTTGCCGAGCGAACTGATTTCGGGGCTGGTGTAAATCCCGGTGGGGATGTCGAGTGACGGAGCCGGGCCGCAGTCTCCTTCGGTCGCCAGATCGCCGTTGGCTTCCGCGAGGGCACAGAGCAAATGACTGGCGGCATAGCGGCCTTGGTTGTACGCGGCACTGGCCAACGCGGGAGGGCCGATCACATCGCCTGCCCCATAAATGTGCGGGACCACAGTCTGCATGTGTTGGTTGACGGGAATGTTGCCGCGCTGATCGGGCGTGACGCCGATCTCTTCCAGCCCGAGTCCAGCGGTGTTTCCCGTGCGACCGGCCGCCCACAGCAGGGCGTCCGTCTTGAGTTGCTTGCCCGATTTGAGGTGCAAGATCACACCGTCGTCAGCCGTCTCGATCCGTTCCGTTTCCTCGCGATGGCGGATGATCACGCCGCGCTCGCGCAGGTGATAGCTGAGTGCATCGACGATCTCTTCGTCGAGGAAGTCGAGCAGCCGGTCGCGGTTGTTGATGAGGTTCACTTTGATTTCGAGGTTGCGGAACATCGACGCGTACTCGCACCCGACGACTCCCGCACCGACGATGGTGATCGACTTCACGTTCAAGTCGAGAGTCAGGATCGTGTCGCTGTCGAAGACGCGCGGGTGGTTGAAGTCGATCCCGGCCGGACGGTACGGACGCGATCCCGTGGCGAGGACGATGTACTTGCCCCGCAACTCGGCGCGCGACCCATCGGCCTCGACCGCCTCGATCGTGTGCGGATCAACGAACCGCGCGACACCGCGCACGATGGAAATGTCGTTCCGGTCGTAGAAGGCCGTGCGCATCTTGACCTGCGCCTCGATGACCGACTTCGCCCGACGACGCAGATCGGGAATCATGAAGTGCGCGGTGATGCCGTGTTCGCGGAACAGGACGTTGTTGTTGACCTCGGTCATCTGAAAGATGGCGTACCGCAGCGCCTTACTCGGGATGGTTCCCTTGTGCGTGCAACCGCCGCCGACGGCCGGTTCTCGTTCGACGACGACGACCGACTTACCGTGCTTGACCGCCTGCATCGCCGCCCCTTCGCCACCGGGGCCGGTCCCCACCACAATCACGTCGTATTCACTGGCCAAGTCCGTCATGAGCGTCCTTCTCAAAGATTCCAGATTCTTTCGCCTGACAAACCCGCGATGAATCGAGTGGTCGAACACCTTTGTATTGCGGGGTTCATCACTAGCCCGACGCGCAAGCGAGGGCTTCACTGTCTACACCGGTTTGCCCTCGCTTGCGCGTCGGGCTAGTTGTTGAACAACCCCGCAATTTCAAGTTGTCCGACCACGAGTCACTTGATTCGGCCCTCGGCCCGACGCAGGGCGTCCGCGAGTGCCTCTTCGATTTCTGGCACGAGAACTTTGACGCTCTCACTCCGCGTGGCCATTTCGCGCGATTGCTCGCCCAGCTTGCGGAGATTGGTTTGATCTCCCTCCAACCCCGCAAGAATCGCGAGACCCGCTTTGCCGTGCGCTTTTTGCCAGGCGTCTGTCGAGGACTCAAACTGCTCGAAAGTCTTTTTGGCGACAAGCTTTCGTTTCGTCTTGAGATAGATCAGGGCCAAGTTAATGTCGGCGCGGCTCTTGATGAGTTCCGTCGCGTCTTTACGGCCTTTGACCGCAGTCCACGCTGCTTCGTCTCCCGGTCGGCCCATCGCGTAGTAGAGCTGGCTTTCCGCGTTTGGCTGCACCGGAACATTGGGTGGAGTCGTGGCCTTTGTCTGGAACGGATCGGGCGTCCGCATTGCCCAGCCGATCCCCGCCGTGCTGGCCATCACCAACACGCACGCGGCAATCATCCACTTCATCTGGTCTTGAACAGGTCGCTCTAACAGCGGCTTCGTCGATCGTGACAAAACGGTCGTTTGACGGAACGACGCTTCCGACTGCGGCGTCTCCTTACCGGTCGCTTGTCGCAGCAAGGCCTTCAGATCATTGGCGACGGCGAGCGCATCGACCGGACGATCTTCCTTCTTCTTCGACATCATGCGTTCGATCAGCGCGACCACACCGGGCGGGACATCGGGCCGGGCGTCCTTCAACGAGGGCGGTGCTTCGTTGAGATGCTTCACCGCCACCGCGAGGGCCGTCTCGCCCGTGAACGGCGGTCGACCGGTCAGCATGTGCCACGCCATCACGCCCATCGAATAGATGTCGCTGCGGGCATCGAGCGGCTTGCCGTTCACCTGCTCGGGACTCATATAGAGCGGCGTTCCCATCGTGACGCCGACTTGAGTGAGTGCCACTTTTTCACCGTGCAGCGAGAGTTGCGCGAGACCGAAGTCGGCGACCTTCGCTTCACCCTTCTTGGTGAGCAGTACGTTCTCGGGCTTGATGTCCCGGTGGACGATGCCGCTGGTTGCGGCGACCTGCAGCGCGGCGGCGACCTGCTTCAAGATGTGCAGCGCGATGGGAACTTCGAGCGGTCCCTTCCGCGTGATGAACTCCTTCAAGTTGCGACCCTGCACGTACTCCTGCGCGATGAAGTGGATGCCGTCCTGCTCACCGACCATGTAGACCTGAACGATGTTCGGGTGGTTGAGGCTTCCGGCGGCGGTCGCCTCGTGGCGGAACCGCTTCACGTAGCTGGCGTCGGCCACAAAGTCGGGCCGCAAAATCTTGACCGCCACTTGACGCCGCAAGCTCGTCTGTTCGGCCAACCAGACCTCGGCCATGCCGCCCTTGCCAAGTCGCCTCAGCAAATGAAACTCACCCAACGTCAGACCGGTCAGATCGAATGGCATCGGCGGCGAAGAAAAATCGCCACTCCCAGACGTGGAGTTCACCGCAACATCGGGCGTGGAATCGCCGCCAGATTTCTGAGAGCCATCCGGGCGTTTCGGCTCGGTCATCATCTTCTCCGCGCGAGACATTGAGTGGGGCGAGGGGGGCAAAGTTCGGTTCAAAGGTCCGCTCAAATCGGTACGACGCGAGCGGCGGCTACTGTAGTTCTACTGTCCGGCTTTCAGTAGGGTGGGCTGTGCCCACCACAACTTTCAGTAGTGCCCACCACAACGGGTTGCAAATTGGTGGGCACAGCCCACCCTACATTTAGAACCTGTCCAAAAACAATGTCGTCTTTCGCGGAGCGAAAGGCGACAAACGGCGGAGTCATTCTTGAACAGGTTCTTAGACCCACTGCCTCCAAAGGAACAGCCATGTCTCGCACCGATGATCTGGCCTTACTGCGCGAATACACCACCAGCGAAAGCCTCATCAAACACATGCTGGCAGTGGAAGCGGCCTGCCGCGCCTATGCCCGCAAGTTTGGTGAGGACGAAGAGAAGTGGGGGACCGTCGGGTTGCTCCATGACTTCGATTATCAGCGCTGGCCCGATCCGCCCGACCATCCACTGCAAGGGGCGGCGATCCTGCAGCAACGCGGCTATCCCGATGACGTGATCTATGCGATCCAGTCGCACGCGGACTATCTCAGCGAGACTTGCCCGCGCGTCTCGCGACTCGACAAGACGTTGTATGCCTGCGACGAACTCTGCGGGTTCCTCACCGCGTGTGCTCTGGTCCGACCGCCACGCTTGGAGGGACTGACTCCGGCCAGCGTCAAGAAGAAATTGAAGACCCTTGCGTTCGCGGCCTCAATCCACCGCGCAGACATTACGAACGGCGCGGCCGATCTCGGCGTGGACCTCGACGAACACATCGCCTTCTGCATCGCCGCACTGCAACCGATCGCGGGTGAACTCGGCCTGTTGCCAGTCGCCGAGTCACGCGGCTTGTAGGATGGGCACTCTTGCCCGTCCGGTCTTTCGTTTTCAAATGAGACGGGCAAGAGTGCCCGCCCTACAAGTCGGTTCGATCCTTCTACTCCTTCCAACAAGCACACGCGATGACTCCGACCAACATCCTCACCGCCACCGCCACTCATGTGCGCGAGACACTCGCGGGCGACAGCTCCGGCCACGACTGGTGGCACATTGATCGAGTCCGCCGCAACGCGCTGCTCGTGGCGCGAGAAGAGGGAGCGGACCTATTCGTCACCGAACTGGCCGCGCTGTTGCACGACATCGCCGACTGGAAGTTTCACGGCGGAGACGACACGGCCGGCCCGCGCGCGGCGCGCGAGTGGCTCAACCGCTGTGAGGCCGATGCCGCGTTGATCGAACACGTCTGCGAAATCATCGCGACCCTCTCATTCAAAGGGGCGGGCGTCGCCACTGAGATGCAGACGCTGGAAGGCCGCTGCGTGCAGGACGGCGATCGGCTCGACGCCATCGGAGCGGTCGGCATCGCGCGGGCCTTCGCGTTTGGTGGCCACTTCGGCCGCGCGATGTACGACCCCGATGTCCCTCCCGAACTGCATCAATCGTTCGCCGCCTACAAACAAAAGGGTGGCCCAACGATCAATCACTTCTACGAAAAACTGCTGCTGCTCAAAGACCGGATGCAGACCGCCGCCGGACGACGCCTTGCCGCCGAACGGCATCAGTTCATGGAGCTCTTTCTGAAGCAGTTCTTTACCGAATGGAACGGCGATGGGTCTCCAGGCAGCGAGTCGTGAATCGTAGGGTAAGCGTCTCGCTTGCCCTGCTCTCAACCGGATTGACGGGCAAGCGAGACGCTTACCCTACGTCCTTCAACAGCCTGTCATCGCCCCAACGCCGCAATGAGGTCCGCCAATTCAGCCGCTTGTTCGGCCGGGTCGATCACCGTGTGAGCGATCTCCGCTTTGACCAGCTCTCGAAAGCGGCGGCGCAATCTGTGAATGGCGACTTTGATCGCGTTCTCGTTCATGCCGAGCGTCCTTGCCGCGTCGGCTTGCGACGACTCGACGTTCCCTGTCAGCCACGGCTTGAGGACTTCAAACTGAGCGGCCTTGTCGGCGAGCGTCATCTCGGTTTGAAGCTGATGCAACGCCCGGTCGATCAGCGTCAACGCCCACTGCTGGTCGAAGGCCGCATCGGGTGAGACCGCGTTCACGTCGGCCACGTCGATCCCCGGCGAGGTGTCTGTCCCGAGATCGAGCCTCACATGCTCGGCCTCACCGCCGCGTTTGATCGCCTGCTCCCGATCACGTGCGTCCGACAAAAAATGCTTCACCGCGCCGAGCAGGTACGACCGAAAGCGACCTCGCTGCGGATCGGCCTGCTGGAATGCGCGGCCGGTCAGCACGCGGGCAAAGAAGTCATGAGTCAGATCGTCCGCCGATTCGCCCCGCCGCACGCTGTGCCGCAGGAACGCTTGCACCGGCGCGTAGTACGCCGAGCAAAGCTCGTTCAGCGCCGCGCGAGCCTCGGCCGATTCCCCTCGCGCGAGCAAGACGCACGTCCAATGAGTCGTCGCGAAATGAGCGGCGGGAGCTGTCATCAAACATCTTTCGAAACGCAATCCAGCCCAAACCCCACCGGGCTTGTCCCGGTGGATTCAGGTCTTTGCACTACTCGCTTGTATTGAGGAGGCTCGCAGAAAAATACTGCCGCCAGGAGCGACGGTGATGCGTAACGAAGTCACAAAACGAAGAAACGAGTCGTGCAGAAACCGATTTCCACCGGGACAAGCCCGGTGGGGTGGTGTTTAGCGCGGGAGGTTCTCTGGAACGGTCGCGTCTGCCGGGGTGTCTTCGTAAAACTCGCGATCAATCACGATCACCGGGGGCCTGATGGACTCGCGCAGTTCGCGGATGTTGAGGTCGGTGACGAACTCATGCTTCGTGAAGTTGCCGCCGCTGCGAGTGAACAGCGATTTCGATTTCTCCGTCAGCACGACGAGACATTCCTCGGGGACGCTCAGCTTGGAGATCGACTTCGGGACGAGCTTGAAGCGCACATGAGCCACCTGCGTTGCCTGTTGCCAGTCGGACTCCGTGGCGGCCGATTTCAAAGCGGCGGCTCGGATGATCGTCAACGTGTCCGCCGCGATCTTGGCTCGCTGGGTCGAGTCCGTTTCCATGAGCAACGTGCCGGTCTCGGCATCGGCGCGGAAGTCGTAGGCTCCGGGCGGCAGCAGGTAGCCCATGATGCGCGGCTTGTCGGTTCCCGAGGTCCAGTCGCAGGCGATGTAGTCGCAGGGATAGTTGGCGATGAAGGCTCGATCTTGGCGCGAGTCTCCCGTCTGCTTGCTCGTGAATGCGAGGTAGCTGGAAGGGACTGGAAATCGCACCAGCGCCGAGAAGTGCGGCTCGACCAAGACTTCTCCGCCAGCGCCCTTCAAACCAATCGGCTGCTGAAACGTGTAAACGTCGGCCTTCTCATCCACCACGCGGATCAGGCCCAGCCGTTTCGCTTCGGCCTCGGCGGCGGAGACGGCTTGCGGCGAAGTTGTCAGTGATGCCGCAAACGGGTCTTCATGTCGCACCGCGTCATGACCGACGCGGGCTGTCCCTGCGGGTGGGGCAATCGCTGGTGGCGTGAACCTCGCGTTGATGATGAGCTTCGCAGCCATCGGCAACACTGCAATGACCATGACCAGCACTGCGAGTGTGGCCAAGAACGCGACCACTGAGAAGGAGCGGCGAATCCACGGCGACTCGGAGGAATCGGATGAGGCCGATGTCCCGCGTGGAGCGGGGCTGTCGCCAGTGACTGCCGATAAGGAACGTGGCTGGTCGGATGAGGCCACAGCGACCGGAATCGGCGGCGGCATGGTGCTGGGGCGTGGGGTGGCCGAGATCGTTTCGACTTCGGTCTTCAGCTCGCCGGCCGATTGCTGGCGGAGTTCTCTTTCCTTGGCGAGTGCCCGCAGGACGACCTCGTCAATGCGCTGGTCGATCTGTTGATGGGCGAGCGACTTCTCGGACGGCGGGGCGAAGCGGCCCATTGGCAACTCGCCCGTGAGCATCTCGTAGAAGACGACGCCCAGCGAAAAGATGTCGGCTCGATGATCGACCGAGTTCGGGCTGATGAGTTGTTCCGGAGCCATGTAGAGCGGCGTGCCGAGGACCGCGCCGGTGGCGGTCAGCCGCGTGACCGCCAGCTCCGATTCGCTGGCTCCGCCCGGCGCGAAGAGGTTCGATGAAGGCTCGATCTCAGGGTCGAGCACCTTTGCGATTCCAAAGTCCGCGATCTTCACGCGGCCGTCGGTGTCCAACAAAATGTTCTCGGGCTTGATGTCGCGGTGGAGGACGCCTTTCGAGTGCGCGTACTGCAACGCCTCGCAGACTTGAGGCACGATGGCCAACGCCTGATCGGGGGTGAACCGCCCGGCCCGCATCGCCTCACGGAGGTTCACGCCATCAACGAATTCCAGCATGAGGTAGAAGTGTGAGCGGCTGGCTGGCGTTTCGATCGGACGGATCGGGCCGATCGGTCCCATTGCTTCCGCTGCCGCGCGCACGACTGCCTCACCGAAGTCGTACACGCTGACGATCAGCGGGTGTTGCAGCTTCGCCAGCACGCGGGCTTCGCGTTCAAATCGTTCGTGAAACGATGGCTCTTCCGCCAGATGCCCCGGCAGGATTTTGAGGGCCACCAACCGATCGAGCTTCGGCTGTCGGGCCTTGTAAACAAAACCCATCCCGCCACGACCGACCAGTTCGAGGACCTCCAACTGCGGAAACGCCGCCGCAAGTTCTTCGACCGACGGCGGGGTTTGTCGGGGATCGTTGGCCTGCGCGCGGGAAGACCTCGCGCGGGCGGAGACGGGAACGGGACGGCGTTCGTTCGTCAGGTCCAAGTCCACGGGATCGAGAACGTCGCTCAGCCCGGAGGACTCGGCGACCGAGGCGACTCCCAGCAGCAGGCACTTCGGGCAGAGACCCTGCGGCGCGGTGGCGGGGATCTCGGCGGAGCAGGCCGGGCAGCGGCGCGGTTCGGATGAAGTGGTCATGCAGTGTCCTGAGGAGTCTCAGGACGAAGGTTACAGGGAATCTGCCAGAAAGTGCGAACCCGTCCGAAGTCCGGAATTTTCTGAAAGCCGGACTTCTTTGCGGGGGACGTGCTGCCGGCAAGAAGTCCGGCTAACAAGGCGATACTCCGCGCGGCCGAAGCTGACACGAACCCGAGGGGGGGCCGTGCGAGTGACATCCAGATCGTTGTAGCCGTAGTTCGCCGAACCGAGCAGGTACATCGCGCCGACTTGCTTGAGCAAATAGAGGCCGACTTGATGAGACTCCAGTTGCCCGCTGGCTCCGTTCCCTTGATGGAAGCTGACGTAGGAGTGCGCGTTCGCGATGCCAATCGCATCGGTTTCATCACGCCCGAGATCGCAGCCCAGCGGTTCTCTTGAGCAGCCAGTTGAAAAGGGAGGGCGAGGTGGCTTTGCCTGACAAATCGTAAGGTGGAACCAGATCGCTTCGAGTGCCGGCCCACCCTACGGATTGTGCAGACCAAACAAGGCAATGGCCCTGTGTCATCCTCCTCGTCGCCGTTACCCGAAACCGTTCCTCAGTAGCCCCAACTCTCATGCCGCACCGGCAAGCGGTTGAGCGTGTCCCGGTCGAATTGCCACTTGGGCAGGAACTGATCCATGAGAGCGACGAAGCGGTGGTTGTGCGTCGGCTCCAACAGGTGAACCATCTCATGCACCACGATGTACTCCAGGCACTCCCTCGGCTTCTTGGCCAGTTCCGCATTGAGCCGGATGCTGCCGGTATCGGGACTGCAACTGCCCCATTTGGTTTTCATGCGTTGCACAAAGAACCGCGACACCGTCACGCCCAGGAGCGGCTCCCACTTGGCGATCAAGGGCGGGACCGCCGCCTTGAGTTGCTCCCGATACCAGCCTTCCAACACGAACCGCTTCTTCTCTCGGCTCGATTCCGGTCGGACGCGCAGCAGCAAGGTGCTGTGCTTCAGCTCGACCTTGGGGGCCGCGTCGATTTCGATCGTCTTCAAGAGGTAGCGTTTTCCCCAGACGTAGTGGCTTTCACGATCGAGGTATTCGCGCGGCGTTTCGCGATCCTGTGCCTGCAACTTTTTCTGCTGTTGCTTGATCCAGCCCAGTTTGGAAATCGCAAACGCACGGACGTTGTCGATGCTCATTCGCAACGGCGCGGAGATTCGCACCCTGCCCGCCGGCGGATAGACGCTGAGATGGACGTTCTGGATGTCCTTGAGAAAGACATCCAGGACGATCTCACCGAGCTTGATCTGAGTACTCATCATCCGCATTCCAAAAATGAGCCGCGCGGCGCTCGCCCCGGTTCATGCCGTGTAACCGGGGCGAGCGCCGCGCGGCTCATTTCTGTGACACGGGTCAGTATTCACGCTGCTGCTTGATGATGAGAAACAGACGCTCGACCTCGGCCGCGTCCGGCAAAACTCCGAACAGCGCCGCCTTGATGGCTTGCTCGCGCGCCTGCACGCCACGCCACCCGTCGTGCCGCGTCTGCTTAACGACCTCATCGAGCTGAATCGCCAGCGCCTCGTTCTGGTTCAGGTTGTTGTAGAGAGCGCGCCGGCCGGGGGTGTCGAGTTGCTCCGGCGTGTTCTCGGCCTGCCCCGCCTGGACGTTTTTCGCCAGCGTGGCGATGCGTTGGAGGTACTCCTCATAGCTGATCCGCTTGGCGCGCAGGTCCGCGATGATCTCGTCGAGCAGGAGCGACATCTTGTCGTAGAAGGCCGGATCATTGAGGTGATCCTTGATGATCTTGCTGCGGACGTTGTTGGCAATAGTCTCGGCGATCGCCCCTGGGTTCGCCTTGATTCCCTCGGGCAGGCTGTTGATCGCGTTGGCGATCCCGGTCTTTACGATCAGCTCCAGCAGCGGCAGGTCATCGAAGGGAGAAATCTTTCGCGGCTCGGCCGCGTCGATGTAGGTGTCGATGAGATGCCGCATGTCGGCTTCGTAGGCTTTCAGGTCGATGGTCTCACCGCTGGCCTGGCGGATGACCTCGCGCAGCTTGAGCGAGCGGTCGAGATCGTGCTTGATCCGCGTGATGTCGGCGGCGGTGTAGCCCGCCGCTGCCAACTCGTCGGAGATGTTGGCATACGACCGGACCAGCGCGGCCGTCGCCTTGTAGAGGGCGACTCGCTGCGGTTCGCGGGTCTGGAGATCGTCGGCGATCTCCGTGTTGCCGCAGAAATAGTGAATGTGTTCCAGATCGCCCTTCGGTGGCGTCACCGGCTCACACAGCAGGGCGATCGCTTCCAATGCGTTGTCGAGTCGTTCGCGGCCTGTGGTCAGGCGATCCTTGAGCAGAATCTCCGGGTCCGCGCCGCCGGCGCTGTGGTCCAGTTCCGAGGTGTAAACGGCGATGGCGTTCTCGACCTTCCGAAACAAATCCTTGTAGTCCACGACGTAGCCGAATTCCTTGCTGTCGCCGTCGAGTCGGTTCGTGCGGCAAATGGCTTGGAACAGGCCGTGGTCCTGCATGTTCTTGTCGATGTAGAGGTAGGTGCAACTCGGCGCATCGAACCCGGTCAGCAGCTTGTCGACCACCACCAGCAGCTTCATGTTGGCGGGCTGATCTTGGAACAGTTTCTTGACGTCGTCCTCATAGGTCTCGGTCTTCGACTTGTCGGGCCGCGCTGCCACGTTTTGCAGCAACGCGGTGTAGGTGTTGTAAATGAACTCCTTGTCGGTCTCGGTATTCGCGCCGGTCTCCTCTTGCGTGATGTCGCGCGTCTGCGGGTTGTACGAGGTGACGACCGCGCATTTGCCATTGAACGGCGTCTTCTGGAACAGCTCGAAATACTTGCAAGCCTCATAGATGCTGGAGGCGACGAGGATCGCGTTTCCCCGGTCGTCGTTCAGACGTGGTTTCACGCTGAAGTCATGCACGATGTCCATCACGACCTTATCCATTCGCGAGCGGGAACTGAGGACGTTTTGCATGGTCCCCCATTGCTCGCGCAGGGCGGCTTTCTGCCAGTCGTTGAGGCCCTTGGTCTTGGCATCAAACCATTCGTCGATCTTGTCCGGCGAGCCGAGTTGCTGAGCGATGTCCCGCGCCTCATAGATGAGATCGAGCACGACCTCATCCTCCACCGCCTCGCTGAACTTGTAGGTGTGAATGTAGCCGCCGAAGATTTCGAGACTTGTCTGCTTGTCTTGCTTCAACAGCGGCGTGCCAGTGAAGCCGATGAAGACCGCGCTGGGCATGAGTGCCTTCATCGTGCGATGCAGCTTGCCGCTTTGCGTGCGATGGCATTCATCGACGAAGACAAACAGATCGCCCACCGTCTGACAGGGCTGCGCCTGCAAGTCCCGGATGAACTGCTCGAAGTTCTCCACCCCCTGTTTGCCGAACTTATGGACCAATGAGCAAAGCAAACGCGGCTTGGGCTGGCTGAGCAGGGCCATCAAGTCCTGCCCGCTGCTGGTGCGAACGATCGGCTCGCCCGCCTCGGTGAAGACCCCTTCGATCTGCTTATCCAGCTCATCGCGGTCGGTGACGATCATCACGCGCGCGTGCGGATTGTTCTCCAGAATCCACTTGGCCAGCAGCACCATGACGATGCTTTTCCCGCTCCCCTGCGTGTGCCAGATGATGCCCCCCTTGAACGCCTGCACCTGCTGCTGAGCCGCCTTGATGCCGAAGTATTGATGCACTCGCGGCAGCTTCTTCCTCCCGCCATCGAAGAGCACGAAGTCGTACATCAGTTCGAGCAGCCGCTGCTGGGCGCACATCTTCAGCAGGTACTTGTCGAGCTTGAAGCGGCTGTTGTCCGCCTCGTCTTCCTTCCATGTGAGGAAATACTTTTCTTGCGTCTCGATCGCGCCGTACTTCAGCCCCTCGGAATCGTTCCCGGCGAAGAGGAACTGCACCGTGCTGAAGAACCACTCGTTGAATTCCGCGCTTTGGTTCGAGAGGCCCTGGCGAATGCCGTCGCCGATGGAAACACGGCTGTTCTTCAGTTCGATTACACCGATGGCGATGCCATTGAGATAGAGCACGAGGTCCGGACGCCGCTCGTGCTTGCCTCGCAGCGTGACCTCCTCGGCGATCGCGAAATCGTTTTCCCCTGGCTCGTGCCAATTCACCAGGTGGACCGTTTCCGTCACCTTCCCCGCTTCGGTTTTCACGTCCACGCCGTAACGCAGCAGGCCATACACCGCCTTGTTGTTGTCATACAGGCTGCGGTTGGGATTGCCGGCTTCGGTGGTCAGCCGGTCGAGTGCCCGACTGATTTGCGACGGGCTGTAGCCGCTTTTGGTCAGATAGGCCGTCAGCAATCCGACGTCGATGTTGCTGTTGTTCGGCCGGTCCGTCCAATCGCCGAGATAGCGATAGCCGAGTTCCTCGCGGAACAGGCTGATGACCCGCTCCTGCGTCGCGCGTTCTGACTGGCCGATGTGATTCACGGTTGCCCCTTGGTTGATCGGTCGGATCCGTCGGATCCAGTCGATCGGTCGGATCGGACTGATCCGTCCGATCCCATTGATCGGTCGGATCTGACTGATCCGTCCGATCCTGTCGGCCCGGCCGATCCCGTCGCGCCGGCCGATCCATCCAGTGGCCGCGTCCCCTTGCAGTTCGGGTAGCCGGTGCATCCCCAGAACTGCGAACCGGCCCGCGGCCCGTTGCGGGCGGTCCGCAACGCCAACAGCTTCCCGCACAGCGGGCACTTTGGAATTTGATCCGACTGATCAGTCCGATCCGGCTGATCCTGTTTCCGCCGCTCTGCCAGACGCGCTGTTGCCAGTTGTTCGCTGTAACCGCCGTCGTGGACAAAGTCCCGTTCCAGCGCGCTGATCTGCTGGTCCAGCAGATAATTCGCCTGATGAATCAGGCAGATCAGCGTGTTGGCCACCACGCCCGGATCGGCGTGTTCCAACCAGCGGGCGTAGACCTGCCAATGGGCCACGGGATCGGACCGATCGGACTGATCCGACCGATCTTTTTGATCTGACCGATCCGACTGATCGGTCCGATCTTTTTGCCACCCGACGGAACGCACGGCCTGCGCTTCGGCATCGTTCTTCGCCCAGGTCCGCAGCTTCCGCTGCCGCAGGAAGTCTTCGTAGTCCAGCAGCAATTCTTCCAGGCTCGCGCGAGCCACGTTGACCAGTCGTAGTTCGGTCTGGCTGGTCGTGGCGGCGGCGCGGCTTCCTTCGGCGATGTTCTGCCGACCGCTGCGCGCTGCCTGAACCATCTGATCGTTGGTCCGCGATCGCTTGTCGAGGAAGCGGTCGCAAAACGACACCGTGGCATCGTAGATGACCGTGGCCACCTGATAGCTGCGCAGCGTGCGATACCCCCCGCTCGGCCGCAGCCGAGGCGATCGCCCCGGCGAAGATCCGACAGATCGGTCCGATCTGTCAGATGCTTCCGAACTGTCGCCTGCTTCCGATCCGACTGATCTGTCGGATCGGTCCGATCTGTCAGATGAACCTGATCCGACCGATCTGTCTGATCCGTCCGATCGACCTGATCTGTCGGATCGGCCTGATCCGTCCGATGAACCTGATCCGACCGATCTGTCTGATCCGTCGGATCGCCCTGATCTGTCGGATCGGTCTGATCTGTCCGATCGACCTGATCGGTCTGATCCGTCCGATGATTTCCCTGGAACGCCCATCGCTGTTGCCACCTTTCTTTCCGACGCACCGCCTGCGAGTGACCGCCCCGCCATTCCAACACGCGCGTCCCGCCCGTTCAAATCAGTCGCGTCCTGCCGGTGAGGAGTTCCTGCATCATCCCCTGCTTGAGCAGGCGGGTCTTGTCCCGTTTCTGTTCCAGCGCGGCCAGCTCCGCGTCCATGTCCGAGAGCACCTCGGCGATCGCCGTTTGCTCGGCGGTCGGAGGAAGTGGAACGCAGTATGCCTTCAGCCACCGAAGTTCGATGCTCTCGACTGTTGTTCCGGCCTTCATGCAACTGGCAAGAATCGGCGATCCGTGGTGCGTGAGAAGATGCAGCATGAAAGTTGGAACGGCTTTGTCGTTGGGGATCAGCCCCTTGATATCCTGATTGATTGCCACTGCATTGGGATTCAAAGCGACGGGCAAATACCGTCGCAGAATGCCGCTTCTCATGACAACGATCAGCGAGTTAGGCGGAAGTACGGTTGTCGTCCCTTGTTTGACGGCCAACGCGGTGATCTTGAACCCCGTTTGGGTCAACACGGGAGTCTTAATGTCGCCTGACGACGCCCACGGAATTGTGCCGTTTTCCCAATACGCTGGGTTGCGCATCGAAGGAGTCATCCCGCCCTTCCAAAACCCAAGTTCGCCAAGTGGGGTTGCGGCCCAGTCATCAGGAATCTCTCCGGCTTCGGTCTGCTGGAATCGCGGGTTGGCGGGGGCGAAGCCCGGCAGGCGTTGGTGGCCGGTGAGGAGTTGCTGCATGGCGGCCTGTTTGAGGTCGCGCTTCTTGGCGAGGAGCTGGTCCAGCGCGCCGATCAGGGCATCCACATCGCTCAACGCCCCCGCAATCGCCCGCTGCTCGGCTGGCGGTGGGACGGAAAGCGAAAGCGCCTTGAGTTGCGTTCCCGTAATAAGTGGCTGCCCTGAGCCAAACACCAAACTGTTGAGGCGTTTGCTTTCCAACTGACGCCAAAAAAACGGCAAACACGAGTCGCTGCTAAGTCGCACTATGATCGTGTTGTCGGTCACTCCGTATTGGCCTGAGACAAGATTCAGCTTCCCGGCGTTGGCACCAACACGAGCAACCAAGATTGCATCCCCGGCGTATTCCGGGAAGTTGCAGTAGCCAATTACGCCCGTTGACCCGTGAACCGCGAAGTTCCCGAATCCACCGCTGACTTTCGATTTTCCAGATGCGACAGTAGTCGCCAACGCGCCAAGCGAGCGGACCATCCAGTCGTCCGGAATCACGCCCACGTCCGTCAGCTTGTATCCCGGTTTCAGTTCCATACCGCCCCCATCTTCTTGAGGTGCTCGGCGACGCGGGCGGACATCCCGAAGGGATGCCAGCCATTAGCCGGGGGTTGAGCGCAGCGACACCCCCGGAATGAAACACCAACACGCCGATGATCCCGGAGGGATCGCAGCATTGGCCCGCGCTGGCCGACGATGATTGAACAACCCCCGCGCTGGCATCCCTCCGGGATGCGAACACGGTTTGCGCTCGAACCCGGTGGTGTCGTCGCTGCGCTCCTCAACCACCGGCTAATGGCTGACAAGCCTCCGGCTTGAAGGCGAATATCGATGACCCAATGGTCCGGTTTCAGTTCCATACCGCCCCCATCTTCTGGAGGTGCTCGGCGACGCGGGCGGACAGGGACTCGACCTGCTCGGTCAGGCTCGGCAGCGGGGACGCATAACGCTCGGCGAGTTGCCGGACGCGGCCGGTCAGCGACTGCGAGACCCGATCCAGTTCGCTCTGCACATCGGCGGCCAGTCGCGCCAGCCACTTGTCGTCCACGACCAACGTCTTGATCTCGGACTCGGTCAGTTTGGCGTACTGCGCCGCGACCTTGGTGATCAATGCGGCCTGGGCGGCTTTGATTTTCGCGTTGGTCGCGGCTTCCTGGTCGATCAGGGTGAGGTAGCTTTCCAGCGCGGATTGTTCGTCGGGTTCGTCGGGTTCGTCGGGGGCTTCGGATCGGACAGATCGGTCGGATCGGTCGGATCGGTCGGATGCGATTGATCGGTCGGATCGGACTGATCCGTCCGATCGGCTGGATCTGTCGGATCGGTCTGATCTGGTGGATCGGTCTGATCTGGTGGATCGGACAGATCGGTCCGATCCGACTGATCTGTCGGATTGGTTGGATCGGTCCGATCGGTCTGATCGGTCTGATCCGTCGGATGCGATTGCCCTCAGCCGAGCGCTGATGCTGGCTTTCGTGATTTTGCCTGCGTCGGTCTTGGCCTCTTCCAGCAGACCTTCTTCGCCGGTGTGTTCTTCTTGCAGTTCCTCCAGCTTCTGCGCGAGCGCGGCCGCTTCGGCTTCGAGCGACTCCAGCGACGACTGCTCGGCCTGGAAGTAGCGCGCGATCACCAGCGCCGGCGGGATCAGTTCGGCCTTGAACTTCTGCTTGCCGAGCGTGAAGTCGGGCTTCTCTTTCGTCTTGCTGTCTTTGTCCGGCACGATCGGACGCAGCTTCGCCGCTGCCTGCCAGCCGTCGCCGACGATCAGGTACACGTCGTCCTGCATCGTCTCGGACCAGTAGGTCATCAGGTGCTGATAGATGTCGTAGGGATCGACCAGCCGGGCGGTTTGGTCTTTTTGAAAAACTTCCAGCAGACTCTCGGACAGCGTTTCGATCAGCGCCTTGGGCTTGCCTCCGACCGCGATCCCTTTTAACAGCGGCGTGCTGGTCTTCTTCCACTGGGCGAAGATCGCCGTCACCGATTCGTTAAACGTGGTGAACTCGGCATGGCCGAAGATGGCGGCCTTGATGTCGGCGGCCGGGACGCGGAGCTGGCAATAGCCCGCTCGTTCGCCTCTCTCAAACAGGGCCTTCCGAACATCGGGGAAGACGTCCCAATACTTGGCCAGGTCGTCGATGTCGCGGAGGGGAATGCCGCCGCGCAGATGAGCGTCGATGTCTTGCAGGTCTTCCGGTTCGGTGCTGTCGATGTAACGCGGCAGGTTGAGATTGAAGTCGTTCTTCGGATCGCTGATCTCGGCCAGCGGCACCATCCGCGAGAATTTTTTGATTTCGGCCAGCCGCGAGAAGGCATCGACGATTTTATGAATGTCCTGATCGCGCAGCCGGTTCTTGTTGCCGTCCTTCACGAAGCCCTGACTGGCGTCGATCATGAAGACGCCCTTGCGAGCTGTCGCGTGCTCCTTGTCCACGACGATGATGCAGGCCGGGATGCCCGTGCCGTAGAACAAGTTCGCGGGGAGTCCGATGATCGCTTTGATGTAGCCTCGCTGGAGCAAGTTCTTGCGGATGACGGCTTCGGCATTGCCTCGAAACAGCACGCCGTGCGGGAGAATGCAGGCTCCTTTGCCGGTGCTCTTCAGCGAGCGGACGATGTGCAGCAGGTAGGCGTAATCACCCTGCTTACTTGGCGGCGTGCCGAAGTGCTGGAACCGCTCGTGGGGATCGTTCTGCACATCGACGCCGTTGCTCCAGCTTTTGTCGCTGAACGGCGGATTGGCAACGACGTAGTCGAAGGTCTTGAGTCGGCCGTCCTCGCCGGTGAAGAGCGGATTGGCCAGCGTGTTGCCCTGCTTGATCAGCGCCGTTGGGTTGTTGTGCAGAATCATGTTCATGCGGGCGAGACCGGCGGTGGCAGCGTCTTTCTCCTGCCCATAGAGCGTGACCTTGGCGCTGGCGGCATCGCCCACCTTCAGCAGCAGCGAACCGGAGCCGCAGGTCAGGTCATAGACAGTCGTGGCGTTGGTGGTGCTCGCGTCGCGGATGCCGACGATCTGCGCCATGATCCGGCTGACCTCGGCGGGGGTGTAGAACTGCCCCTTGCTCTTGCCACTCTCGGTGGCGAAGTGCCGCATCAGGTATTCGTAGGCGTCGCCAAGGATGTCATCGCCGTCCGCGCGGTTCTTCGAGAAATCGAGCGCGGGGTTCTCAAAGATGGTGATGAGGTTGGTGAGGCATTCCACCTTGGCTTTGCCATCGCCGAGCTTGGTGGAGTCGTTGAAGTCCGGCATGTCGGACAGCTTGTTGGCGTTGGCCAGCGGTCCGAGAATCTTCTTGTTGATCTGGTCGCCGATATCGGGCTTGCCCTTGAGCGCGACCATGTCCTGAAAGCTCGCGCCTGCGGGAATGGTGATCGGCGCGTAGGGGACGCCCGCGTATTTGTCGCTGACGTATTTTACGAACAGCAGCACCAGCACATAGTCCTTGTACTGGCTGGCATCCATGCTGCCGCGCAGCTCATCGCAACTGGACCAGAGCGAGCTGTAGAGTTCCGACTTCTTCAGAGCCATGTGGATTCGCCGTGGGTGTGATTCAGTGGTGCCGAACGGGGCCGGGAGCATAAGGAGCCAGCCGAGGACGAGCGAGCGTCGAGTCCTAAGGCGACTGTATGACTTCCTGTAGGGTGGGCTGTGCCCACCACAATCGGTTGTGGAATGGTGGGCACAGCCCACCCTACATCTGCACAACTCGCCAACGAACTTCGCTGCGATGACGTACTCGATTGCTTTTCGCTCAGAGGGCTTCCAATGATGGGCCAATGACGCGGTAACGACCTGATCGATATCCCGGAGACTTTCATGCAAACCGTCCAACTGATCGAACGGCTCATCAACCTGGTTGACCCGAATGGCAATGTGTTTTTGAACATGACGGGGGACGAGGCTCTGGCGCGGGTGGCTTCGGGCGATCCGGCTCAAGTGCGGGGGATTGATGGGCAGTTTGCTTTGATTCACAAGGCGGGGAAGATCGTGCGGATGGCTCGCTCGATTGGGAGGCCGCTGCGGTACTTCATTGCCAAGCAACATGCGGGGCCGGTGCTGGTGATCGCCGAGCGGATCGATGCCATTTGGGAGTGGCTGAAGACGGAGGGACTCGATGGTCAGTTTCATCCGAGCTACACGCGGATGGTGCCGGCTCATCATCTGACGGAACTGGCGCTGTTGGGCTGTCCCGATCCAAGTCCCACATACACGCGGTTCTTCGATCCGCAACGGAACCGGCTCGGAACGAACCTCGATGAGATCGGGGCCGCGTACATCGGGGCGTTGGCGGGCGAGTTGAACAAGTGGCTGGATGTCGTGGATCAGCGGTCGGCGACTTCCGTAGGGTGGGCTATGCCCACCACTTCCGTAGGGTGGGCTGTGCCCACCACAACGGACAGCAAAATGGTGGGCACAGCCCACCCTACGATGACGCCGCGCGAGCCGATTGGGGTGCTCTTCTCGGGTGGGATTGATAGCGGAGCCGTGTTGCTGACGCTGTACCACTTGTTGCTGAAACGGGGCGAGGCTCCTCAGCGGTTGAAGGCGTTCACGTTGGATGTGGTCGGCGATGCGGCGGGGGGAGTAGTGCAGAAACCTGTGAACCACCGGGGCCAGCCCGGTGGGGTTGCGGGTGATGGGGGTGAGGATGCGAAGCAGGCGCAGCGGTTTTTGGATGAGCTTGATCTGGGCTACTTGCTGGAGCGGATTGAAGTCCCGGCCAGCGCGGTGTCGGTCGATGACGCGATCAAGGTGCTGGAAGACTACAAGCCGCTGGATGTGCAATCGGCGGCGATGGCCCTCGCGCTGTGCCGTGGCATTCGCGCGCGGTATCCCGAGTGGAAGCTGCTCGTCGATGGCGACGGTGGCGACGAGAATCTCAAGGACTATCCAATCCATGAGATTCACGAGTTGACGATTCGCAGCGTCCTCAACAACCAAATGCTCTATCAAGAAGGTTGGGGCGTCCATGCGATCAAGCATTCACTGACGTACTCGGGCGGACAGAGTCGCGGTCATGTGCGGTCGTCCGCGCCGGTGGTCGCTTGCGGATTCAGCGGATTCAGCCCGTTCGCGTTGCCGAACGTGATCGAAGTGGCGGAAGGAATTCCCTTCATCGAACTGACCGACTGGAAGGAAGACCGCCTCTACGCGCTGAAGGGTGAGATCGTGCGACGCGGCATCGAAGCCGTGACGGGCCTGACGATGCCGACGTTCGAGAAACGCCGCTTCCAGCGCGGAGCCGCCGGTGACGAAACGTTCGCCGCGACGTTCCCGTCCGACCCGCTCGAATATCGCCGCCGGTTCTTGAAGCTGTTCGCTTAGGAATCGGTTGAAAGCGTAACTTGGACGCCCTCGTCCGAGTCTTTTCGAGTTGGAAGCGGACGGACGAGGGCGTCCATCCTACGTTTTTCAACAGGCGGTTCTCTTAGGATCGCGGGCGTCCGCCCTGCGACCGGCACAACCGGCTTCTGCGGCTCAGGCGTTTCTGCTGAGGGGGAGGTGTGGCGTTTGACTGGCTGGTGTCGTGACCTACGTTCCTCAAGGCAGAGGGTGCGAAGTTTCAGAGCGCGGGAGTGTCGTTCCGTTGCGCGATGCAGCGTCCGTCTTCTGTCGCGACTCCCGGTCGGCGAATAATCCGCACCGGACGACGACTCCCCATCTTGGCGGTGCCCCCACCGCTGACTCGGACCCAGCTCATGACCGCTGTCTTAGAAGCTCCCGCACAGATGCCCTCGCGACCGCGTTCGGTCGCGGCATCCACGTCGGCCGAGACACCGTGTCGGCGAACGCCCTCCGAATCATCGCAAGCGCTGTTGGGACTGTTGCGACTTTCCAAAATGGCCGCCGCCGATCTGGCGGACAGTTCGGTCGAATTGACGCTCGACGGCGTGATCAGCAAGTCGGTGTTGCGGAGTTTGCTCGGTGGGCTGCATCACCGCGATGTCGCCACGGTGCGGCATTCCCGTCGCGTGGCACTCGTCGCCGTCGGCCTGGCCCACCATCTCGGTTGGGATGGTCGGCAACTGCGCATTCTCGAAGTCGCCTCGCTGTTGCACGACATTGGCAAGATCGGCATCCCCGACAACGTGCTGTACAAGCCGGGCAAACTCAGCCCGGACGAAATCGAACTGATGGCGTTGCACTACAGCATTGGCAGCGATGTCCTGCAGGCGTGTCGCGTTGATCCGCTTGTGCTGGAGATCATCGACCAATCGCAACGGGCCTATTCGCCGGGCGGGGATTCATCGCGATCCTTGGGACGCGAGATTCACATGGGGGCACGCATTCTGGCGGTGGCCGATGCGTACGAATCGCTCTGTACCGAGCAGGTCTATCGGCAGGCCAAGTCTCACGACGAGATCATGAAACTGTTCACCGAAGGTTCGGGAACGCAGTTCGATGGGAACGTGGTCAGTGCCCTCGCGCGTTGGGTGCAACAGGACGGTCTGCCGTTCGCGGCGCAACCGTCCGAGATCAACGACGGGGGACGGCTGCGCGGTGGCAAGTGCCCGATCGACGAACAGCAAGCGATCTCGATCCGGCAGATTTTCACGTACCTGTTCACGCTCGAAGGTCTGTACGACGGCTTCCATTTGCTCGATGCCGACCGCAAGTTCCTGATTTGGAATCGGGGAGCCGAGAATCTGCTCGGACGCCACATCCAAGATATGCGGGGGCAATCGTGGTCGTGCCGCCTGCTCGGTTATCGCAACTTTCAAGGGCAGGCCATCCACGACGATGACTGTCCCCTGCGTCAGGCGATCGACGCCGGACGGACCACGATGTCGCAGATGGAAGCGCTCCGCGCCGATGGCCCGCCGGTTCGACTCGAACTTCAGGCCATCCCGCTCTACGACGAGGACGATGTGTTTCAGGGAGTGGCCGAAGTCTTCCGCGACCTCGCCCGCAGCGGTGGCAAGCGTCCGCAAGAATTTCGCGAACTGAAGCTCAAGGCGACACGCGATGCGTTGACCAACGTGGCCAATCGCGGGGAACTCGAAACGCAATTGACGGCACTCGTCGGTGAGTTCGCGCGCAATCCGAAAGAGCCGTTCAGCGTGATTTTTGCCGATGCCGATCACTTCAAGCGAGTCAACGACACGTACGGTCATCAGGTGGGCGACCAAGTGCTGATCGACCTCGCCAAGCTCTTCACGCGCGAAACGTACTCGGGCGAACTCGTCGGTCGCTACGGCGGTGAGGAATTTGTCGTGCTCTGTCCCGGCACCGATCTCGAACAGGCCGTGCGCCGCGCCGAACGGTTGCGCAACACGTTGCATGATTCCAAGATCGGCGGCGTCGAGCGCCTGAAAATCACGGCCTCATTCGGTGTCGCACAGTCCGAACCGGGTGACTCGGTGGAGAGTGTTCTGCGTCGCGCGGACAAGGCCCTGTACACGGCGAAAGAAAAGGGACGCAACCGCACCTGTTCGCTGACCAACGCGGACATGCTCCAAGAGGGGCGCGTGCAGCAGGCTGTGGCCAAACCGGCAGACCCCTGGCTCTATTCCAGTGGCTTCAAAGCCGTCGTCGGTTCCGAGATGGTCGTCTACAAACTCGGCGGTTTCGTCCGCGACTACGAAGCTCTGCTCCCGGAAGTCACGAGGGAGCGCGTCATCATGCGCATCGGCAGCCCGAGCTGGTTCTCACGTTTCAGTTGGAATCCCGAGCCACCACCCGTTGAGATCGAACTCATCATGGCGGGCTTGGCAGACAGACGCGCCAACAGCAACTCGCAGCGTCTGTACATCTCAGTCAACGTTCGACCGCGAGGTTGGGTTCGCGACTCGCAAACCTTCCAAGACCGCGCCCACTCTTTGGTCAACGAACTCAAGCAGTACTTCGCCGCCGACTGAGGTTCTGTTTTGAAACCCCACCCCGCTTGTCGGGGTGGTTTACGGGTCTCTGCACTACTCCCTCAGTTCGGTGACGCCGAGTAGTTCTACTGTCCGACTTTCCGTAGGGTGGGCTGTGCCCACCACAACCCGTTGCGTCTTGGTGGGCACAGCCCACCCTACATCTGGATGAACCGGACAGTAGAAGTAGTGCAAAGACCTGATTCCACCGGGGCAAGCCCGGTGGGGTGAGTTTCAATACAACGCCTAACATCCGAAACATCAAGCACCGACGGAGATCGAATACGTAGTCCGGACGCCTTCGTCCGGACGAAGGCGTCCGGACCACACGTATTGCAACAGCGGGCGGTCAGAAACCAAGTGGTTCAACGTTGCTCGACACGCGGGGCGTTGCCCACGCGGACAAACGAACAGATTCAAAACGGAAGCCCGGCTTGAAGACAAGCCGGGCTTCCTGATCTCTCTGGCTATCCACGACTCACCAACCACTAGAGGGCATTTCAAAACCGGTTTTTGCCTCGAAAAACTAGCCCGACGCGCAAGCGAGGGCTGAACATTCGATCACGGTGAAGCCCTCGCTTGCGCGT
>JAYSQC010000056.1:0-5027 GCA_043721755.1 Schlesneria sp.
AGCGCCGGCCCACCAAGAAAAGTCTCTGTGTTTGATGGTGGGCCGGCGCGGCGAAGCGCCGCTGGTCCCACCCTACGGTCCTTTTTCAACAGGCTGCTAAGACGCAAGACACATCCCCGCGCAACAACGCGGCGGAATCGAGCCACAGCCCCGGAAAGACTTCGCTGCGGAGAATGCCATCGTCACTCGGCAACAGTCGTTCGTACTGTCCCGACCGCAGGATGAACCAGTCGATCTCGTTGTCCCAGACGCGCCAGACGATGTACTCGCGGACGCCAGTGCGGCGGTAGACGTTCTGTTTGACGTGCAGGTCGTAACTGACCGTGCTGGCGGAGACCTCGGCCACCAACTCGGGAGCACCGTCGATGTTACCGTCGGAGTCTCGCGACTGTCCGCCCCGCGCCGGAAGGATTCGCAAGTAAGCATCCGGCTGCGGCTCGTTGTCGAGGTCCAGCCGCAGCGTCGAGTTATCGCCACCCTGCACACCGGGGGTTTGCATCCTGTAGAGATACAACCAGCCAATCAGATCAAAATGCGGAACACCATGATCGTCGTTGCAAACGGGTGAGGGCCTGTAGACGACTCCTTCCAGCAACTCGGCCTTCTTCACGTCCTTCATCGCCGAGTACCGGCGTTCAAACTCATCGCGAGACAGACGATCGCCCGCTCGCAGGGGAGGGGTTCGCTGCGCGAGAGGGACGGGTTCGAGTAGGACAGCCGACATGGTGCATGTCTCGTAACGGAGGGAACCTAACACAGAAACGACTTCGTTTTACCGCGAGAAGTCATGGGAAGGAATGACCTATTTCAACGACATATGTCGTTCTGGGGCGGCAACGGAGTCCACAAGTGAGCCTGCCCAACCTACTTGCCGAAATTCATCTGCATCTCCTGCAAGACACCTGCCAGCACGACCAAGATGTACGCGAGTGCCGTCGTACCCCAAGCCCAGTACCAACGGCCACGGACCCAGTTCACAACGGAAACCGTCCCCACAACGCCTATCCAAAAGGAAAGTTGCCACAGACTCACGTTCGTCAGATTGAATGCAAAGTGTTTGGAACTTGGATTATCCGGAGTGGCAACAATCCAGCCATATTTCATGTTCAGGTACGCCGCAATCAGTGGAGGAACGATGCCCATCAGGAAGCCGAATGCCGCGAAGATTCCCAACAGCGTTGCGGGAATCATGCGCCAGCGAAAGGAACGCTTCTTCGGTTCTTCCGTTAGTTCAGACAAAGTCAAATCGTTGGACATCGTCATTTCCTCGAAGGTCTTCATCTCAAACTCTTGGACCGTTCCCGCTCGCGGCGTTCGATCGCTTCCATCGTTGGCTGCGGGATCGCGGCGATGAGTTTCTTGGTGTAGTCGTTTTGCGGGTTGGCGTAGATCGCGTCGGACGGGCCGAACTCGACGATCACCCCCGCGTTCATCACGGCCATCATGTCCGACATGAACTTCACGACGCTCAGATCGTGGCTGATGAAGATGTAGGTCAGGCCGCGCTTCTCTTGCAGGTCTTTCAGCAGGTTGAGGACTTGAGCCTGAACCGAGACATCGAGCGCCGAAACCGATTCGTCGCAAATCAAAAAATCGGGTTCGACGGCCAGGGAACGGGCGATGCAGAGTCGTTGACGTTGTCCGCCGGAGAACTCGTGCGGGTAGCGTTGCAGATGTTCGGCGAGCAGGCCGACTTCTTCGAGCAGGCTTGCCGCCCGATCACGCCGATCTTGCGAACTGGTTCCGAGACGATGAACGCTCATCGCTTCGGTCAGCATCGCTTCGACGGTCATGCGCGGGTTGAGCGAGCTGTACGGGTCTTGAAAGACGATCTGCATCCGGCGGCGCTGGCGACGCAGCTCCGCGCCACGCAGACTCGTCCAATCGGTGCCGTCGAACGTGACGGTGCCACTCGTGACGGGAATCAGTTTGAGGATCGCTCGCCCCGTCGTCGTCTTGCCACAGCCCGATTCCCCAACCAGCCCCAGCGTCTGGCCTTGATAGACGTGGAAGCTCACGCCATCGACCGCCTTCACGTGACCGACCGTTCGCCGCAGCAAGCCCTGCTTGATCGGGTAATAGACCTTGAGGTTCTCGACGCGCAGGAGCGGCGCCTGGTTGGCGGGAACGAAGGAAGATTGAGAGTTGAGGGTTGAGGGTTGAAGGTCGGAAGAAATTCTTGTCCCCTCGCCCCGGCTTGGCGGGGAGAGGGTTAAGGTGAGGGGTTCTTTTGCTTTCGTCTTCTCTTCTCTGATCCCCTCGCCCCCCGCTTTGGGGGGGTGAGGGTGAGGGGGGCTGAGTACAGAGACCGGCTGACGATTTTCACCAGCCAGCTTTGAAGTGTCGGCTCCGTGATTGTGAGGTTGCTCACAGCTTGGCCCCCTCACCCTAGCCCTCTCCCCCGAAGACGGGGGAGAGGGGACAAGAGAGGAAGAGCCTGATCCACCAACCGGATGCAGCAGCCTCCCGCGACCTCGCCCTTCAATTTCGGCGAGCCGTTCGGGCGTCAGCGTCTTCTCGGTGATGACCATCCGTCCGTCATCGTCCGTCGTCGTCTGCATGTAGTCAGCGACGGTTGGCAGGCGGCGGCGAGTCGTGTCGAGGCGTGGACGGCACGCCAAGAGGCCCTTCGTGTAAGGATGCTGAGGGTTCGCGAAGATGTTTCGCACGGAGTCGTATTCGACCAGTTTGCCTCGGTACATGACGGCCACTTCGTCGGCGATCTCGGCGATCACACCGAGGTCATGCGTGATGAATAGGATCGCCATGCCGCGCTCATCGCGCAGCTTGCGAATCAGGGCGAGAATCTGAGCCTGAATCGTCACGTCCAGCGCGGTCGTTGGCTCGTCGGCGATGAGCAGCTTCGGATTGCACGACAGCGCCATCGCGATCATGACGCGCTGCTTCTGACCGCCCGACATCTCGTGCGGGTACTTGTCGAGCGACATCTCGGGCTGCGGAATGCCGACCTCTTGAAAGAGTTTCAGCGTGCGGGCGCGCGCCTCGGCTCGACTCACCTTCTCGTGGAGCAGGATCGCCTCGGCCACTTGATCGCCCACGCGATAGACCGGGTTGAGCGAGGTTCCCGGCTCTTGAAAGATCATGGCGATGTCCTTGCCGCGCACATGCCGCATCTCGGCGCGAGGCAGTTGGACCAGATCGCGGCCAAGAAACGAAATGCTTCCCGCCTCGATGCTCGCCCCAATGTCGGGCAGCAGCCGCATGATCGTCAGCGACGTGACCGACTTACCGGAACCGGACTCGCCCACGAGACCCAGCGTCTGACCGAGCCGAACTTTCACCGACAGACCATCCACCGCCTTGACGGTCCCGCCCTCGGAATGGAAGTACGTCTTGAGGTTGTGGATTTCGAGCAGAGCTGCGTCACCGGCAGCACGATCGCGGAGAACTGTGTCGGGCATCGGAACTTTCACCACAAGCGGCTGACGCCATAAGCGTCGAGCGCGGAATCGGCACTGATGAGGATGAGGTCGTCGGAGAGAGCTTGGCAGACCAACATGCGGTCAAAGGGATCACGATGTCCATTGGAGGGATAAGTCAGCGCGGCCAACGCCAGCAAATGATTGGATTCGATTGGAAGGATGCCAATCTGCTCGTGTCGAAGTTGATGGACCACGAGTTCGTCGAACGGTCTCGCCATTTTGAGCTTGCCGCTTCCCACCTTAATGGCAATCTCCCACAGACTGGCCGTGCTGACGACACAGGTGTTAGACATGTCCGTCACAATCGTGCGGGCCAAGAGACTCAACCGGTCACTTCCCTCCACGAACCAGATGAGCGTGTGCGTGTCGAGCAGGTATGTCACGGCCCGTATTCCGTCATATCGAAGTCGGGTTCATCAAAGTCGGGGGACATCCAGATTTGTCCCTTCATACAGCCGAAGCCGCGCGACCGCTGCTGAGCCGTGGCTTCGTCATTGGCAGCCGGTTCCACCACCAGCCGCACGCGGCGCTGGGCGTCTCCGACATAGACCGCTTCGCCACGGTCGATCGCTGCCAACAACTGCGGCCACTGTGCGGGGGCCTGTTCGATTGTTACTTGAACCATGAGTCACCTCGGTGAGACCAACGTGAGGGAGAGACATCGGATCGGATTCTAGCGACGCCTGTGAGATGCGGCGACGCGAGTTCGACGACTTGGATCCAAGAGCAAGTCGCACGATCAGGTCTCGAAATGTTGTCGTGCTGCACGCATTTGGGCCGCCTGAAAGTAGCCTTCATCGCTCCGCGTGAAGAAAGCCGATCGCGAGTTTGATACGGATTGGCAAGGTCATCGGTCTACTCTTAATCGGCCAAGTGTCAGTAACCCGAAGTGTGAACGAGGACGTCGATCGACTTCGCCCTCGTTACACTGGCACTCGACTGACCTCCGAATGCTGACACTCAACACGCCACCCCCGCTTCAACTGACCTCGGGTTACTGACACTTGGCCGTTTACCCGTAGACACCAACCCGAAGTGTGAACGAGGACATCGATCAACTTCGCCCTCGTTCACACTTCGGGTTGGTGTGGGTCAGACAAGTCTTGCCAGTCGCGTGACACGTCGCGAACGGCGGTCTCGTCCGCGCTCGAAGGGAAGGTTTGATCCGAGGCACGGCAGCCCCGTGGTTGTTGAGGTTGTGATCCCGATGATTGATCCGACGAAAATTTGGTCGATGACTCAGTTGCCTTCACTGCCGACGGTCGCGGTGCGACTGTTGGAGTTGACGCAGGAAACGGTCGTCGAACAGCGCGACATTGTTCAAGCCGTTCAGACCGATCCGGCCATGTCGGCACGGATTGTCCGTGCGGCAAATACGACCTACTTCGGCGTCCGTCAGGATGTCTCCGGTGTCGAGCAAGCGGCCGCGATTCTGGGAGCGACGGTGACCAACGCCCTCGCCCTCAACTTCAGTCTCATTGAAGACAATTCCAGCGAACCAGAACTGTTGATCCATTACCGCCACTGCTGGCAACAGTCGCTCGTACAGAGCGCCGCCGCGACGGTGATTGCCGAACAGACGGC
>JAYSQC010000057.1:0-2252 GCA_043721755.1 Schlesneria sp.
AAACCAGCCACTTCCACGAAGTGCCGGTCTAACAAACCGAACGCAACCCCAACAGCCCCAGCCACTGACAAACCCTACAAAATAGCCCCATTCCGTAAACCCCCGCCAAGAGGGAGTTCTGTCGGAAACGTCAACCCTCCATTCCAAGCCGCATTGGGCGGCGCATCGTAGCTGCCGTGCAAGGGGATGCAAATGCCCTCCGATCAGCCGATCAGCCGATCAGCCGAGCAGTCCGCTCGCTGTCTCGCTAACATTTGGCCCGATTGCTCTCTAATGGAACAGCCTGACTGTTCGTTCACACGACTTACAGGAGACACCCACTCCATGACCTCGCCCTATCTCGATCTTGTGGCCTCGTTGCGGCAGGCATTTCCTCAGCCGGTGTCGGATCGAGTGCATGACGCATACTTTGTGTTCTCGTTTCTGCGGGCGCTCGATCAGTTGGATGCGATGAAGTCGGCGTCGCCGTTGTTGGGGGAACCGGCGGTCTTGGACTACGACGCGGCCAAGCGATCGACGGTCGATAACGGGCCGAGGCCGCTCGAACAGGTGACGCAGACTTTGGTCGAACATTTGTCTGGCATGTTTATCTGGGGGCATCCGCGAGCGCAGATCAACGTCATCCCGCCGCCGACGATTGCCAGCGTGATCGGCGGGCTGCTGCCGTCGATCTACAACCCGAATCTGTGCAGTGAGGAGTCGTCACGGCAAGTGGCGGTCGCCGAGGTGGAAGTCTCGTCGATGACGGCGAGCCTTGTTGGGTATGACGCTCAAACGTCGGCGGGCCTCTTCACGTTTGGCGGGACCGCGACGCTGCTGTATGGCGTGAAGCTGGGTCTCGAAAAGGCGTGTCCCGGCTCGGGCAGGGCAGGGCTGCGCGCGTGCGGTGATTCTCAAAGCGAACAGGTTGTGATCCTCTGTTCCGAGCGGGCGCATTACGCCTGCTTGAGTGCGGCCAACTGGCTCGGCATCGGTCAAGAGAACGTGATCCAAGTTCCGTGCGACGACCGCAACGAGATTCGCGTGTGCCTGCTGGAGTCGATGGCCCGCGACATCTTGAAGAACGGCGGCAAGATCGCGGCGATCGTGGCGACGATGGGCACGACCGATCACTTCGGCTTGGACGATCTCGCCGCGATCCACGATGTGCGCGAGCGGCTGGTCGATGAATTCCGTCTCGACTACCGACCGCACATCCACGGCGATGCCGTCATCGGTTGGGCGTGGTCCGTCTTCAACGACTACGATTTTGATCAGAACCCGCTCGGCTTCCGGCATCGCACGGTCAGGGCACTCGCCGGAACGAAGCGTCGGATCGAGAAACTGGCGCTCGCCGATTCGATCGGGATCGACTTCCACAAGACGGGCTTCTGCCCCTACGTCTCGACGCTGTTCCTCGTGAAGGACGCTCACGATTTGGAATTGATTTCACGCAAGCAGTCGGACACGCCGTACCTGTTCCACGACGGGCACTATCACCCCGGCCGCTACACGCTGGAGACCTCGCGTTCCGGCAGCGGGCCGCTCGCCGCGCTGGCCAATCTGCGGCTGTTCGGCAAGAACGGGTTGAGATCGCTGCTCGGTCACGTCGTCTCGATGGCCGAAGTTTTGCGCGAACACTTGGAAGGTCACGCCGCGACGACCGTCTGCAACCGAGGCAACTTCGGCCCGGTGACATTGTTCCGCGTCTACCCCGACGGCGTGGACACATTCGGAGTCCTCGAACGCGAGCAGAAAGACGCCTCTTATCGCGAACAGCTCCTCGCTCACAACGAGTACAACCGCCGCGTCTTTCACCTCGTCCAAGCAGACGCTCTGGCAGGGGAGGGCGTCGTGATCTCGCTCACCGATTGCTACCGCGAGACCGACTACGGCGAACCCATGACCGCTCTCAAAAGCTACATCCTCAGCCCCTTCGCCGAAGAACAGTACATCGACGCCGTGCTGCAATCCCTGTGGAAGGCGCGGGCCAAGATCGCGGCGGAAGATCACAAGTAGCCGTTTCCACTTGGTGAAGGAGGACGTATTGGAAACTGACGCCGTATGGTGTCAACCACGTCCTGAAACTCATGACACAAAAGCGACCAGAAACGCAGTTATGCCCGAGGTGTGAGAATGAATGCCGAAACAATTCGCAGTGAAGCGGAAGCGATCTAGTGTAGTGTCTCTCAATTGCGGGACATTGTGCGCTCAACGTTTTCAGGAGGTGAGCGCGACAAAACCTATGAAAACGAACACCGAATAAGTTCCCA
>JAYSQC010000058.1:0-4247 GCA_043721755.1 Schlesneria sp.
CGACAGCGATTCTGGCATCAGATCTGAGTCAGACAGCGCGATCATGCGGCGCTCGTTGAAGTTGGTTTGCGAAGTCGAAGGGCGGCGACAGGACGGATCGAAGTTCCCGGTGTCGTTGTCCGTCGGCGTCGTGCGTTGGGGTGAGCACACGCAGTTCACGTCGATCGTGCGCGACCTCACCGAACAGAAGCGGACAATCGCCGCGCTCGATCAAGAGCGATCCGTCATCCATGATCTGATGCAAAATCTCACCGAAGCGGTCTTCATTTATTTCAAGGACGAACAGAGCCGATTTTTGCGGCTGAATGCGGCGCTCGCGAAGAAGCTGGGGATTCGCGAGCCTAAAGAGGGGATCGGCAAAACGGACTACGATTTCTTTCCGGAAGAGTACGCTCGCAAATGTTTTCACGAGGAGCAGGAGATCATCCGCAGCGAACAACCGGTGCTCAGCATCGAGGAGCAAGCGACTTGGCCGGACGGCTCTGTCACCTGGGTCACGACCACCAAGATGCCGCTGCGCAATCAGCACGGAATCGTGATCGGTACGTTTGGAATCTCACGAGACATGACCGACATGGTTCGTTCGCGTGAGGAACTGCGGCGAGCGAAAAACGCGGCGGAAGCGGCCAACCAAGCGAAGAGCGAGTTTCTGGCCAACATGTCTCATGAAATCCGCACGCCGATGAACGGCATCATCGGTATGGCACAGTTGCTGGCTCAGACGGAACTGCGGCCGCATCAGCGTGACTATCTGGCCACCGTCGATGAGTCGGCGCACATTTTGTTGCGACTGCTCAACGACATCCTCGACTTCTCCAAGATCGAAGCGGGCAAGCTGGAACTGGAGACCGTGGACTTTCGGATCGCGGAATGTGTCGGTCGCGCCTCGCAGATGCTGGTCCTGCGCGCGGCAGAGAAAGGACTGGAGATCGTCTGCCGCGTCGCGCCGGAAATCCCGGATCATCTTCGCGGAGACTCGGGCCGCGTGCAGCAGGTGCTGGTGAATCTGCTCGGCAACGCCGTGAAGTTCACGGCGACGGGCGAGATCTTCGTGAACGTCAATACCGAGTCGATCAGTGACGAGTTGATCGGGGCCGACCAAGTCCGGCTGCATTTCTCCATCAGCGACACGGGCATCGGCATTTCAGCCAACAAGCTGGATCAGATTTTCCGGCCGTTTGAGCAGGCGGAAGCCTCGACGACGCGGCGTTTCGGCGGCACGGGGCTGGGCTTGGCGATCTCGCGGCAACTCGTGGAGATGATGCACGGTCGGATGTGGGTCGAAAGCGAACCCGGACGCGGCTCGACGTTTCACTTCACCGCCGAGTTTGGGATTGCCGCCGATCAGCATCGGCACGAACCGGCGGAACTCGACTCGCTGCTCGACTTGCCAGTGTTGGTCGTGGACGACAACGTCACGAATCGCCGCATCCTGGACGAGTTGCTGCAACACTGGCACATGCAACCGACGTTGGCCGACTCGGCCGAGGCCGCCCGACACGCCCTGCAAACGGCGAAAGAATCGCAGCGTCCGATTCGGCTCATTCTGCTCGACCACCACATGCCCGACGAAGATGGACTCCACTTTGCGGAGAGCCTGCGTGGCCTTCAAAACCCGGGCCAATGCCCGATCATCATGATCTCATCGGGGTCGTTCCCGGTGGACGCCGACCTCGGTGAGAAATATGGCATTGTCCGGTTCATGACGAAGCCCGTCATCGCGTCCGAGTTGCTCAACGAGGTGCTGCGCCAATTCGGTCGATACACGACCGTCAAGCCGGAACAATCGCTCAGTGGGTCTCCCGCCGCGCCCGTTCCGCCACGCCGCGTCCTGTTGGTCGAGGACAACGTCATCAATCGCCGTGTGGCGTTGGGGCTGCTGCAGGGACGCGGGCATCAAGTGGTCATGGTGGAGAACGGCCAGGAGGCGGTTAACGCGCTCGCCGAACAGGAGTTCGATGTCATCCTGATGGACATGCAGATGCCGGTCATGGACGGCTACGAAGCGACCGCCACGATCCGAAACCGCGAGCATCAAACCGGCGGTCACATTCCGATCGTGGCCATGACGGCCGAGGCCCTCAAAGGGGACCGCGAACGCTGCCTCGCCCTCGGCATGGACGACTACGTCTCCAAACCGATCGCTCCCGCTGAGATGTTTCGCGCTGTCGAACGCTTCCCCGCTGTCTGTCTGCCAGTGGAAGTTGGAACACAGATTGTTCCCGAGTGCCGCACAACTTCGACGCCGCACGACGCCGAAACGCAGTTGGGGGAAGTTCCATCGGACACCACGGCGTGTCGCACGCTCCCTGCGATCGACTGGGATGTCGCGAGAGAGCGTCTGGCCGGGGGGACGGACGTGCTGCGTGAGTTCGCGGACTTGGTGAAACAGGAAGTCGCGACGCAACGATCCCAAATCCACCGCGCGATCGAGACTCGCGACTTCAAATTATTACGCCGCGCTGCGCACACGATGAAAGGCTCGGTAGTTTACTTCGGTGCCGAACCACTCGTTCAAGCGGCTTTGGCTCTGGAAAGCTTGGGCCGTGCCGAGTCCTGGAACGGATGTGCCGAACTGTGCCTCACATTAGAAAGTGAACTCGCCCGCTTCTTGGCCGTCTTGGACGCAGAACTTCCCTTGACGAGCAACGGAGCCTGATGGCGAATGAGCGGAAACCGCCTGCTTGTTTGATCTGACCGCGGTCTTCATTCACCGAAAGACAGGGCATTGAGATTGCGGGGTTGTTCAACAACGAGCCCGACGCGCAAGTTTTGAAGTTGCGACTTTGGTGTTTTCAGCCCCAAAGGGGCGATGCGATGCCAGCCCAAGGCAACGCCCTGGGTTGGCGGTTGACTGTGATTTTCAAGCCCTGAAGGGGCGGCACTATTCCTACGAGCACATAGGGCCGCCCCTTCAGGGCTTGAGATTCTGTGACGACCGGAACCCAGGGCGGCGCTCCCGCTGGTCGCTGGCCCTAGGCTGACTTACGGCTGCCCCGTTGGGGCGGAAATCCAGAACAGCGCAACTTCAAAACGCGCAAGCGAGGGCAAACCGTCGTAAAAAGCGAGGCCCTCGCTCGCGCGTCGGGCTTGTGACGAACCCCGCAATGCAAAGTTGTTCGGACCAGACCAGTCAGATTCCGCATGACCAACACCAACCCCCCCGCTCCTCAAGCCACGACCGAAACGGTGTCGGGGATGGCGGTGTCGTTGGTGTTCTGGAGTTGCCTGCTGTTGGCGGCCAGTCTGTTCGCATCCGTCGCACTCGCCACGAAACTCGCGGAATCATTGCGACTGCGAGACCTCTACGCCGTCAACCAGCTCGAACTGGTTGCGATGGAACGTCAGAACGAACAGCTCCAGCAAGTGGTCCAAGCGATCCAGCATGACCCCGACTTCGCGACAGAGCTGACGCGGATCGAATTCGACGCCGTGCGTCCCGATGAAGAGATCATCCCCGTCACGGCGAGCCTGAAGCTGGAGACACGCGGAGCGGGAGTGCCTCATAGGCAACCGGTGCTGCCCCTCGCGTGGTATCGGCCGTGGATCGCGCTGCTGGCCGACAACGGCCCCTTGCGCGCCAAGCTGTTGAGTGCCGCCGCGCTGCTGGTCGTGATCTCGTTCACCTGGCTTCAGCCCGCCTCGGCCGAACGGTTTGAACGCCAAGCCAAGCCCGTCGTCACCGCATGGCAAGCCCTGCGCAGCAGGTACGTGCGACCATCGTGACTCACCGCGTCGATTCCTCACGATCCCTACGATCACGCTGACCGCGCAACTCGCAGTGGCTTAGGAGCAGGAGACTCCACGCAATCGAAATGGTTGATCGTGTCCGTCGCGCCTCGACGATGAATCTCCCCAGAATCGACCGCCCACACCAACCCGAAGCGTCAGCGAGGAAGTGCGCTGCGCAAGCAACGTCTGCCCCATTGGAGTTCCGGTTTCGGCCGGCCTTCGTGACCTCAAGCCGGTGCGTTCCGAAGACTCCAGCGCGGGCTGCGCCTCAGACCGACGAAGGCAGGCGATTGCAAATTGCTAATTTCTAAATGCAAATTGAAAGCGAACGTCTGGTTGCGAGCGCCACTCAATTATCAATTTGCAATTACCAATTATCAATCTCTTCCCAAACTGGACTCAAAGAGTCCAGTTTGGAACTCCAAGGACTCCACGCACCCGACTCGTTCACGTCAGAATCTCGCGCACAACGCGACCGTGGACATCGGTCAGGCGGAAGTCGCGGCCTTGGTAAC
>JAYSQC010000059.1:0-1031 GCA_043721755.1 Schlesneria sp.
GTGGGAACCGTATCGCACGGTCGCCGCGTGGTACTGCTGGCGGTCGATCGACGTGAAGAAGGCCGCGGCGGACACCCGTTGAACCAACCCCCACCGGGACAAGCCCGGTGGGGCGGATTTCAAGCCGAGCCGACACTCCCTCACCGGTTCGCGCCGGGGATCCAGAGTACGTCGTCGCGTCCATCGTTGTTGGCGGCTCGGGCGAGGACGAAGAGCAGGTCGGAGAGTCGGTTGAGATAGATCACGACCTGCGGATTGACTCGCTCGTGCACGACGAGGTCCAGCACGCCGATCTCAACGCGGCGACAGACGGTGCGGGCGTGATGCAGCTGCGCGGCGAGGACCGATCCGCCGGGAAGTATGAAGCTGGTCAAAGGTTGCAGCCGCTCGTTGGCGGCGTCGATCCAGTGTTCGAGCTGCTCGACTTGAGCCGCCGTGACGCGCAGTGGCGTGTACGCGGGCGGCTCGTCGGACTCGGGGACGCAGAGGTCGGCACCGACATCGAACAGGTCGTTCTGAATGTGCGCGAGCTGCTTCGGCAAGTCACCACTCGGCGCGGCCGTGAGCGTCAGACCGAGCACGGCGTTCAGTTCGTCCACGCCACCGAAGGCACGCACCCGCAGATCGGTCTTCGGCACGCGACGCCCATCACCGAGCGATGTTTCGCCCGTGTCGCCCGTTTTGGTGTAGATGCGGTTCAGATAGACCATGCCGGGATGCTCCTAAGGTGGGGTGAGCTTGCGAGCGGGGTCAGGAAACCGCCACTCGGGTGCATCCATGAAAAATCGGCAGAACCACAGATTTCACGGAGGACACAGATAGGACGAAGGCCAAGTCAGTCAAAGTCCGGAAACCGATCTCTTGGCACTTCCGACAGAAGTGGTGAGCCGGGCGGCGTCAGCCCCTGGACTCTTGAGATTGCAGCAAACAATCCGGGGGCTGACGCCCAATGGCACTTACTTTACCCCAGTAACCCGCAGCGTAAGCGAGGGAAACAAAGGGAAACGCCTCTTGTCATCGCCCTCGCTTAC
>JAYSQC010000060.1:0-12110 GCA_043721755.1 Schlesneria sp.
CACGGCCACGCAAAGCCGTGACCGTGGCACCCAAAGTCGTCGCTTCGATCAAGATGCGGCAAATGCAATTTCCGGATAGCCTCTTAGAGCTAACCGCTAACAGCTCTTCTCAAATGAACTGTTCCATCAGGCTCTTCTCGGGTCGGGCAATGATGTGAGCACTGACCAACTCACCGATCTTCGACGCGGCGGCGGCACCGGCATCGACGGCGGCTCGCACCGAGCCGACATCGCCGCGGATGACCGTCGTCACGTAGGCTCCGCCGATCTGAATCTGCTTGACCAACGTGACGTTGGCCGCTTTGAGCATGGCATCGGCCGCTTCGATCTGAGCGACCAAGCCTTTTGTTTCGATCAAACCAATCGCTTCATTCATGGGAATCTGTCCGTTCTGCTGAGGAGCCGCTGTTGGCTGCTGCGGGCGTTGGCCCGAGGTTGGGATGGAACTCGCGGTTGCGATGGGACTCA
Source organism: Schlesneria sp. (assembly GCA_043721755.1). Lineage (GTDB taxonomy): Bacteria > Planctomycetota > Planctomycetia > Planctomycetales > Planctomycetaceae > Schlesneria. The sequence continues at coordinate 469 of JAYSQC010000060.1, forward strand.
CAGGTGAGGCCACCGCAGCGACTGTAATCACTGGCTCGAAGTCCGGCTTTTCTGAAAGCCGGACTTCCGACTTCTCGACCTTCTTCGCCGGTCGCTTCGCAGCAGGCCGCTTCGAGGCGGGCTTGGAAGAGGCGTCGCTCTTGCTGGCCGTTGTCTTCTTGGTGGACTTCTTCGGCATGTCCGTCTCACTACTTCATTAGACGACTGCTGGGATTGTCCCATCTCGGATCGAAGCCTGACGCGCAAGCGAAGGTTCCGTTCCTGAGCCAGCTTCGCTTGCGCGTCAGGCTTCAATTGCTTCGCTTTTCCCCGCGTTCGCTTTAGGAGGCCGAACTCTTGTCAGCCTTGAGCTTTGGCAGGATGGCGACGAGTTCCTCGTGCGGACGAGGAATCACTTGGACGCTGACGACTTCGCCAATCTTCGCGGCGGCACTGGCACCGGCGTCGATGGCGGCCTTCACGGCGGCGACATCGCCCACCACGAACGCCGTGACCAAGCCGCTGCCGACCTTGTCCCAACCGATCATCTTCACGTTGGCCGACTTGAGCATCGCATCGACGCCCTCGATCAGGCAGACCAAACCCTTGCACTCCAACATTCCCAACGCTTCGTTCGCCATGACTGTTTTCCCCTCATCAAGATCAAGAAAGAACCGAAACTGTCGTTGCTCGATAGCCATAAGCTGGTCGCTCTTAGCGGTTAGCTTTTAGCTGTAAGCTCAAACCCAAAACCGTCTGATCACTCGTCCACTTTTGTAGGGTGGGCTGTGCCCACCAATCTGCATCATTTTGTGGTGGGCCAAGCCCACCCTACCCGTCTCGCTTCCTGCTTCCTCTGCCTTGCTAATAGCTAACCGCTTCCCCCCTCCCTCAATGCTGCTCACACGCACAGGCGTGCGGCTTGATCAACTCGACGTGCGTTGCTGCTGGCAGGTTGACCGCGTTCCCTTCGTCGGTGTCGAGGTGAACTTCGAGCTTCACCTTGGCATCGCCTCGCACCGCCAAGTCTTCGAGGACCGTCGTGCAGGACGGCGATTCGATGCGGAGGTGCATCCGATCGCCATTCTTCACGCCGTACTGTTCCATGTCGGCGGGACTCATGTGGACATGCCGCATCGCGCGGATGACCCCTTGTTTCAACTCGACGACTCCGGCGGGACCGACCAGCACGCAGCCGGGCGTGTCGTGGTGATCGCCACTGATTCGGATCGGCGCGTCGATGCCGAGCGAGATCGAATCGGTGAAAGCCAGCTCGACTTGGGTCGGTCGGCACGGCCCGAGGACGCGCACTTCAGGCAGCATCCGCTTGCGAGGCCCGACCACCATCACGGTCTGTTTGGCCGCGAAGAAGCCGTCTTGATAGAGCCACTTCATCGGCTCGAGCGTCGCCCCCTTGCCGAACAGAACCTCAACGTGTTCTTCGGAGAGATGGACGTGCCGCGCCGAGATGTTCACCACGAGCGGATTCCGTTCGGGAGCCGCACTCACCGAAGCGGCCTGCGCGGGCGAGGCTCCAAGTTGCTGCTCCAGCACCGCGCGAACAACTCGCTCGATATCGGTTCGACTGTATCCCGCGGTCAATGTTGTCATCGTGCCCCTCGTCGTTCAACAAGCCCGACGCGCAAGCGAGGGCTGAACTTTGATTGCATGCGAAGCCCTCGCTTGCGCGTCGAGCTTGTTATTTCAAACCTAATTCCATCCAACTGGTTTCACGTCTCGGCGATCGTCAGTTCAATCCCCGCGCCGCGTATGATCTCGCACCACGAGTCACTCAGCCCCGCATCAACAATCATCCGTGTCACCTTCGACAGTTCGCAGAGGTGAGCCAATGCCGACTTCCCGAACTTGCTGCTGTCGGCCACGACCCAAACCTCTTCGGCCGCTTCGAGCATCATCCGCTCACATTGCACGAGCAGCGTGTTGCTGTTGAAGAGACCTTTCTCTGTGATGCCACCCGTCCCCATGATGACTCGCGGCACATGAACTTCGCGCAGAGCCGACTCGGCCAGCGGTCCCAGTGCCACGCCCGTTCGCGGGTACAGATAGCCTCCAATCAAAATCAATTCGATGTTCGGTTGTTGAGCCAGCAGGTTGGCAATCGGCAGTGAATTGGTCACCACCTGCAGCGACTTACCCACCAACTCGCGAGCCACTTCCAGCGTCGTCGTTCCGCCGTCGAGCAGGATCGTTTCGCCCGGCTGAATCAGGTCCGCGACCACTTTGGCGATGGCCTGCTTCTCCCGACTGGCACTCCGAAACCGCTCCTCGAACGGCGTGATCGACTCTCCCGTATAAGCAGCTCCACCTCGCGTTCGCCGAATCTGTCCAATTCCGTCAAGATACTCCAAATCCCGTCGCACTGTGGATTCACTCGCCCCGAGTCGAGTCACCAGTTCTTGCAGCGACGCAAACCCATTCTGTTCAATTGCCTGAAGAATCTCGTCTCGTCGCTGATCGAGAATCATGGTCATGCTGCACTTCCCTGAGATTCATCCGCAGAGACGCTCGTTCATCCGCGTCCCATAAAGTTATCCCAGACTACCGTACACCGCGAGAATTGCAATCAACTTCAGTCACAATATGTCATTCCAGTGAACGATAATCGCCACTTCAGTGACATGTTCTGCGTGCCACCAGATCGCTGCTGAAGGCGTTGCAAAAATACAACACGGCTAGAACCGTGCGGCCGAGCGATCCTATTCCACGCCATTTTCTTCGTCTTCGCGACCATCACAGTCGCACAAACCGGAAAACCCTTCTCAACGGGCAGTGTCGGTGGAAAGAAGCCGTGTTGAGTCAGATCGGTTCAAGCGATACCTCGCACGGCCGAGGCTGACACTAACCCGAAGCGTAAGCGAGGAACGCATCACACCTCCTCGTTTACACTTCGGGTTAGTGTGCCGCAGCGACAAAGGTGTCAGCCTTGACCGCGCGAGGCATCGTTCGCGCAACCGCTCGGCACACCGCCGCGCATCCGTTTGAGGGCCTGCTCGGATGAGGATGGCAACTCGTGGAACGCATCGCTGCACGGGATGTTGTGATCGCGAGTCGATCATTCGCGCAGGCGATTCGCAGAGTCTTGCCGGGTTCCAACAAAGCACGTAGACTCGGCCCGCCTTGCCCGGTCCTCGCTGAAACGAGTCGCGACTTTGTGTGGAACAAGGACGTGATCGAGGCTTGGGCGACCTGTTGGAAAACGTAGGGTAAGCGTCTCGCTTGCCCGTAAATGCAGTTGAAAAAGGGGCAAGCCAGAGGCTTACCCTACGTTTTTCAACAGGCTGCTAAACGTGATGTGGACGAGAGGACGAGACGCGGTCAAGGCAACCACACGGCACACCATTCGGAAGGGAGACGCGGATGCGGGGGCGACTGCTGGTTTTGGCGTTGTTCGTCACGTTGGGTTTGAGCTTGCTCACCCAACCCGGCGGCGTGTTCGTTCAGTCAGCTCAAGCGGCGACTGAAGACGAATACTTCGAGTTGATGAAGCTGTTCGTGGACACGTTCGAGCAAATCGACCGCAACTACGTGAAGCCTGTCGATCGCCGCGAGCTGCTCGACGCGGCGATGCGAGGAATGGTTCTCAAACTCGATCCCTATTCGTCGTACATCGACACCTCGGAACTCAAGCAGTTCAATGAGTCGGTCGAGCAGGAGTTCGGCGGCATTGGGATCCAAGTGACAGTCGATCCGAAGACGCGACAGTTGATGGTGATGGTCCCAATCTCGGGCACTCCCGCCTACAAAGCCGGTCTGCGAGCGGGTGACCGGATCATCGAGATCGACGACAAAATCACCGCCGATTTTCCGGAAGGCCGCGAGATGGACTCCGCCGTTAAGTTGATGCGTGGCAAGCCGGGTGAAGTCGTGAAGCTCAAGATTCAGCACAAGGACGATGCGGAACCGATCTCACTGGAGATCACGCGCGCCATCATCAAGTCGCCCACGGTCCTCGGCGATCACTACGACAAAGAGGGCAACTGGGTCTATTTCCTCGAAGGGGAAGACAAGATCGGGTACGTCCGCTTGACCAGCTTCGCCCGCAACAGCACGGAAGAAATTCACGACCAATTGGAGCGGCTGAAGAAGGACGGCATGAAGGCCTTGATCCTCGACCTGAGGTTCAATCCCGGTGGGCTGCTCACGGCCGCGACGGCGATCTCGGACTTCTTCATTGAGAGTGGAGTCATCGTCAGCACCAAAGGCCGCAACACCGACGAGCACGTTGTCAAAGCGAAGAAGCCTGGCACCTACAGCGGCTTCCCGATGGTGGTGCTCGTCAATCGCTACAGCGCTTCGGCCAGTGAGATCGTCAGTGCCTGCCTACAAGACCACAAGCGAGCGATCATCGTTGGGGAACGGACGTGGGGTAAAGGGAGCGTTCAAAACGTGATCGAACTCGAAGGAGGCAAGAGCGCCCTCAAGCTGACGACCGCGAGCTATCACCGCCCGAGCGGCAAGAACATTCATCGCTTTCCCAAGGCGACCGAGAAAGAAGAATGGGGCGTCATGCCCGATGCGGGCTTTGAAGTCAAACTGTCCGACGAAGAGATGACCAAGCTGTTCGATGCCCGTCGCGAACGCGAGATCGTGCGGCTGGACGGCACTGTCCCCAAGAGCGACTTCGTGGACGGGCAGCTTGCCAAGGGAGCGGCTTGGTTGAAGGAACAACTCACCGCCAAGAAACCCGATGGCGATAAACCGGCCGACGCCGAGAAGCCTGCCGAAGGGACCGACAAGCCCAAAGCCGAAGAAAAACCTGTCGAGAAAAAGGAAGGAGCCAGCCTCCCTTCGCGTCTCGGGAGGCAGTTCGTCGAGGCATTCCTCGAATGGCAGCGAGTTCAAATTGGACAACCGTCGCGCGCTGTCTGACCGCGTTCCTCGATCACGCAGCCGGGACAAGTTGTCCCGGCTCTTTTTGTTTTGAGGCCGACCTCGTGTCGAAGAGTCCGCCAGAAGTCCGGCTTAGCTTTGTTAGCCGGACTTCCCTCCGAGACATCGCTTTCGCAAATGAAGTCCGGCTTTAAGAAAAGCCGGACTTCTGGCGGGATATTCCTTCGCATGTGGCAGCGCCAGTCTTTACCCATTTGAGACGTGATCTGTGTCTGAGTCCACTTCCCCTCGCCGCTTGCTCCTCGCGATCGAGTCTTCGTGCGATGAGACTGCGGCGGCGGTGATTGATCGTGAGCGGCGAGTCCTCTCAAACGTCGTGGCGACTCAGCATGAGTTGCACGAACGGTTCGGCGGCGTTGTTCCCGAGATCGCCTCGCGGGCGCATCTCGAACGCATCCTGCCGGTGATCGACGAGGCGTTGAAGAAGTCGGGCGCGAGTCTCTCCGACATCGGTGCGGTGGCCGTCGCGACGCATCCGGGTTTGGTCGGTTCGCTGTTGGTGGGGCTCACCGCCGCGAAGACACTCGCGCTGGTTCTCGATGTCCCGCTGCTCGCGGTCAACCACATTGAGGCTCATCTGTACGCTTGTCGGATGGCAGCGGGGCGCGATGTTTTTCCAGCGGCTGGACTGGTGGTCAGTGGCGGTCACTCGAACCTTTACGACTGCCGCTCGCCCGTCGAGTTCGATCTGCTCGGCTCGACGACCGATGACGCGGCGGGTGAAGCGTTCGACAAGGTCGCTCAAATTTTGGGACTCGAATACCCCGGCGGGCCGCTCATTGAGCAGATCGCGGCGACAGGCAACCCGCGTGCGTTTTCATTTCCGCGCACGTACCTCAAAGACGAGCGACTCGACTTCAGTTTCAGCGGCTTGAAAACCGCCGTCTTGTACGCGGTGCGCGGCACTCCCGGCGCACGCAATCAGCCTGCACTTCCGCCGATGACGCCTCAACGCACGGCCGACATCGCCGCCAGCTTTCAAGCGGCGGTCATCGATGTTCTCGTGGGGAAGTGCGACCAAGTGCTGACTCGCACGGGGCGGAAGACCTTGTTGGTGGGAGGCGGCGTCGCGGCGAATACACTGTTGCGTGAGCGGCTTCAGCAACTGGCCCGACATCGTCAGATCGAACTCATCATCGCGCCGCGCGAGTACTGCACCGACAACGCGGCCATGGGAGCCATCGGCTGGGAGTTGTGGGAACGCGAGATGTTCTCGCCGCTCGACATGGATGTCCTGCCGGGGTTGGTGAGGAAGCGTGCGGCGACGGGTGATACTTGAAAAACGTAACTTGGACGCCCTCGTCCGAGTCTTTTCTAGTTGAAAGCGGACGGACGAGGGCGTCCATCCTACGATTTTCAACAGGCGGTTAAACAAGAATGCCTCACTTCAGGCCGCGCGAGGAATAGCACTCACTTCAAGCACGCGAGTAGCACTCGTTCAAACTCGGTCCAGTCGTAGCAGGGTTGGTCGAGGATGACTTCGATGCGGCTGTCGCGGCAGTACGGGATCGACTCGCACGTCAGGTCGCCTCCCACGCGGTTGAACAGCAGCCATTCGGCTCCGACGTTGAAGACCCCCTTCAGCCGATGGACTTCCAAACTGCCGCCGAGGGCTTCCATCAACGCCAGTCGGCTGAAGCGATCGAACGGCGAGAAGATCCAACCGCAGGCGGCGCGGTCGTGCTGCGGACTCTCTTTGCGAATCGGCTTCCCCGGCAGCAGCATCGCGACAGGAGCCGGTTGTTCCGGCGACGAACTGGCGGGCTGTGGTGGGTGTGCGTTGGGAAACAACGGGACGCGCGCGGCTGAGATATCGGCATCGAGCAGCGCGGCCTCGCAGTGACCGTGCGTCGTGCAGATGACCTGCAACTTGGGAGGAAACAACTCGCGCAGGTGAGTCAGAAACGCGGCGGTTTGTTCTGACGGAGCGCGATCCGTCTTGTTGACCAGCACGATGTCGGACATGTGCAACTGGTCTTGAAAGACGGGTGACGAGGCGATGCGCGGCGTGGCGAAGTCGGCGGGATCGGCCACACAAATCGTGGCTCGCAAGTCGATCAGCTCGCGAAACCACGGACCGCGCAGGGTGTCGAGGACCGCCGCCGGATGCCCGAGTCCGGTCGGCTCGATCAACACCCGCTGTGGCTTTGTCTGATGCAGCAGCTCGATCAGCGAGAAGTCGAGCGGTTCGCTCGACGAACAGCAGAAGCACCCTCCCGCGATCTCGCTCACGACGACGCCGTCGCTTCCCGAGCCGCCCAGAATCGCACCGTCGATCCCGACCTCGCCGAACTCATTGACGAGGATCGCCCAACGTTCGTCGGCCGGTCGCTGCGACAACAGGTTCAAGATGGTCGTCGTCTTGCCGACGCCGAGAAAGCCGGTAATGAGATTGGTCGGCACGCGGTGACGTTCGGTGGTCATATGTTGGAATCATCAAGAGGAAGGGGCAGAAAGTCAGATGGTACGAGTGAGAACAAGGTCTCGTCCGGCAGAGTCCATTTGAAGCGAGCGGAGAGATTCAGTGCCAAGTGAGAAGTGTTCAGTGCAAAGTGCAAAGTGAAAGCCAGGTCGCCTGCGAATGTGATCGTCTGACGTTTTGCACTTTGCACTGAACACTTCTCACTTGGCACTCCTCAACGTCTTGTTGTCGCAACCCTCCCACGCAATCCCAGCTCTCGCGGTTATACCTCGCACGGTTGACTCGCGCAGAGCCGCCGCTATCGTGTCGCCCTTTCCAAGACCGGCCTCCAGTGATCGAGGCGGTCTGAGAACTTGTCCAAGAACAACACCAACCCGCAGCGTGAGCGAGGACGAGCGTCGAGCGACATGCGCCCTCGCCCTCGTTGCGGGTTGGTGTTGTTCAAAACACGGCGTAATTCTTGGACAAGTTCTGAGCACGATTCAACGAGGAGACACGATGTCAGTCGGCAATCCGTGGGTGCGAGTGGGCAAGGTTCCTTTCGGTCGAGGCGTCTTCGCGAGGCAAGACATCCCGGCGGGAACGACACTCGGTGTGGTCACGGGCAAGATCATCGACGACCCCGACTATGCGTCGTCGTACTGCATCGACCTCGGTGATCCCCTGTCGCTCGAACCGCACGCTCCGTTCCGATATCTCAATCATTGCTGTGTCCCGAACAGCCATCTCCACACGGTCGATGCCGAGTACGAAGATGGAACTCCCGCGCCTCCCGAAGTTCATGTCGAAGCCTTGCTCGACATTCTCAAGGGGGAAGAGTTGACGATCGACTATCAGTGGGCCGCCTCGGGGGCGATCAAGTGCCTGTGCGGCAGCTCGGGATGCCGAGGCTGGGTCGTGGCGAAAGAGGAGTTGGCGGACTTGCTCAAGTCGCAAGCCGTTGAGATCCCCAAACCTCGCAAGGCGAAACGAAACAGCACCACCGTCCAACCGTAACAGCCAGTTGAAAAGCACAGGCGAGCCGCCCGTGCCACGGCTGTTTTCAACAGGCAGATCATTCGATTGCATGACCTCTCGTAGGGTGGGCTGTGCCCACCACATTCGGTTGCAGAATGGTGGGCACAGCCCACCCTACATCTGCTCCGCCAATCCGATGTCGGACCAAATCGCGTCATTGAACGCCTTGGCCCGGCGTTGGTGCTGACCTTCGCCCGCTCGCCCGTTGAAGAAGTACGCGACGACCAGCCCTGCCTCGGGATCGCACCAGCCCTGCGATGATTGTGCGCCGCCGTGACCGAACGTGCGTGGTGAGCAATGGCGACCGTAACCATACGGCACGGTGTCGAGACCGTAGCGGTTGGAGTCCACGATCACGCCGAGGCCGAAGTCGATCACATGTCCCAGCGTTTGATCGAACTCACCCACGCGATGCCGCGCCGTCAGTGCCGCCACACTCTGCGGTGATAATACGCGCCCGGCAGGAGTCTCGCCGTCACGCAACAGCAGCTCGTAGAAGCGGCCCAGTTCTCGGATCGGCCCGCGTGTGTTGCTGCCGGGCGAGGCGGCAGCGCAGCGAGTTGCCTCGTGCCAGTCGAGCATCCGCAACTCACCTTGTTCCCGCGTGAACATCCGCCCGATTCGTTCGCCATACGCGGCGTGTTGTTCGATCGGGATCGCCGCCCATGTGTCGTTCATGCCGAGCGGTCGCAGCAGTTCGTCGCGGATGAGATCGGCATACGCGCGACCGCTGATTCGCTGCAGCACCTCGCCGAGAATGAACCAGCTCGATGACGTGTGATAGCCCGCCGAGCGACCGATCACCCAGTTCTCTTCCAGCGGCGCGGCACAGATGCGGTCGATCGTCTCGCCCCATGAGACCTCGGGCCAACCGGTCTCGACATTACGAAAGCCGCCCGTGTGAGTCAGCAAGTGTCGTAGCGTGATCGCCCCCTTGCCGCCCGCAGAGAACTCAGGAATGAACCGCGCGACGCGATCATCCAGCGTGAGTTCGCCGCGCTCCCACTGCTGCAACAGTGCCACGGCGGTGAGTGGCTTCCCGGCCGACAGCCACAGGTTGATCGTGTCGGCCGTCATCGCCACACCGGGCTGCGACTCCCCGACTGCAACGTCGGCCAACACGCGACCGTTCTGTGAGACATAGACCTGACAGCCCGTGTGCAACCCGCGCTCGATCCCCTGCACGATGACGGCGTGAGCGTGAGGAAAGTTAGCGGCGAAGGAGGTGCTGTTCATGTTGGTCCGGGGATGAGTCATGGCTGGGAACGTGGATTGAATCTGGTGGCGGGCACACCAACCCGAAGCGTGAGCGAGGAATTGCGGATCGAACTCCTCGCTCACGCTTCGGGTTGGTGTTGCCGGGCGATGTCCTGCCGGTCGCCTCTACACCGCGAGGCCCTTCTCCAGCCGGATCCGTTTCACCTGAGTCAGCACTTCGTCGATGATCTCACCGTTGCGTTCGAGTGCCCGGAACTCCAAGTAATTCACGGCGAGGTTGGCGAACACCGTGACGAGCGCGGCCGTCAAATGAATCGTCGCGGCGGAGACACCCAGCCAGCCCCGCCAGCGCATCGGCGCAGCGGGATCGGCGGCCGCTCCGAGTGCCCCCGTGACGATCAGCAGCGCGAAGCAGCCGACCATCGCCGGGACCGTGCGGTACTTGATCGACTTGCTCCGCTCATACAACTCCGGGCCGAGCCGATACGCGGTGGAAGTCTCTTCAATCCAGCGGCCGGTCCCCATGAAGTAGGTCAACACGATCGCATGGACCAGTGTTGAGAAGACGAGTGCCGCCAGTGCCGCGAGGAAGTGGTACGTCACTCCGGCTTGAACGGCCTTGTCGAGAACCTTCGGATCATCAATCGCCAGCCCGAGCACTAGCGCGACAACCAACGTGACCGTGCTGAGCAACGACAACGGCAAGAAAATGCGAACCACGAGAACTCCGGGGGAGAAGAACCAAGAACCAAGAACCAAGAACCAAGAACCAAGAACCGTACCTCGCGCGGTGAGTGATGAGACATCTGAGCGGGGCGGCGTAAGCCCCCTGGTTCTTGGGCGTAAGCCCGCGTGAAAAGAACCGGGGGGCTTACGCCGCCCCGCTCGGAAACTCCTCACTTTGTGCCGCGTGAGGACTCATGACCAACTCCACTTTGATCTTTGCCGCCAACTCCAACAACACCTGAGCATCTTCGGCTTGCAGCGGCACTGTGTCAGATCCCGCAGTGTCAGATGCCGCAGTCTCGTTCGAGACGCCTTCCGCACTGAGTTGCCGCGCGGCGAGTGTCGGTCCCCATTTCGCCAGCAACGTTTCGCGCGAGCCGAACTGGTCGGGGTCGATCGCCTGAATAAAGTGTTCGACCGTGTTCGCCACGCGGTTCGCTTTGCGTTTGCGCGACATCGGTTCGGCACCCGCGAGCCCCGCCGCCAAGAGTCCGATTGCCAACGCAGGAGCCTCGCCAAACTTCAGGCTGCGTTCGCGAACGACGAGCGACGCCGAGCCATCCGGCGTCGGTAGTCCCCACGCCAACGCATGGTCTCCCGCGTCGTGGGAGACGCTCTCGGCAAAGCTGTTCGTGACGAAGCCGATCAGTCCCGCATCGGCCGCCAGTCGCGCGATCACGCCCACGTCGCCACACAGTCGGCTGTTCTTGATGACCACCGTTCCCGTCCCGACCGCGCGTGCCTTCTCGATGGCGAGCAATATCGCGCGCGTCGCCGCCACATGCCCCATGCCTGTGCTGCCGTCAAGCAGTGCCGCAGCGGGAGCGTCGCGCAGCGTGATAATTCTCGCACGCGGGTCGATGTCACCAAGGTCCATCGCGTCAAGAAACGGTGGCAGTGAACCGACGCCCTCGGCAGACAGCCCGCACAGATCCGCTTCGATCAGCCGCGCCGCCACGATCTCAGCCTCCGCCGCAAACATCCCTTTGCGTTGCAGCAGCTTCAAGATCAGCGCGGTCAGCGACGTACGCTCGACCCGCGTGATCGCGACCGCGTCGGTGTTGGGAGTGCTCGGTTCCATGACAGGTCTCGTTGAAGTGGTTGATGACTGCGGCGAGAGAATAGGCGGGCCGATGGCAAGTCTCAACGGGCGGCGCGTGCGATCAACGTGATGCCTCAGATGAGGATGAGGTGCGACAACTACATCGTTTAACCGCGTGGGCAACGCCCCGCGCGTCGTGCGACGTGGAATCGTGTTTCGTCGCACGACGCACGGAAGTCCGCATCGACCTCTCGGACTCTGAAGATCTTTTGACGCTTGAAATCACAGACAATGGCCAAGGTATCTCGCTCACCGAGCGAAGCAAGC
>JAYSQC010000061.1:0-23344 GCA_043721755.1 Schlesneria sp.
CTGTTGCAGCGCGGCGGTCCCGCCGCCCCGACTGGCCGAGAGTTGCTGGGGATCGATCAAACCCCGCACGCGACGGAACGTGTCGTGGGCCGGAACGCCCTGGGGCAACTCGAAAAACGGTGGCAGCCACACGCGGCGGCCGACCGCGAACGTTTCCACGGCGACGAAATCATCCGCTCCACACCACACCGCCAGAATGGTGATGCCCAACACGTCGATCAACAGGTGCTCGCAACGCCCCACCACCCGCACCTCCGTGATCTGGCGAACACTCGCCCGCAACGAGTCGATTGCCGACCCATCCATGGTCTGACTCCGTCCTTGGTGTCGAAATCCCCGCGAGAACACTCTCCCGGTACGCACCACAAAACGGATGGATGACAAAACGCATGATCGGCACAGAGATTACGTCAACACTTTGATGCGTACCGCGTGATCGATACGACCATCTGACGCATGATGAGCTTGTCCGCTTGCTTGAGGCGCGGGACAGGCGTGATGCGACGCGCTTCGGCCTCTCGCCTGGGAGGCCAACGAGATTGAGCGGGACAAGGCCGTCAATTCGGACTTCGTCGCGCGCGGGATTCTCCTGTACGGTTCAAGCTCGTGTGCCGTTACTGATTTCGAGCAAGCAGTAACACTTGGATCTCCCGTAGTCTGGCCCTATCTCTTCTTGGCCCGCCACTACTTGATCACAAACCGGTTTGAGCAGTGTCGGAGCATGTGCGAAAGGGGACTTAGGATGCGTGCGTCTGAGAATGCAAAGAGCCAACTCGAAGAGTGGCGAGCCATCGCTCAAGCCGAACTGGGTTTTCCGCCGGAGGCGGTCAGAACCGCGTTTGAGGCGGCTGTCCGATTGGATCCCTCGAACGAACGGGCTAGGCGGAATCAGGATGCCTTTGAAGACGTTTCCGACAGCAGTCAAAGTCGTAGGTACATTCCCTGTGCCGTTCACCGAATTCCTCGGCGAATCACGGTCTCGCGGACGGCACACGGAGTGTGCCTGCGACTTTTGTCGGACACGTCTTTGAAGCGTCACTGAGAGTGGCCCGCACACGTCCCCACTCAAGGTGGGAGCAAAAGTCCGAGGTGGCCCTGAGTCAGTTCGGGTTAGCCGAATGCCGGTATTCCTCGGCGGCATGACCGCTCGGCTCGGTTGGGCTGGGTGGCTTGGCACGGGCCGCTTTTGAAGCCGTGGCGCGTCAAACGTGCTTGGCGGATCAAGTCGGGCCACCCCGCGAGACATTCCGGCTCTACGACTCCTGCCCCCTTTGTTTTGCTTGACCCCCTTTGTTTTGCTCACCGGTATGCAAGACAGTCTCCTCGTGGTGCGACCATCCCCGATTCGAGCGGTGATTGGGCCTCATACAACCGGTGCGCCTTCGTGACGGCGCGGAAGCACAGCTTGCGGACGGCTTCCGGAGAGCGCCGCATGACTCGTGCGACCTCAGGGATCGGCCGCTGTCCGAGAACGCAGTAGACAATGACCAGGCAATGATCGTCGGAGAGATGGTTGAACATCCATTCCAGCACGGTAGAGAGCTCGTCTTCCCGGCCCTCCGCGTCCGCAGGCGGATCGCCGTTGCCAAGCCCTGCGGTGGCTTCAGAAAGCGAACCGACTTTGGCCAGCGGCTGCTCGCGCCGCACGTCGCGGCGGCCGCAAAGAAAACGCTGAGCCAGCGCGGCCAGCCTGCACAGCAGAATCCGACGCAGCCACATTCGGAACTCCGGTTCGGTCGATCCCCGGAATGTCGGGAAACTCGCCACCGCTTCCAACAGCGTTTCCTGCACCAAGTCGTCGGGTTCCATCTTCGGGCGCAACAACGGGCTTTCAATCGCGTCGGCGATCTTGAGCAGGTAGGGCCGATAGACCTCCAAGACTTTACCCAGCGCCTTCCTCGATCCCGACTTCGCCTTGTCGAGCAACAAGTCGGCATTGGCACGTCGTTGTGACAGTTCAGCATTGGTGGGAGTCATCGTGAAACCTCAAATGGGTCGGCTGCGATCTGCTTGGAATTATTGCCTCGTCCCAACGAAAAGCACAACGCGGGCGCATCGAACGACTCAACAAGTCCGAACGCCTCATCCGATCGGTCCTTTCTGTTCGCATCGTGCGGTCATGACTCCGTCCTTCGCGGGGCGCGAGGATGTTTATTGAGGAAGCTGTTGTCAGTCCTGTCCGTCCAATCGGCCTCGCGGCGGCATTCTGCAAAAAAAGCATTAAGGACAAAAGAAATCGTCCGGTTTTTGACCGGGGTCGCACTTGGATGATGTGGTACTCAACTTGAGTTTGAATCCGCGAAGGAAAGGAGTTGTTGTTGGCGGCGTGTCAGAGAATGAGCATCGGGTGGAAGCGCAGCGCGTTGCCCGATGATCACGATTGGAAAGACCAAGTTCTGCACCGCTTGAGGCTTGGACCGTGCGTGGCCCGGATCGAAGCCAGACAGACTCTCCTTCAAAGCGATTCGTCGGCGGGTTCCTGTCGGGTGGTTGTCGTCAACCGCCGGACAGCAGCCTACGAGTTGTTGATTGAAGAGTTGCTCAGTCGGCACACGCTCTGTCCCAATGGATTATCTGGGACAGGTTATCACTACAAGGATGTGTCTTAATCCCCGCGATGATGGGAGTGACAATCATGAAGTACTGGAGTGGTTGGAGATTGGTTTTCGTGGGATTGTTGGTCGGAGTCGGTTTCGGACTTGAGCCCGACTTCCTGATTCCAACACAGGCGAGCGACGACTCGCATGCAGGCGTCGTGAAAGGCGAGACCGAAGTGTCAGGAGGTGCCGTGACCGCTCAGGAGCGGACCCGGTTGAGGCCCCAGCCGTTCGTGGCTTCGGGATTTGCCGGTTCGGGGGAGACGGTGAAAGACTCGGAGGCCCGCCGAGCGGGAGTGCTTTCCGACGCCGAGATTGCGAAGCTCCCCACGATTGAAAAACTGCTGGGGATGGAGGAACCCGAAACCGTCTGTGGAGCCGATTCACGGACCCAAAGGACCGACACGACTAACAGTCCTTGGCGAATGAACTGTCAACTCATCATTACTCTTCCCAACGGCCTACAAGGAACTTGCACCGGCTGGATGATCGGCCGGGGAACGGTCATGACGGCCGGTCACTGCGTCAATACGGGCGGCACGCCCGGCGGGGCGGCTGGCCAGTATATGAGACGCATCGACGTGATTCCCGGCCGAAACGGGACCGGTACCGGCAGCCGGCCCTTTGGGACTCACACGAGTACCAGTTTCCGGAGTGTAAACGGGTGGGTTCACCCTTCGATCGGTGTCAACCGGGTGGAGTACGACTACGGTGCCGTTATCTTGTCCACGAGGCCTGGAGATAACACCGGATCCTATGGATTCGCCAATTTGAGCGATGCGTCGCTGAGCAATCTGACCGTCAACTCTGCCGGATATCCGGGAGACAAACCGTCAGGGACGCAGTGGTACACCTTTGGGCCAATCTCCAGCACGACGACGCGGCGGTTGTTCTACAACTTCGACACTGCGGGCGGACAAAGCGGTTCAGCGGTCTACCGGCTTCAGAACGGCCAGCGCCATGGCGTGGGAGTTCATGCCTACGGCGGATGTCCCAACGGGGCGACACGGATCACCAGCGGTGTCTTCAACAACATGCTCGCGTGGAAGGCCCTGACCCAATGATCAGTCGTGCCACAATCTGTTCTTGGTTGGCAATGGTCGTTCTCTCGACAGGCGCACCGTTGCAGGCCGACGAGGTGAAACTTCTGGCGGGACGGATTGAATCCGTCCCGCCAGGATCGCAGCCCACCTTCACGGTGAAGTCGCTGGAGGGGGAATGGAAGATTCAATGCTCCGAGAAGACCGTTTTCGTACGGGAGGGGAAAAACGTGCTCCGCGACTCCTTGAAACCTAAGCAACACGTCCTCGTTTCCGGACTCGCCTCCGACCAAGCGGTGAAAGCGGATCGCGTCGAGTTGACCGATGCCGTCGAAGGGAAGATCGAGGCCATCATGGAGGTCTTTCCGCTGCGCTTGTCCGTGAAGGGCAAGACCGGAGAAACGCTCGTCCAACTTCAGGAAGACACCCGGATCTTGCGCCGTGGAAAGGTGGTTGTGCCTGGACAACTCAAGAACGGCGACACGGTGTGCGTGTTTGGCAGCCTGTCGAAAGGGCTGTTTGCCGCGAAGGTCATCCATGTCGAAATGAGACGGTAGCCCCCGGTTCGGAACGGTATTTGATTTCAAAATGAAAGGGATGGCAGTGATGAATCCCCGCACTCCAAATATGGCCACAGTCGAGTTCACGCCGCACGCGAAAACACTTGGCGAACCGCTGCGTTGGCGGAGGGTGACTGCCCTGCTGACGAGATCTCTGTCCGAGTTTTGCCGATGCCGCGTGCGGCTGGCGGTGTTGTTGGTCGCAGCGTTCTCGGCGGCAACGACCTCGCCGCCCATCGTCTGGGCTGGCGGCCCGTCCCCTGCGGACTCCGGCCCGGCCGGAGGCGAACGTCCGTTTGTCATCGTCGCGCTGTCGAGCGTCGATACCCTGCGCGAACGAATCGGACTCGTGGCTCGGGCGACGGACGACTCGGATTGTGCCGCTCGGCTGTTTGAAAGAGTCACGGGAGGCTTGGGCACTCTGCTCACGCTGGATGGACTCGATTCGTCTCGACCGATTGGATGGCTGACCTATCCCCAGTTCGCCCGCGTCCCCTCCCAGCGAAGCTCCTTGGAGCCGGCCGGTCAGTCGGCGACTGGTTTCGCCGTTCCCGAGCGATTCGACTACGAGGGCATCGAACAGTTCCTGATGGACGAGCCGGTGATATTCTTCCCGGTGCGGGATGCGGAGCGGCTGGTGAAAGCCCTCGCCGCAATCATGGGCGAACAGTTTCTGCGCGATCCCGAGAGCCCCGGATTCTTTCAGGACGGAAAGGGAGTCCGCCAGCCGGTTCGGTTGGTTGGGAAGTACCTTTTCTTTTGCAACGATGGGATTGTGGACCGCGACTTTCCCGAGATGGACAGGCTGTTGCGACCGTTGTTGAAGAACCGTGACGTGGTGGTCTCGGTGCAGGCGAGCGGCCTCGCCCCTGCGGTCAGGCGGGCGATTGGCGACGCGGCTCTCTTTGCCGCCGACGCGGCGCGACAAAGACGAGACGACGAATCGGAACTGGACTTTCGCTGGCGAACCGCTTACGGCGTCCTCCGGCGCGAGCTAATGGAGTTGCTGATCCTCCACATCGACGAACTGTCCGTGGGGATGCGCTTGGATCCCGTGCGATTACAGGCGACGTTCGAGGTGGATGTCATCGGCCGGGAGGGGGGCAAGTTTGCCAAACTCTGCAATGAGTTCAGGACACGACGGGGTCTGTTGGACGGTCTGGCGCGCGAAGAGGGGCCATTGTCGCTGGCTCTCGCGTGTTCCTTCAGCCCGCGACTGGCGAAGTCCGTGCTGGCCGCCCTCCGCACCAAGCCGCAGTTCGGTGTCGATTGGTGTGCGTCGGACGATTCCGTCGCCGCGCTCGCGACGGTGTTCGGGGCACTGGCAGATACGCTGGAGACGGGAAGAATCGACTTGATGGCGACCACAACCGCCAATGCCGACGACGATGCTAGCGCGTTGCTCGGCCTGCGAATCGCGGGAAGCCAGCGGTTCGTTGACGCCGTTCATCAGCTCCTCGAACAACATCGCCAGTACTTCGAGACGTCGGTCGTCGTCACTGCCGGATCCGACGGAGAACCGGAGGTTCGTGCCGAGAAACGGCCTTACCTTCTCGCTGCGGAAAGCATTCAGGAATGGCCGACTCACCGGGTTCCTGCGGCGGTTGTCCACGAACTTCTGGGAGGACGTGTGAACGACTCGACCGCGTCGCTGCCGAAAGAGGGAGCCTTGTGGATCACCGCGACTCCACAATCGCTCTGGATTGCGTGGTCGAAGGACGAGACAAAAGACACCGCGCCCAAGGCGCTTGAGGATGCGGTGCGGTCTCTGGTCCAACCTGTCGGAACGGCGGCATCCGCGCCGCGCTCCACCGCTCCGTTCCGACTGACGCTCCACTTGGACGACCGACCGTCCGTCCGTCCTCACGGCCTGAGCGACAAAGTGGGCAGGAGCCGATCGCTGCGACCGGAGACGACCCGGCCGAACGATCAAACTGTTCAAAACGCGCCGGCGCTCGACACCTCGGACAATCGCACCGGCACCCTGCGCTGTGAAGTGTTTCCATCGTCTCGCGGCATGCGCATGGTCGTCAAACTCGAAGAGGCGTATCTGGGTTGGTACGGCCAGCTTTTGTTGGGGAGTGCCGAAGAGCAGGAGACGGGCAGCGATTCCCCCAGTCATTGAACCGGAAGCAAAGAACGATTCCGTTCTCTTCTGTACGTGTCTGCATCAGACATAACTCGCGCGGCGAGAACTGAGTCGTCCGACTAAGGGGCTGTGCATTTATTACGTCCGAGAGTTTTAGGCGTGATGAAACACGTCGTGTGCGTGGACTCCTTCGAGTTCCAAACTGGACTCATTGAGTCAAGTTCTAGTTTTTGCCTTCCAAGTCGCCTTCCTCGCTCCGCGTGAAGTCAGCCGATCGCGAGTGCGGTGAGGATGGGTGGAACAGCCGTTCCATCGCACTCGGCTCTCTTCACGCGGAGCGATCAAGGCGACTTGGGTTGCGGCTCCGCCGCGCCGTGAAATCTGTGGTCAATTCATGGCCTGAGACGTGGTGGCCTCACAACGATCAGACTCGCTTCAAGTAGCAGTTCGGCCAGTAGGTCACGCGGTCGGTGACGAGTCCTTCGTTGAACGGGAACGGGGGTTCTTCGAGGAGGAACTCGGGGTGAGTGGCGAGGAACTCATGAACGGCGGTTTGCGGATTGTTCGTGATCCAATCGGGCGACGTTCTCGGTGCGCCGACGACATCCTGCATGATGCCGTCCATGGCCACGATGTAAGAGCCGGGGGTGATCAGCGGTGCATAGGCTTCCAGTTCCGCCGCCACATGGTCACGCGTGTGGCAACTGTCGAGCAGCACGATCGTGGTCTCACCCGGTCGAATCTGGTCACGCACTTTTTGAACGGTCTCGGGAGCGGTCGAGCTGCCCTCGAACATCGTGATGTACGGCGCGAGGACATGTGCTTCGACGGCCTGTCGGTTCTGCGGACGAATCTCGATATCAACGCCGATCACACGTCCCTTGCCGATCATCTGGCAGAGGCTGGCCGAGTAAATCAACGACCCGCCGTGAGCGATCCCGGTTTCGATGATGACATCGGGCTTGATCGAGTAGATCACCTCTTGCAGCCGGATCATGTCGTCGGGGAGCTGGATGATCGGGCGACCGAGCCATGTGAAGCCGTAGACGTATTTGGTGTCCCAGCCGACTCGCAGCCACGCCTTGGTCACTTCGCGGAAGGCATCGGCACTGGCGAAGGGGAGCGAGCGGGTCTGTCCGTTGGCATCGGTCACGTCCACCGTGGCGTTGTCGAAATCAATCTTCATAGGGCGTCCTTGCTGGGGGGCAGTCGTGTCTGGCGGGAGTGTCTTGTTAATCGCGTCAGCGGCACAAAGTGAGGACATTCCGAGCGGGGCGGCGTCAGCCCCCCGGTTCTTAGCGAGAGGGCTGACGCCCAAGAACCGGCGGGCTGACGCCGCCCCGCTCGGATGTCTCTGTTCTGAGCCGCGCGAGGGATTGCTGGGGCAAGCAACCTCACGTTGGCGTCTGCGATTGAAGGTGTGTACGAAGTCTGGCGACGAGTGTCGGGAGCAGTCCCTCCAAGCGTCGCGGTGTGAAATTGAGTTCGTTTGCGGCGCGACGGATATCGATCCGGGGGAACGTGATTGTGGGGGATGCCTCGGCGACGGAGACCGTGGCTCCGGTGAGTTGTGTCAGTGCGCGAGTGATCTCGCCGTGGGTTGTATTCACTCCTGAAGCCACGTTGTAGACCGAGTGTGATCCGGCGGGACCAAGCTGCAATAGCAGCGCGGCCACGTCATCCACCGACACGTAATCTTTGGCCGAGTCGAGCGAGGTCTTCAATTCCACTCGGCCATCGCGAATACAGTCGCGAATCACGCTGAGAATGAAGTTGTCGGAATCGAAGTCTGGCCCGACGACGTTCGAGAGGCGGGCGACTCGCACGCGGGGACTGCTGGCCAGCGCGATGCTTTCCCCCATCAACTTGGACAAGTTGTAGAGGTCGCTGAAGTCGGACGGCAGGACGGGGATCGCGGTCTCTTCGGAGATGCCGGGCCAAGGGTGTGCTGGGGGGCTGGCAAGAAATAACTTCCCGTAGTTTGGTGACTCATTCTCCCTCCCCTCGGCGGGGAGGGCCGGGGAGGGGGGAAGTAGGTGGAACTGACTCGCCACAGATCCCTCCTCCCTAACCCTCCCCGCCGAGGGGAGGGAACAAGAGCGCGAGTCGGGGAGCAATTCCGATCTCGTGGCGGAATCGAAATGTTCATCGGGACTCGCACACCGCGCGTAGACGCGCGTCGAGGAGAGATACACGAGCGAGTCGAACGACGTGCGCGTGAGCACCTCTTGGAGTTTCGTGACGTGAGCCGTCACGGTGTCATGCGGACGGCGACGGAAGTCCGCGGTGATGCCGATGGAATAGATCGCGTGCCCCAAGTGTTGGCCATCCAAGTTGTCGTCTCGACCGGGGCAGACGACTTCATGGCCGAGGCTCCGCGCCAACGCAGCGACATGCGACCCGATGAAGCCAGTGGCACCCAAGACGGTGTATTTCATGGAAGAGGGCGGTTTTGTTCGGCGTGAAAGTGTGGTTCAGTCGGTACGGTCAAGCAGTTCGCCGGGGACGAGTGCAAAGTGAGAAGTGATCAGTGCAAAGTGCAAAACGGGGGGAGAGCTTGTTTGGGAATCACTTTGTACTTTGCACTAATCACTGCTCACTTTGCACTGAGTTCATCGATATCGGTTGCGTGGCCCACGGTCAGTGCAGCGGTGCGTACAGCGACGGGTCGCGGTCGCGCAGCAGTTTGGGGCTGACGCCGTTTACGACCTTGATCTCGCAGCGTTCGATCAGTGAGGCGTCCTTGGTCGCCAGCATGTTGAAGCCGTGCGGCGGGCCTTCCAGATAGACGGTTGCAGCGGGAATGACTTCGATCGGGCGACCGTGCATCGGGATGTTGTCGTGGTAGTCGCGCACGGCGTAGCAGGTGTAGCCGGCGTCAATGAGGCGTCGCAGGACGGTCGTGTTCTCCAAACCGTTGGACCAATCGACGAAGCTGCGGTGAATCTCAAACACGACGTGGGGCGAGTGGGTTGCGAGGACATGAGACGCCCCGATCAAAGCCTTCTCTTCGCCCCCTTCGGTGTCGAGCATGATGAGTCCGACGGAGCCGATCTGTTCACGCTCAACGTAGTCGTCGATCGTCAGTGACGGGACATCCCCGTTGGGCGAGGTCTCCGATGAGGCGAGGGCCATGTCGCCATCGAGCTTCAGCAGTTCGCCGCTCTTGTCCCACAGGCCGATCCGATGCGGGCGGACGTTGTTGGCCGCGTTGAGTTGGATGTTGCGCAGCAGCCGTTCGTGAGCCTGCTTCATCGGCTCGAAGGCGTGAACCCGTTCGGCGATCTGAGCCATTGGGATGACGTGATCGCCGATGTAGGCACCGCCGACGATGACGTTGCGACAGCCGCGAGCCAGCGTCGTCAGCAGCTTCGTCGTCTGCGGCTCCCACACGTGATTGGGCCGATCTTCCGAACTGAGGAGCAGCGCCATTTCGATGCGGCTGGCGGTCGAGACTTCAAACTTGAGTCCCGTGGAAAGTTCGACCGTGTGCGTGCCGACTTGCTGGAGCAAGGCACTGATGAGTGGCGCTCGCACCTTGTCGCGAAAGCCGCGCGGGTCGGAGGCACGGCGCTCGGCAGCGCGCAGCGCATCGAAGAGGGCGGAACGGAGGAGGTCGTCAGTTCCCGCTGCGGCCAGCGCTGGTGCGAGGTTCGGTTCGGTCGTGGTC
The DNA here is from genome assembly GCA_043721755.1 of Schlesneria sp. Lineage (GTDB taxonomy): Bacteria > Planctomycetota > Planctomycetia > Planctomycetales > Planctomycetaceae > Schlesneria. The sequence continues at coordinate 9,957 of JAYSQC010000061.1, forward strand.
ATCGTCGCGGGTCTCTCGAAAAATCAGACAAAGTTCGGAAGAGGAAAGCCTGACGCGCAAGCGAAGGATGCTGGGCGACACGTCCTTCGCTTGCGCGTCAGGCTTTCGTGAGATTCAGTTCGGGCCAGGTTCGGTCTCGTTGCGAGATGAGAGTGATGCTGCGAGGCCACTCGACCGCGATGGCGAGGTCGTCCCAGCGGACTCCGGTCGCGCTGGTGGCGTGGTACTCGCGCGACATTTGATAGAAGACTTCGGAGTCCTCGGTGAGCGTTTGAAACCCGTGGGCGAAGTGTTGGGGGATGTAGAGCAAGTGGTGATTGGCCGCCGTCAGTTCAAAGCCTTGCCAACGGCGATAGGTCGGTGAGTCGGGTCTGAGATCGACGATGACATCGTAGATCGCTCCGCGCGTGCAGCGGACGAGCTTGGCTTCGGCGTGTGGCTCGCGTTGGAAGTGCATCCCTCGGACGGTCCCTGCGAGACGGTTGATCGAGATGTTGCATTGGACCAAGTGAGGGTTGAGACCTCGTTCCTCGAACTCCTTCGCACACCACGTTCGCGCGAAGGCACCGCGCTCGTCGGAGACGAGTTCCGGCTCGATGAGCCATGCGCCGGCGAGTGTGGTCGGGTGGAAGAGCATGGTGTCGTAATAGGGCAGATCCGTCGTTTAACCGCGTGGGCAACGCCCCGCGCGTCGAGCGACGTGGAGAGCTGATTCGTCCATCGACGCGCGGGGCGTTGCCCACACGGTTAAACGAGTTGTCACTTCATTGCGGCTTCACGCCACGCGGACGTGGGGGATGGGAATGATGAACTTGCCGCCGTTGGCTCGGTACTGCTGTTGTTGTTTCAAGATTTCGTCGGCGAAGTTCCACGTCAGCAGCAGGCAGTAGTCGGGGCGGTCGGTGAGCAGTTTGGCGGGGTCGTGGATTTTGAGTCGTGTTCCGGGCGTGTAGTGACCCTGTTTGACGGTGCTGCGATCAACGACGTAATCGAGCGTGTCCCGACCGATGCCGAAGTAGTTCAGCAGCGTGCTTCCCTTGGCGGAGGCTCCGTAGACGGCGATCCGTTTGCCGTCCGCTTTGAGCGAAGTCAGCAGTCCGGTGAGTTCGCTGCGCAGGCTCTCGACTCGCTGGCCGAAGTCGCGGTACGACGAGGCGAAGTCCACCCAAGTCGCTTCTTCCGCGAGCAGGCTGCGGACGGACTCACCGATCGGACGCGCCCCTTCGTGGCAAGCAAAAATACGCAGCGAGCCGCCGTGAATCGGGAGTCGCTCCACATCGACGATCTCCAGGTGATGCCGTCGGAACAGCCGGTTGAGGGAGGTCAGCGAGAAGTAGCTGAAGTGCTCGTGATAGATCGTGTCGAACTCCACGTGGTCGATCAGTTCCTTGAGATACGGAGCTTCAACGACCACGACGCCGTTCGGTTTGAGCAGCGTTTTGAAACCCGCCACGACTCCGTTCAGATCGGGGACGTGGGCGAGGACGTTGTTGGCGTGAATGACATCTGCCAGTTCGCCCTGCGCCGCGAGTTGCTTCGCCAAGTCGCGACCGAAGAACTCGCTGATCGTGCGAATCCCTTTCTCGGACTCAGCGACGCGCGCGATGTTGCGGGCCGGTTCGATGCCGAGGACGGGGACGCCCGCTTGCTTGTACCACTGAAGCAGATAGCCATCGTTGCTGGCGACTTCGACGACGAGACTGCCCGTGCCGAGGTGTTCGGCGTCGGTCAGTCGATCCGCGATCCGCTTAGCGTGCTGGACCATCGTGTCCGAAAACGATGAGAAGTACGCGTAGTCACGGAACATCATCTCGGGCGGCACCGCTTCCGTGATCTGCACGAGCGAACAGCTCGCACACCATGCCAGTTCCAGCGGCCACGTCGGCTCGGGCTGGCTGAGTTGTGCCTCGGTCAGCAGCGCGTTTGCCAGCGGAGTCCGGCCGAGCGAGAGGACGCTCTTCAGGCCGCTTCGGCCGCAGGAACGACACTCAATTGCGGGGTTGCCAGTTGCTGGAAGTGGTTCGTGTACCATGCGATTGTCCTGCTCAGCCCTTCGTCCAAAGTGAAGAGTGGCTCCCAGTCCAGCATGCGCCGGGCCTTGGCCGCGTTCAGTGATTGATGTTTGATTTCGTGACTGGCCTCGCCGAGGACTTGTGGTACGAACGGCGACTTCATCAGTCGCATGACTCGTTCGACCAGTTCCAAGACGGTGACCTGCGTTTCGTTCGAGAGATTGAACGCCTCGCCCGCGAGTTCGGGTTTGAGGGCGAGTTGTTCGGCGAGGTGCATGTACGCCGCCGCACCGTCCTCGACGTAGAAGTAGTCGCGGATGAACGAGCCGTCCGAACGAATGACCGGCTGCTGGCCGCGCATCACCGAGCGAACGGTCCCCGGTACGATGCGGTTCCAATTGAGGTCGCCGCCGCCATAGAAGTTGCCGCAGCGCGTGATGACGACCGGCGTGCCGTACGTGTTGGCATACGTCTGCGCGATGAGGTCACTGCACGACTTACTGACATCGTAAGGATGCTTCCCCGCCAGCGGAGTCTCTTCGGTATAAGGCAAGACGGGGGCGTCGCCATACGCCTTGTCGGACGACGCAACGACGATCTGCTTCACTTTTGGACTGCGGCGGCAGGCTTCGAGCAGCTTCCACGTCCCGCCGATGTTGGTCTCGAACGTGGAGAGCGGATTGCGATTGGCAATGCCGACGATGGCTTGCGCGGCGAGATGAATGACCGTCTCGACTTCGTATTCGCCGAGTGATCGTTCGAGCGTGTCGTAGTCGTTGAGGTCGCCGCGCACGACAGTGACACGATCCAACATGCCGCTCTTGAGCAACTCAGCTTGCGGAGTCCAGTCGCGCACGAGACAGACAACATCGGCTTGAGCGGCGAGCAGCCGCTTCACCAACCATCCGCCGACCAGGCCCGTCGCCCCGGTGACAAAGACGCGGCGATCGCGCCAGAAACTGAGATGGAAGGTGTCGTGCATGAGTTCGTCTTTGGAGCGTGTCTGGAAATGAGCGAGCTGGAATCACTAACCCGAAGCGTGAGCGAGGGCGAAGTCAGTATGGGTTTGAAGATGCAGCGAGAACGAAGTCAACGTTTGGCGATTCGCGCTGGACCTTCATCGTCCTCGCTTACGCTTCGGGTTGGTGTTCAGGCCGCCTTCGGCCTGAGCTGCAAACGAGGCATCACAGCTTCGGCGTCCCATGTCCGCCACGGGGCTTCTCCGCTTTGCCACAACTTTTCGAGGTAGGTCTTGTCGCGCAGGGTGTCCATGCACTGCCAGAAGTCGCCGTGTTGATAGGCCGCCAATTGGCCGTCCGCGGCGACTCGCTCCAGCGCGTTGGCTTCGAGGCTATCGGCGTCGCTGCTCAAGTAGTCGAAGATGCCCGGTTCAAACACGAGGAACCCACCGTTGATCCAGCCTTCGCCCGAGACCGGTTTCTCGGTGAAGTTCTCGACGAGACCGTCGTTGATGACCAAGCCGCCGAAGCGGGCAGGGGGGCGAACGGCTGTCACGGTGGCGAGCTTGCCGTGCGATTTGTGATAGGCGAGTAGCTCGGTCAGATCGACGTTACTCACGCCGTCGCCGTAGGTGAGCATGAAGGTTTCGCCGTCGAGCCAGTCTTTGAGCCGCAGCAATCGACCGCCGGTGTTGGTCGCCGCGCCGGTGTCGAACAGATTGACCTTCCAATGTTCGGCCTCGCGCGCTTCGCGATGAACCATGCCGCGCGCGAAGTCGATCGACAGGTTGCCGCTGAGGTTGTAGCGGTCGAGAAAGTAGCTCTTGATGAAGTCGCCCATGTAGCCGAGCGCGACGAAGAACTCATCGCAGCCGTGATGGGCGAAGTGCTTCATGATGTGCCAGAGAATCGGCTTCCCACCAATCTCGACCATCGGTTTGGGGCGGGCGACAGTCTCCTCTTGGAGCCGCGTTCCCATTCCCCCTGCCAGCAAGACCACGCGCATGATGCCCTCCGTGGCAACTTCAATGAGCGGTGTAAGAAGAACGTAGGGTAAGCGTCTCGCTTGCCCGCTTCCAACCGCAATCACGGGCAAGCGAGACGCTTACCCTACGATCTTCACCCCGATCCCACTCGATCAAACTCAAATTTGACGGCGAGCTTGTAGTGGTCGATTCCGGGTTATGCAACAGCAGTTTCAGGACGCGAATCGAGGTGTGGTTTGACCGGCAAGGGGCGAGCAACTTTGTATTGCCGGGTTCATCACAAACGCGACACGTATTGGATCGTCTGGCCTTTCATTCGCGCTCCTCTCAATTCGCGCGGAATCATTTCCGCGCGAATTGAGGGGAGCGCGAATGAAAGGCGAAGCGGAAAACTCAATCGCCGGTAAAACGGTTTATTTCTGAGCGACCACGCCGTCTCAAGTTCTCGGATCGCGAGAGCGACTTCCGTTGCGTGCCGCGCCGCTCAGCTTGCCGCCGGACCAGATTCGTAGCCGAGCTTCTGCATCGTGGAGCCAGCGATGCGATAGAAGCTGCGAACATCCGCTTCGGGCCAGTCGGCTTTGTCGGGGAAGCCGAACGATTGCGAGTGGTTGTACTTTTGGGTCAGCCACTGCGGATCGCCCTTGATCCCGAGGAACTCTTCCAACCGTTGCAGCTCGGCCCGACCTCGTTCGGCTTCGCCACTGAGGTCTTCGAGGCGGACAACCGTCCACTGTTCTTTCGGGACAGATTGCAGGCGGGTCAGTGCCTTCTCGTTCCGATTCTGCCACAGCCACGCCATTTTTTCGACGGGCGTCATCGTCGGCCATTGGTTGCACCACGGATCGGTCCCTTCCGGCTGCAATCCAAAGCCGGTGTAACGTGCGGGAAGGTGATGGCCGACGGCTCGACAGACCGCGCGCACGGCCGACTTCACACCGGCCAAGGGGGAACGACCGTCGGGAATGTGGTAGCCGCGCGTGATGCCGCTGCGGGCGAAGTCGCGTCCATCACGAACGCCCAGCACGATGCGGACGTTGGGGTCGATCTCGTGCAGCACGTCGAGGAAATGAACGTAGGGGTTGCTCGAATCGCGGAAGCTCGCCAGATCGACCCCCTTCAAATGAGTCTGCATCATCGCGCGACGCAACCGGATGTCGGCGAGCAAGTCGGACGGGGCGTTGTAATAGCCGGGCAAGGCTCGCAACTGACCAACCAGTCCCCGCACGTTGTACTCGTGGTGCGCATTGAAGATTTTGGAGTACAGCCCGGTTCCGCTCCGGCCACTTCCCGTAAACACGATCATTGGCGAATCCTTTCACCTGTCTTACACGGTGAGTCTGAGTTCTTACTCTTAATCCCGCTTCCGTCTGCCCCGTCAGACCGAGTGTAGTTTTCGATTCCAAGAGCGCACACCCCGGTTTCTCTCACGGCCCCTACGATGTCTCGCTGCGCGGGCAATCTGTCAGACCCGAGCCAAAGCCGGACGGACGAGGGCGTCCATCCTACGGGGTCGCGTCGCTCGGTCGGTATTTGCGGATGAGCGGCTCGACGATCTCGGGCGGCACGAAGTCGCGCAGCTTTTCCATCGTGCGACGTTGGCTGAGTTGAGCGATCTGTTTGATGAGGCTGCTGGAGATGTGCGTGTAGCGTTCGCTGGCCATCAGGAAGACGGTGTCGATCTCGGGGTCGAGTGCCCGGTTGGCGAGGGTCATCGTGAACTCGGTCTCAATGTCCGACAGGGTTCGCACGCCGCGCACCAACACGCGGGCACCACATTGCCGAATGAACTCGACCGCCAGTCCTTCAAAGCAGCGGACCTGAACGTTGGGGAACGGCTGGAGAACTTGAGTCGTCAACGACAGTCGCTCTTCGGCGGAGAAGAGCGGTCGCTTGTCGGGGTTGATCCCGATCCCCACGGTCAGCGTGTCGAAGATCGTCGCTGCGCGGCGGATGATGTCGAAGTGCCCGAGCGTCAGCGGATCAAAGCTGCCGACGTAGACGGCGTGATGAGAATTGAGAGGGGTCATGGTGACAGGCTCCGTTGTCGGGCAATTGCTTCTAGGAAGCGAGGTCTTTGAAAGTTGGTGTGAATGAGTCCAGTTTGGAAACGACTTCCAGTCGCAGTTCCGTTCAAGCTGGGAAGCAACGTCAATTGCACGCTGTTTCCGTCTTTCATTCGCGCTCCCCTCAATTCGCGCGGAAAATGATCCACGCGAATTGAGGGGAGCGCGAATGAAAGCCAGCATTGCAGTTCGTCGGTCTGAGGCAGGGCCTCGTTCAGTCATTGGTGGCGGGCGGAGTCTGTCTGAACAGAGACGAACATCCAAGGGATCTGCTTCCCTCAGGCTGCTGTCACATTGGCAGAAGCTGGTTGGACGAGTTGCCGTTTGTGACTAGCCGATCTAGGTTGGTTTCCGGCTCCCCGACAAATTCTTGGCTGGTTAGCAGCCTGTTGAAAATAGAAGCCTGAAGCGCGAGCGAAGGATTTCTGAGCCTGATTCGTCCGCATTTGCGGCATCCTTCGCTCGCGCTTCAGGCTTCTATTCCCTTTTTCAACAGGCTGTTAGTATCGTCGCCACACGGGAAATGGTTCGGTTCTGTGGCGGACGGCGGGTGAGATTGGTTGAGTGCGACATGCTGACCGGTGCCGGTATGTTGTTTGCGGTCGAGCGGCTTGTATTGTGAGCGGCGAGCGGAAAGGAAAACCCGTGCTGACGATTGAAGCCTGACGCGCAAGCGAAGGATTCTGTGTTGCCGGGCATCCTTCGCTTGCGCGTCAGGCTTCAATGAGCCGTGTCGGCGAAGGCTTCAAGGAGTTGTGAGTCATGGCGATCTTTCGTTGGGGACAGGCTTGGGATCCCTTTCGCGATCTCGAACGGGAAGTGGATCGCCTGCTGGCGAGTGTCTCGCTGTCGTTTCAGGGGCTTCGATTCGGGCGGCAGTACCCACCGGTCAACGTCTATGAAGTCGATGATGAACTCCTGCTGACCGCCGAGCTACCGGGGACGCGCGCCGAGGATTTGGAAGTTCTCGTCGCGGATGGCGTGCTGACCCTCAAGGGAAAGCGGACTGGCGCAGAGGGGATCACCGACGATCACTACCGCCGACAAGAGCGACCTCAAGGAAGTTGGCAGCGTTCGCTGACTTTGCCCACGCTGATTCAGGAAGACAAGCTGAGTGCCGAGTTCACCAACGGTGTCTTGAAGGTGCGACTTCCCAAAGCACCGGCCTCCATCCCCAGACAGATTCAAGTCTCCGACGGCAACGCGGAGTGACGTCTACCTCCGGCGGGTGAGGATGGCGCATTTCACACCAACCCGAAGCGTAAGCGAGGATGTGCGTTGCTTCCTCGCTTACGCTTCGGGTTGGTATCAGCTTCTCCCACATGCGGCATAACTCGCACCTTCAAGGCCTTGACCATGTCCAACGAGATCGTCAAAACGAGTTCCGCCGAACCGAGCCGCAATGCGGAGCTGCCCGTTGATCCGGTTGTCTTCACACCACCGATCGATATTTTTGAAACGCCTGAGGGACTCGTCCTTCAGGCCGATCTGCCGGGAGTCACTCTCGAAACGTTGGAGCTTCAGGTTCAGGACAACAAGCTCACGCTGTTCGGCCGCGCGAACCATGTCTTGCCACCGAACGCCCGATTGATTCATCAAGAGTACGCCCTCGGCCATTTTTTGCGTTCGTTCATCCTCAGCGATGAAGTCGATCACGAGCGAGTGACCGCCAAGCTGAACCAGGGTGTGTTGGAAGTCTTCCTGCCCCGTGTTCCGAAGGCGGAACCGCGACGCATTCAAGTCACAACCAGTTGATCAACAGTAGGGTGCGTGGCATCACACCTAGCGGGCATTTCAAAATCTGTTATGCCTCGAAAAACTAGCCCGACGCGCAAGCGAGGGCTGGATCTTCGATGATGGTGAAGCCCTCGCTTGCGCGTCGGGCTAGTTTTAAATACGCACTAGCCAGGAGGCCGCCATGTCAGACAACTCCGCCGAAACGAATCGCCCCGCTGAGAACGTTCCGCCCCCGCTAGACCGGATGCGTCACGAGATGGACCGCTGGATTGATGCGGCCAAATCGACGGGTGAGCGCGCGTTGGAAACACTGGGCCTGTTGGGGGCCTCGCGACCCTCCGTGCCGGCCATCGACGTGATCGAACTGGCGGAGGAAGTCATCGTGTTGATCGACCTCCCCGGCGTTGTGGCCGAGGCGGTTGAACTGTCAATCACGGGCAACATGCTGACGGTGAAGGGAACTCGCGCGGGCCACGGTCTCCCCGAAGAAGCCTGTCCCCGCGTGCATCTCTCCGAACGGACGAGCCTACGTTTCGAGCGAGCCATCCCGCTTCCTGCCGCCGTCAACGCCGATGCCATTCGCGCCGAGACTCGTGACGGACTGCTTACGGTCTCGCTCCTCAAAGCCATCGCGGCCCCGAGTCGTTCCATCCCCGTCGCCCGCAGCGTGGCCGAAGCGAAGTAGCGTCGGTGTCCTTGGGAGCCTGTTGAAAAACGTAGGGTAAGCCTCCGGCTTGCCCTGCTTTTCAACGGTATTCACGGGCAAGCGAGACGCTTACCCTACGTTTATCAACAGGCTGTTAGGGTCGGCGCAGAAGTAACTGGCGATACTGAATTGATGCCCCGCTTCTTGGCAGGGCCTGTTCAAACACGTTGCTTGGCAAACGGCGCGGTCGATTTCTAGGATAGGCCCGTCAGTTGAGACCACGCGGTCTCAGCCGATAGGCCGCGTGCGGCCGTTCTTGTTTGATCTCACTCCTCCTCGCACCGACCGTATTGTGCGACGACTTTCCTACCGGGTTCGCTCATGGACACGATTCAGATCCCCTGCCCGAAATGTGGTTCCGAACTGAAGCTGCGCGATCGCAGCTTGCTCGGTCGTCGTGGCAAGTGCCCCAAGTGTGCTCATGCCTTCGTACTCGAAGAGCCGGACGAAGTGCAGCTCGAACTCGCTGAATCCGAGCCAGCCGCGACCGGAACTGCGGCACGATGGATCCCCGATGAAGCGGCACCGGCACCGGTGGTGTCCAGCTCACAAGCACCTCGTACTCAGGCTCCGCGAACTCAAGCCGCCGCCCCGCAGATGCCGGTTGTGCCCGCTGCCAGCTTCGCGCTGCAGGGGCTGGAAGAACTCGCTGCGCCGGACGGAGCCGCCACCAGATTCAAGACGCTCCAAAAACGAAACGCCAAGAATCGCAACATCGGTTTGGCAATCGGTGCCGTCGGGATGTTGGCTGTGGGCGGAGCGGCCTTCTATGCGGTGAACAACGCGCCCGCGAAACCGGGCGCGGGTGAGCGCGCGGTTGCCGACAAAAACGGCCGCGAACCTGACGCTGCGGATGCGGCTCCCCAAGGAGCGACTGGTGGTGGTGCCATCGCCGGCAACGATCGGTTTGCCAGTGCGGGTAAGCCGACTAAAGGGAAGCCGATCGAGTTGCAGTTCATTCCGTTCGGAACTCAGATCGCGATCAATATCCACCCCGCAGCACTTTGGAAAGAGGAGAGCAAAGGAGAGGAAGTGCGGTTCTGTCTGACCGCTCCCGCCAAGTTTTTAGAGACGACGCTGCAAGACCTCTTCAAGCGGAAGCCCGAGCAAATTGAAGAGGCATTGATTTGCCTGATCCCCGGCGCACAGGGATCGAAACCCGAAGTGGCCGCCGTGATTCATCTGGTCGAAGAGGCGAAGAAGAGCCAGTTGCTCGAAGACTTTGGCGGCGCGCGAGTCGATGATTTCGGGCACCCCGTTTATGTCACCGAGGAGCGGGCCTATCTCATCCAAGATCAAAAGACGATCGCCGTCGGCCCGAAGGCTCAAGCGAGTGAGATGGTGCAAGCGATCACCGGTCGCAACCCGGCGGCGGATGGCATCGACGAACTGTTGCCGCTCACCGATCGCGACCGGCACCTCACGTTCATCTTCGTGCCACGCACGTTGAGGTTGCACGCGAACTATTGGTTCGCGGGAGCGGATGCCAAGCCAACGGCGGTCGCTCCTTTCGTGCATCGCTTCTGCGATTGGCTCGGCGACGAAGTCGAGTCGGCAGTCTGGAGCTTCCACCTCGGTGAGAAAGTTTTCTACTCAGACATGCTGCTCCGCAACATGGCGGGCGTGACGGCCTCGCGCTTCTCACGCGATACGCAGAAGAAGCTTGACCAGTTTCCACGCGATCTCTTGGAGACGGTTCAGATGATGAACCCGCGCGAAGTGGGCAAGCGAAAAGTCATCGGTCGGCTCCCCGTCATGAGCGACGCCTTCGCGATGGCCACGCAAGTCAGCAGTGGGCCGCGCCATGTTCAGCTCATCACGCCGCTTCCCGAACGAGCCGCTCCGAACCTTGCGCTGGGCACACTGCTGGCGTGGGACGAATCGACGCGCACCGACTTCACGAAGAAGGCTCCCACGAAGCCCGCTCCGTCCGATGGCACCAAGCTGCCCGATCTGATCGCCGACCGGTTGAAGCTCAAAATTGATGTCGATTTCCGCCGCACGCCGCTCCAAGAAGAGTTCGCATATATCAGTGGTGAAATCAAAACGACGATTGATATCGACGGCGACGCACTCAAATTCGGCGGCTATACGAAGAACATGACGCAGGACATGAAGCTCGACGCCCAGCCGGTCCAAACCGTGATCGCCAAGATACTCAAAGATTATCAAGACCCGGTGCGACCAGAGAAACAGATGGTCATCGTCGTCGATGAAGCCAAGAAACTGATCCTCGTCACGACGCAGGCGTCTTGCACCAAGAACAAGCTCACGCCGTTCGACGTAAGTAAGTAGAAGCGGTTTCAAAAACCGTAGCCACGTTCGCCAGAACGTGGGCAAACTCGTGAAAAGCCCACGTTCTGGCGAACGCGGCTACACAGCAATCGGGTTTTGAAACTGCTTCTAACGTGTTGGATTGAGCAGGGTGCGTGGAGTCTTCGGAACGCACCGGTTGATGATCAGCCTTGTTGATGAGGATGTACTTCCTATGCGGTGCGTTCCGAAGACTCCAGCGAAGGCTTCGCCTCAGACCAAAGTAGCCTTCATCGCTCCGCGTGAAGATAGCCGAGTCAATGGGAAGGTCGATTGAAGGATCAGCGTTGAATTCGCGCACGGCTGTCTTCACGCGGAGCGATGAAGGCTACTTTGAAGGCCAGAACGAGAACTTGACTCAATGAGTCAAGTTTCAAATTCAAAGAAGTCCACGCACTCTACTGCCCAATTCCTCCGTCCCTTGAGTCCCCTCCACATGTCGTTCGGCCACTGCTCCTGTCCCGACTGCGGCACGACTCTTCGGATTCGCGACCGCTCGTTCGTCGGCCGGACAGTCCCGTGCCCGGAATGTCGCACCGTGCTGGTGATCGAACTCGATCTTGAACAACATGTCGTCGCGCGGAAGCCGGTGGTGGATAAGGCCGCGATCAACAGGACTGCGAAGCTCACGAAAGCCTCCTCGTCGAGCATCTCCGTCGTATCGAACTCGGATCTCTCCGCGACGAATTCCACACGCACCCAACAAAGTCGATGGAGCGAGTCGCTTCGGCGTGTGAGCAACTCACCGCTGGTGATGGCGTGGGCGTTGGCGATCGCGATGACGGCCCTCGTGTTTGTAGCGATGACTCGTCCTTCCGTCCGCTTTCGGCCTCCGAGCCAAATCCCGCCGCGACAATCCAGTCCTCCCGAATCCATTAACGATCAGCCGCTTGTGCCCGAGGAATCTCGCCCAAAGCAGCCGAACCCTGAAGGTGATCCGAACGACAATGCTCCGGTGGAAACGCCCTCGCCGAGTGAGCTATCCCGTTCACTCGCGGCCGACGCGACGCGACCGGCCAATGCTCCCGAACTCACGTTCCTCCCAATTTCCGAAAAGACTGAAAGTGGGGACTCGGGCCACAAACCTCTCGCCGTTGTTCCGTCATCGAACACAGTTCAGCCCGTCGCTGCACCGCCGCCGAAGATCGACTTCGACGTGGCACTCCAGCAACGATTCTTCGAATTTGAACAGCCTGTCCCCGCCAGTCGCCGGGCGTTGATCGAGTTCATCGAAGAACTGCTCGGCGCACCGATTCGCTACCGCAGCGAAGATTTGGGTGAACAAAATCTCGATAAGCTCATCACCGTTCGGAAACTGGAGAATCCGACCCTCCGCGTGATTCTCAAAGCGGTCCTCGACTCCGCCGGATGGGAGTTCGTGACGACTGACACCGAGTTGCGCATCCAGCTCAAGACCACTGGCGACGCTCCGCAGAAGTAACCGCAGTGGTCAGACAACTCGAGATTGCGGGGTTGTTCAACAACGAGCCCGACGCGCAAGCGAGGGCCAACCGTTGTCGAAAGTGAAGCCCTCGCTTGCGCGTCGGGCTAGTAATGAACCCCTCAATACAAAGTTGTTCGACCACTAGATTCAAACCCAACGTATTCCGACCTCGCCGACACAGGTTTCGACGAAATCCGGTTGGAGGCGGTTTCAAAACCGGCGCAGCCGGTCAACGTAGCCCTCTCGCAGAGTGAGAGGGCTACGGTCTTGTCACCGCTTCTCGTAACTTTACCCAACGACGATCGGCCAAACTCATGGATCTCGACGACACCATTTGCTACTGCTTTCACATCTCCAAACGGAAGATCGTGAACTTCGTCCGCGTTCATCAGCCGCGCCGCGCCAGCCAGATCAGCGAGTGCGGCGGAGCCGGGACGGGCTGCGGCTGGTGCGTGAACTATCTCAAACGCTACTTCGCTCAGACACAGGGTTCGTCGAGCGAAGCCCACCTGCCGCCGGTTCCCCCGTCCCTCACCGAAGCCGACGCCCTCACGCCCACCGATTACGCGCAACAACGCGCCGCCTACATCAAAGCCGGTCACGGCAAACCGGCCGCCGGAGCCATCCCGCTCCCGGAATAGAACGGGACTCAATGCAGCCGCTCTAATCGCCTCCTTCGCGCTGTCCTCAATGGAAGCGAATGGAGAGGATCGGCGGGCGGAGTTCAGTTGACGGTGATTGTGCTGGCAATGAGGCAAGCTGTTTTGCCTGCGATTACGGTCGCTCGGATGGCAGCGGAGTTGCTTTTCGGATCGCGTGCCCCGGATTGCTTCAGGCGGTGCGGGTGTGTCAGTGCAAGAAATCTCATCTCGACGTTGATTGCGAGGACTCGACCGTATTCAATCCCGCCCCGATCCCGTGTTGCTTGTGCCAGCGGCCACCAGCTTGAAGCAGGTTGAGTGACCTCGCGTTCACTTGTTCAATGATGAGTCACGTCAGACATGGCCATTCCACCTCGTCGTAGTTCCAGTCGGTTCATCGCCACGGAGGAGGAGGTCTTCTTTCACAGGGCCAGCGCGCACACGGGGCTGGCGTGGGGGAGTGGGTGGTTAGCGCGAAGCGATGTCAGCTTGTCATGTCGTCGGCCGTGTGGATCGGTGGAGAT
>JAYSQC010000062.1:0-10543 GCA_043721755.1 Schlesneria sp.
GACAGAGATTGATGCGCCGATCCCAAGAGGGTGCGTTCCGCAGACTCCCGCGAGGGTTGCGCCTCAGACCGACGAAGGAAGGCGATTGCAAATTGATAATTGCAAATTGATAATTGCTAATTTCTAAATGCAAATTGAAAGCGAAAGTCTCGCTGCGAGCGGCCCCTCAATTATCAACTTGCAATTACCAATTAGCACTTTGCAATCTCTACACAAACTTGACTCAAAGAGTCAAATCCCGGGCTCGAAGGTGTCCACGCACCCTACGGCTGGATTGCCGCAAGAGCCCCGTGGCCTGACGGCACACGGCTCGCCACAAACATCTCACTCAGATCTCGTGAGGTCTCTCACGCGACGGCGGCGTTGGCGGCGGCTTCCGTCAGCGGGGGCAGCACGATGATGTCGGCGAACTCGGCGGATTGTTCGGCGCGGAAGCCGTGGTGGCGGAGCAGTTCCAACACGGCCAGGAAGATGCCGATGATCTTGCTGCGCAGGTTCGAGCCTTCAAAGAACTCCGTGAACGAGACGCGGCCGGATTCTCGCACGCGGGCACCAATCCGTTCGATGTAGGTCGCGATCGGCGTGTCGTCGTAGCGGATGCTCGATGTTTCCTCGACGTGCTTCTTTTGGAGCACACGCGACAGGGCGCTCACCAAATCCCAGAGTTCCACTTCCTTGATCGGATCGGCTCCGTGGTCCTTGGCCGATGTCGGTCGGTCGTCGCTCAGACGCGGATAACGCTCCTGCCACTCGGACGCCTGATGTTCGAGGGCGATCGCGGCGTCCTTGTACTTCTTGTATTCGAGCAACTGCTGAATCAGTTCGCTGCACGAATCATCGGCCAGAGAAACTTCGACCGGAACGTCTTCCTCTTCGGCGCGCGGCAGAACCTGCCGACTCTTGATCTCAACCAATGAACTGGCCATGACGACGAAGTCGCCGACCAGATCGAGGTCCAAGAACTCCAGCACATTCAAAAACTGCAGGAACTGTCCGGTGATCTTGGCGATCGGCAGTTGGGCAATGTCCACCTCGTTCCGCCGCACCAGATAAAGGAGCAGATCGAGCGGCCCGGTGAAGAGATCGAGTTGAACTCGGTAGTCGGCCATGCGGCTGTTCTCGCCGGACTGGAGGAAGGTTCACGACTTGTAGGATGGGCACTCTTGCCCGTCCGGCTTTGGCGTTTCCAATTTGAAAAGAGCGGACGAGCAAGAGTGCCCATCCTACAGGCCGAGTCTTGGTCGTCTGCCTCGTCCCGATTGTCCTTATCGTCACAACCGGTCAGTCGAATCCAGCCGAGGAATGCCTGTGGCCGATTCCGCCAGCGAATGGCCGGGCGCGGTCGCCAATGGGTGATAGCCCTGTCGCTCCGCGACAGGAAGCGAGAATGCACGAGTGGCGTTTGCGATTCATTCGAGGTGACTCGACAGATTGATGTCTGCTGTTGATCGCGCCTCCTGTCGCGGAGCGACAGGGCTACCTTTGCGGAACCACTTGTCTCGCAATGTTTCTTGAGGGGACCACCAATTGGCGACTGCACCCGCGAATGGTCGGACGCGGTGAGGTCGGTCGACAGATTGGCACGGAGAGGCGTAAAGTCGTGGGCAATGTTGAACCTCAAATACGCCCAACTCAATGGGAAGCGGGTGATTCGATGAACGATCTGTTGTTACGCGACTGGCGACGCATGACTGCGGCGGTTCGATGCCGTACAGGGCGTCGAACGGTTGGCTTGGCTCTCGTGATCGTGGCCGTCTGCCTGATGCAGGTCGGTCACGCGCAGCGGCGGAATCTCGGGATCATGCCCGCCGACCGCAATGGCGTGCCGACGTGGGAAGTCGATCCGGCTTTTAAAGAGGATGTCTTCACATTTGTCCGCATCAAGTACAACTCGGCCCGAAGCTGGAGCCGGTGGGCGACCGACTTTCCCGACAGTGACCTCAACTTTTCGTACCGGTTGCAGCAGCTCACGTCGCTCAAGGTCGATCCGAACGGCCGCATCCTCGAACTGACCGACCCCGAACTGTTTCGCTACCCGTTCGTCTACCTGATCGAACCGGGCGACCTCGAATTCATGGACGACGAGGTCAAGTCGTTGCGGCGGTATCTGCTCAACGGCGGCTTCCTGATGGTCGACGACTTCTGGGGCGAGGCCGAATGGTCCAACTTCTACTACGAGATCAAGAAGGTCTTCCCCGACCGCGAGCCGATCGAACTGCCGCTCGACCATCCGCTCTTCCACTGCGTCTACGACCTGAAGGAGAAGCCGCAGATCCCCAGCATCGGCCAGGCCCTGATGGGAAAGAGCCAGGGGATCACGTGGGAGCGTCCCGACGCGAAGGAGGTCCACTACAAGGGGATCTTCGACGACAAGGGCCGCCTGATGGTCATCATCTGCCACAACACCGACCTCGGCGACGGCTGGGAGCGCGAGGGCGAAGACCCGTGGTACTTCACCGAGTTCTCCGAAAAGAAGGCGTACCCCATGGGAATCAACATCGTGTTTTACGCCATGACGCACTGATCGGTTTGATGGGTCGAGTCAACACAAGGAGGATTGAGCGATGAGCAAGCAATTGGAAGTTTCACCGACGGATGGCTGCACTGGCAAATCCTCGTCTACTTTGCGAAGCGTGCTTCGATACGGGGTTGCAATTGTCTTTCTAACGTTGCTGGGACTCGTGATCGTGATTGCCCTACTCCAATTCAACCGGGAGCTGATCATTTGCAATGAAAGTCCGAACCCAATCGTACTGACAAAGGTTGAAGCCATTTCAATCCGATGGACCCGGCGAGAAATGGCAACGGACATCGTGTTGCTGCCGAAGTCAACGATTCGATTACCTGTTCATTTTGCCGACCGTGGATTCAGGCAAATGACGTTCGCCGACGGAAGAGAGTTTCCAATCTCGATGAGCTTTGGGTGGGGCGAGTCTGAAGTATTCAAATACAGAGGAACTGGGGGGTTGAACTACTCTGCGGACGTATCGCCGGTACGGAGATTTGCTGTTTATATGGCCGCTAAATTTCCCGGCCTTAACAGGTTCCTGTATTGATTGTTCGCAGAACAAAGTCCTCGCGTGAGTGCAGTTGTCGGAATTTATGAAAGATCACTACTCGCGCAGCGGGTGCGACTCTGGTCCCCTCTCCTCCGTCTTCGGGGGAGAGGGTTAGGGTGAGGGGGTCTTCGAGGACGGGACGACCATGCTGTTGAACAACATGAAAGGACTCATCGAATGCCTCGTGGTCGGATGAACATTCTTCGCTTTGTGCTCGTTGCCATTGCTCTCACGTTTGCTGTCGTGGCATTCATGATTGTGGGATGGCAACGCCAAAACGAACTCACGCTGGTCAATTCAACGTCATCAGCGATCACAAACATTGAAGTCGCCCTAGGCGATCCGGTTGATAAGAATGATCCGTCGAGTGACTGGCATCAAACTTCCGTCTTGTTGGCAAACATTGTGATTCCTGCACACGAAAAGCGTCGGATCACGCTTCCTGCTCGTCGCGGTAAATGCTTGAGGGTCACCGCCAATAATAGCGGCACATCATGGACCTTCGGCGATTCATGGGGAGTACGCGCTTCACTGACATGGCACCCATTGAGTGGCTACGCAACTCCTGATTATGACCCATCGTGGCTTCGGAGTTGGATTAACTCGAATCGTCAGTGGGTTCCGTATTCGAGTCAGTTGCTGGAATGAAATGGGCGTTTACCCGCGCAGCGGGTGCGACTCGGGTTCCCTTCTCCCCCGAAGACGGGGGAGAAGGGACAAGGCAAAAGCCAAGACCAAACACAAAACGAAAACCAAGGCCAAAACTCAAACAACTTGAACACTCCACCGGAGCCTTCCGTGACTGTGAATCCACTCAGCGCTGACGATGAAGCCGAACTGCGAACTTTGGAACTGGTCCGCACCGGGCGGCAGCGGGATCGGGCTGAATTTGTCAAACGATCTTGCGGCTTGTTGGTTTGGATTGTGGCTCGATAGCATCGGTCAACGAGTTGGTTTCTGTTCCTGTCAGATTTGGTCGGAGTGCATGATGTCTCAAACAGCCGCGATTGCCACGAGTGAGATGGCGATTCTTCGGCGCATCGTTGATCCCGAGGAACCGTTTCCTTCCGAGGAGGTGGCTCGGGCCGTGATGCGGTGGACGTTTTGCCCGGCCGATGTCCGTCGCATGAATCGGTTGGCGGAAAAGAACCGCGAGGGGAAGTTGTCTTCCGCTGAGGAACAACTGCTCAACAATTACATCCGGGTGGGGCAGACGCTCGGAATCCTGCAATCGAAGGCGCGACGGTCGCTGCGCGCGGCTCGTCCTTCTAAGACGCGCCGTCCATGAACCGCGAGTTGTTGCGGCAGGTCCGCGAACAGGCCGGTGATCGCTGCGAGTACTGCCAGATGCCGCGCGAATTCGATCCCACGCCGTTTCAAGTCGATCACGTTGTTGCTCAACAGCACGGAGGCGAGACGGTCCTCGAAAACCTCGCGTGGAGTTGCCTCCACTGCAACAAACACAAAGGCCCCAACGTGGCCGGAGTTGATCCGCAGGGCGGCCAAGTTGTGCCGCTGTTCCATCCTCGGCGTCAGCAGTGGTCTCGCCACTTTCGCTGGAGGGGAGCGATGCTCACCGGTTTGACAAAGACTGGGCGCGCGACAGTTCGAGTGCTCGCCATCAACGACCCCGATGCCGTCGCCTTTCGGACAGAACTCATGGACGAAGGAGTCTACCTTCGTGAAGGTGCCGAAAGCTGATTCCTATGGCACAATGTCCGCGTTCATGTCGTCAGGCGCCAGAGTGACGTAGGGTGGGACAAACTCGCTTCGAGCGCCGGCCCACCATGAATTGAAATCAATCACCTCGAAGAGTGGTGGGCCGGCGCTCGAAGCGAGCTTGTCCCACCCTACATGTAAACAAGACCACAACATCAACCGGAGCTTTCCGTGACTGTGAACCCTCTCAACGCTGACGATGAAGCCGAACTGCGAACATTGGAAATGGTCCGCACCGGGCGGCAGCGGATTCGGGCCGAGTTGGCCAAGACGATCGTGGGCCAGAACGAAGCGGTCGAGCAATTACTAATCTCGCTCTTCGCGGGCGGGCATTGTTTGATCACGGGAGCGCCCGGGTTGGCGAAGACGTTGCTCGTGAAGTCGATTGCGCAGGTGTTCCATCTCAATTTCCAACGCATTCAGTTCACGCCCGACCTGATGCCGGCCGACATCACGGGGACCGAGATTCTGGAGCAGGACGAGGCCGGGAAGCGGCGGATGGTCTTCGTGAAGGGGCCGATCTTCGCCAACGTGCTGCTGGCGGACGAAATCAACCGGACGCCGCCGAAGACTCAGGCCGCGCTGCTCGAAGCGATGCAGGAGCATCAGGTCACGGCGGCCGGCACGCGGTATCCGCTCGATGAACCGTTCTTTGTCCTCGCCACGCAGAACCCGATTGAAATGGAAGGGACGTATCCGCTACCCGAAGCGCAGCTCGACCGGTTCATGTTCAACGTCGTCATCGACTACCTGACCGAAGACGACGAGGTCGCGGTCGTCGCCCGCACGACCTCCGCGCCGCCCGAGCTGATCGACGCCCTCTTCACGGGGCAGGACATCCAGCGCATCCACGAACTCGTGCGGAAAGTCCCCGTCGCTGAAGATGTCGTTCGTTATGCGGTCCGCCTCGCCGCCGCCTCGCGACCGAAACAGAAAGAGTCGCCCGACTTCATCAACGAGTACGTCTCGTGGGGAGCCGGTTTGCGAGCGGCTCAATACCTGATCCTCGGCGGCAAAGCGCGGGCCCTGCTGTCCGGTCGAGCCAACGTCACATGGGAGGATGTCCGTGCCCTGGCCGCCCCCGTCCTGCGGCATCGCATCCTCATCAACTACCGCGCCGAAGCGGCTGGCATGACTGTCGAGACGATCATCGGCAGGCTGTTGGAAACAGTGAAGGACGGGTGAACGCCCCGCAGATACGATTTAAAATGACTACGAACGGAGCAACCATCATGGAACGTATTTCAGTCGCAGAGGCAAGTCAGGACTTTCGGGCGGTCGTCGATCGAGTCAAACAGGGGATGGCCATCGAATTGGAAGACCATGAATTGGTCGTCGCCACGATCACTCCAGCGCCGCCGACACTCCCGCGCGTCTGCCGGACGATGAATGACCTTGCCGCTCTGCTCAACTCACTTCCAGACCTTGGCGATGATGCGGAGGCATTTGCCCGTGACGTTGAAGAGGCGCGAAACTCGTATCCACCGGAGACCGACCCGTGGGAATCGTAGTCGATTCGTCCGTCGTGATCCGAGCCGAGCGTCTTCGCGTGCCAGTCGATCTGAGCCGCTGGCAACATCGCGGAACTCCGTTTCTCAGTGCGATCACCGTTTCCGAATTGTTGGTGGGAATTTATCGAGCGAACACGGACAGCCGACGTGAAGCCCGAAGGCTGTCCGTCGAGCAGATTCTGGGTTCAATGACCGTTTTGGATTTCGATTCGATCGTCGCGCGAACTCACGCGGCGTTGCGAGCCGAAATGCTTCAACAGGGAAAGCCCATCGGCGCACACGATTTCCTGATTGCGGCCACAGCCAAGCATCACGGCCTGCCTGTTCTGACTTGCAATGTCGCCGAGTTCTCTCAGGTGCCAGGCTTGGAAGTTCTCGACTACGAAGCCGGAATAAGTTTCGCAACTGCTGCTCCAACGAAGCCCCCCTCACCCTAACCCTAACCCTCTCCCTCGAAGACGGGGGAGAGGGGACATGAGAAGCCGATGCCGACAGCCTCATCATCGCCGCATGCCGAACAGATTGCCGGGTTCATCGACCCGGCGACGCTCATGCATTTGAAGTCGCTTGAGATGCGGGCGAAGCATGTGGTCGAGGGATTTATGACGGGGCTGAACCGCAGTCCGTATCACGGGTTCTCGGTCGAGTTCACCGAGTACCGGCAGTACTCGCAGGGGGATGACCTGCGGCATCTGGACTGGAAGCTGTTTGCCCGCAGCGACCGGTACTACATCAAGCGGTTTGAGGACGAGACCAACCTGCGTTGCCTGCTGTTGATCGACGACAGCCGATCGATGAACTTCGGGTCGCGAGGCTACTCGAAGTCCGAGTACGCCCGCACGTTGGCCGCGACGCTGAGCTACTTTCTCAACACGCAGCGCGATGCGGTCGGGTTGGCGAAGTTCTCGTCCGAGATCGACGACTTCATTCCGCCGCGTTACCGGGTTGGCCATCTGAGACGGATCCTCGTGTCGCTCGAACGTGAAGCACTCGGTTCGTCCACGCATCTGTCGAAGCCGCTGGAACAGATCGCCGAACGACTGAACAAACGCGGGATTCTCGTGCTGATCTCGGACCTGCTCGCGCCACTGGAGACTCTGGAACTGAGCCTCGGCGCGTTGGCGGCGCGCGGTCAGGAAGTGATCGTGTTCCACGTCCTCGATCCCGAGGAGTTGCGGTTCGAGTTCACCGTCCCCGAGATGTTCGAAGACCTCGAATCGAAGGACCGCCTGTACGTCGATCCGGCTGCGATCCGGAGCGACTACCTCAAACGATTCGGCAAACATCTCGAAGCGGTCGAGGCGATCTGTGCCCGACTGGGCCTGACCTATCACCGGATGCCGACCGACTCGCCGCTGGAACTGGCGCTGCCCGAGATCGTCCGCGTGCGGATGCAGTCTCGCGGCAACAGCCGGACGCGGATCGCAAGGAGGGGACGATGACGAATAATGTGACGAGCCGCAGCCTTGTCCCCTCTCCCCCGTCTTCGGGGGAGAGGGCTAGGGTGAGGGGGCGGAGCGGCAAGAACGCACCCAATCACAGCACAGGCCCAACTCTTCCTCCCTCCCCTCGGCGGGGAGGGCCGGGGAGGGGGGCTGATGGTGCGGGTGGGTTGGATTGCACGTTGAGGCCGCACACTTCATCGGCCCCCCTCCCTAACCCTCCCCGCCGAGGGGAGGGAACAAGAGGGGAGGGAACAAGAAACGAAACCAACAGCCGAAGACCCCCTCACCCTCACCCTCACCCTCACCCTCTCCCCCCAGTATTTGTTTCTGAAGACAGGGTGGGGCGAGGGGACAGGAAAAGCGGGAGCCCCACATGACACCACTCGCACCGTTGTATTTGCTCGGCGCGTTGGCGATTGCCGGGCCGATCCTGTTTCACTTGTGGCGGCGGACTCCGCGCGGGCGGCGCGAGTTTTCGACGCTGATGTTTTTGTCGCCGTCTCCGCCGCGAGTCACCTCGCGCAGCCGGGTCGAACATTGGCTCCTGCTCATGTTGCGCGGAGCCGTGTTGTTGCTGTTGGCGTTGGCGTTTGCGAGACCGCTCTGGCGGACGGCGACCTCGGAACCGGAGAAGGCGAGTGATGAAGAATTGGTTGCGGTGCTCGTCGATACCAGTGCGAGCTTGCGGCGCGACGGAGTGTGGCCCGAGTTGATGACGCAGGTCGGCGCGAGTGTTTCCAAATTGCCGACGACGGCGACGGTCGGGCTGTTCGCGTTTGATGATCGCTGGCGGAGCGTGGCGGACTTCACCGAGTTGAAGTCGCTCGAAGCGGGGGCGCGGCGGGAACTCGTCGTGGCGAGGCTCAAGGAGTTGAAGCCGACGTGGGGCGGAACGAATCTGGGTGAGGCACTCGTTCGCACGGCATCGGCGCTGCAAGAGGTTCAGACCGAGCGCGCGCTGCCCGCCAAATTGCGGATCATCCTCGCGAGTGATCTGCCGGTTGGCGCGAACCTCGACGCGCTGCGCGGCTTTGAATGGCCGGGCGATCTGCGCGTCGAGCCGCTCGTCGCGCGAGTCATCTCGCCGTCGAATGCGGGACTGCAATTGGTCGAGCGGAACCTTGATCTCGGCGACGAACTGTTGCGCGTGCGTGTGACCAACTCGGCCGATGCGAGGAAGGAAACGTTCGTTCTCAACTGGGAAGGGGCTGATGAAGCGAGCGTCTCCGTCTACGTGCCGCCCGGGCAGAGCCGCGTTCTCGTTCCACCGAAGCGACCTGACGGCGCGGCTTCGACGGCGTTGATTCTGACGGGCGACGATCACGACTTCGACAACAAGGTCTTCGTTGCGCCGCCTCGATTCGAGACGAAGGCCGTTCTCTATTGCGGAGCCGATAAGTCTGATGATCCGGATGGATTGCGGTTCTATCTGGAAGGCGTGTTTGCGGCGTCGCGGCGGTATCGAGTGGAGATGACGGGCTGGAACGAAGTGGCGAAGAAAAGCCCCCTCACCCTAACCCTCTCCCCCGAAGACGGGGGCGAGGGGACCGGAAAGAAGAAAGAAGAAAAGAAGCCCCTCACCCTCTCCCCGCAGAGCCGGGGCGAGGGGACAAAGCCGAAAGCGGAAGAAAAGCAGAAGGCCGAGCGGCCGTCGTTGGTCGTGCTGACGCATCTGGAAGAGGACGCGGGGGCGTTCGTGAAGGAGCATCTGGCGGCGGGCGGGGCGGTGTTGATCGCGGCTCGATCGGCGGAGAGTGGGACGGCGACGTTGAAGCAGTGCGGGTTGGAAGAGGTCTCGCTGAGTGAGGCGGCTGTGCGGCGCGATGCGATGTGGGGCGAGATTGACTTCGAGCATCCGCTCTTCGCGCCGTTTGCCGAAGCGCAGTTCAGCGACTTCACCGGGATTCGGTTTTGGAAGCATCGCGTGCTGGAGGTGGCGGGGAAGCGGGTGACGGGAAGCAAGGGAGGAGACGGGCAAGCCGGAGGCTTACCCTACGGGGGGCGGACGCTGGCTCGGTTTGATGACGGTGTGCCGGCGTTCGTGGAGTTCAGCGTGGGCCAGGGGCGGGTCTGGTTGATGACGGCGGGGTGGCATCCGGCTGATAGCCAGCTTGCGCGGTCCTCCAAGTTCCCGCCGCTGGTCTATCGGATGTTGGAGCAGGCGTCGGGAGCGGTCTCGCGCCCCGAGAGCGTTCCGGTTGGCAGCGCGATCCCGTGGCCGAAGTCATCGGGTGATGTCGCCTCGCGCGGGACTGTGCGTCTGCCGGATGGTCGCGCGGTGACGGACCTCGTGCTCGAGGCCGCCTTCGCAGAGACCACGCAACCGGGCCTGTATCGACTCGAAGTGGAAGGCCGTTTGGAAACCGTGGCGGTAAATCTGGCGGCGGATGAAAGCCGCACGTCGTCGCTGTCGATCGAACAACTCGAAAGCCTTGGCGTGAGGTTGGGAACGGCCGAACGTCCCGAGGAGACTCGTCGCGCGCAGGACCGCCAGCGCCAGTTGCAATTGGAGGAACTCGAACAGAACCAGAAGCTCTGGCGCTGGGGGTTGCTAGTCGTGATCGGACTGCTGCTGATCGAAACGTGGTTGGCCGGGCGAGTACGGAGCAGTCAATCCGGCTGAAGTCCGGCGATACCTTGCGCGGCTGGGATTGCGTCGTTTAACCGCGTGGGCAACGCCCCGCGCGTCGAATGGCGAAACAACTTTCCACGTCGCTCGGCGGACGAGAAGCCGGATGCGAAGCAACTGGCTGTTGAGTCTGTGTCGCGGGCGTTTGCCGCCGCCGATCAAAACCGCGACCAGCGGTTG
>JAYSQC010000063.1:0-29248 GCA_043721755.1 Schlesneria sp.
TTGGGAACATAGGGCGAACAGGTTGGTTGCGTGGTGTGATTGAAACGAAGCCTCCGAGCTACATGTCAGTCAAACTCATTCGCCACTCAGCCAAGCCTACTTGTCTTGCTAAAGTTTTGCTTCGATTGAGGCAATGTCCACACGACCTAACCGGAAGTGTCAACGAGGACGGAACTCACCTCCTCGCTTACGCTTCGGGTTAGTGTGCTGCGGCCTCAAATGTGTCAGTTTGAGGCCGCGCGGAGTATAAACACTACCGATCGCGAAAATAATCCGATCGGTTGTGAAGTGCAACGGTTTGTTCTGGGCTTTAGCCAAGAGAGTACATTCGCTGTACTTGGTTGTGTTCCCCTCGTTCGTTGCATGCTTCCGTCGCAAAATCTGTAAGCTCGAACCCGATGGCGAATCGCTGCTGAAGTCGGTGGTGGGAGATGTCGCTCTGTCCGCTCGCAACAAAAAACTGCACATCGGCCGCGTGATCGCGGGCCTCGAGCCAAGTGACAAAATCATGGCAAGGCATCTCAGCGAAGCGATCAACTACCGGACGTTTCGATCACAACTCTACCTCGCGCGGTTCTTGATGAGCCTTCTGAGCGGGGCGGCGTCAGCCCAATGGCACTCACTTTGAGGTGTAGCTGAAGTCGTCAGACTTCAGAGGATCGTCAAAGCCAGCTGAATTCTTACGAATTCAGCTACGTCGCACAGATCGTCCATTTGAAATTAGGCCAAAGTGAGTGCCATTGGGCGTCAGCCCCCTGATTCTTTGAAAACGGGCTGACACCCAAGAAACAGGGGGCTGACGCCGCCCCGCTCAGAAACCTCTCACTCTCCTCCGCCACGCGAGGTATTAAAGTGAACGCATTGAGATCCTCTTTCAGGCTCCACATGCCCTGCTTGGCGAACGGCGTGAGCTATGACATGATCCTTCACCGCTCGCGTGACGAGTGTGTGAGATGCCTCTCGCGAACTGCTCGCGAGAGGCTCCGTGCTTCTGCTGGTGACTTTGATTCCCTTTTTGATTCCCTTGAGGTGACACGATTTCCGAAATCTTTGGCCGTGTTGGCCCTTCAACTCCGTGGCTGGGTTGGTTGGCACATCAGATTTCCCGGCCGTTCTACTTGTTCCCCTATTGGTTGTGCGGCGTGCATCGCAGCGCGAGTTCGTACGCCAGCGAGCGGCGCGAGTCGATGCGTGACAAGCTGGCGCGCGGCGAGACCGTTTACGTGGTCGGCATGGTCACGTCGGGTCACAACTGCGGCATCGGACTGATCGAGGCTTCCGCCGCGAACGGCATTCGGCTGCTGGCCAATGATGAGGAAGAACGCTTCACCGGGGTCAAGCATTTCGATGGTTATCCGGAGCATTGCGTCGCGCTGCTCAAGCGGCGGCTGGAGGAACGCGGGCTGACGCCGAGCGACATCCATGCGTTTGTCGCCGGGTGGGATTATCCGGCCATGTGCGCGTTCTCGCTGAAGGCGGTCTTCGAGCATTTTCCGACCAGCTTGCAGCTCATCAATCCGGCCGCCTGTCCGAAGGTGCCGTTCTTGAAGTTGGGGGGCCGAGTCCGTCGCGCTCAGGTCCAGCTTGCGAAAGACCTTGGGCTGCCGGGCCGTGTGCCGCTCATCACGCTGCCGCACCACGACAATCATGCGTCCGTCGGTCTCGCCACTTCGCCGTTTGGAAACAGCCCTGAGCCGGTGATGGTCACGGTACTCGATGGCTTCGGTGATGAAGGGGCGATCTCGTTGTACGTGGCCGAGCAGGGCCAATTGCGTGTGCTGAGCAAGAACTACAGCATGATCGACTCGTTGGGAGCCTTCTATTCGATCATCAGTTCGACTCAAGGGGGTTGGACAACGCTCAGCAGTGAAGGGCGTTACATGGGAGCCGTCGCATGGGGCGATCATGATCGGCTGACCAACCCGTTTTATCGGCGACTGCGTCAGATGCTCCACTTCGGCGACAAGGGGCAAGTGCAGATCAATCGAGCGTTGGTCAATTGGCAGAACGCTGGTGAACTGCGACCGTACAACAAGGCGACCCGCGCCTTGCTCGGCGACCCGATCTCGCCCGAACGAATGTGGAACCCCGACGCGGTCCTCAAGGTCGAGGACGTGCAGCACTCGGCCATCACGCGCGAACGAGTCGATCTGGCCGCTGCGACGCAATTGGTATTTGAAGACGCGCTCTTCCACATCGTCGATCACCTGATTCGATCGACGGGCAGCGACCGACTCGTGATGACGGGCGGCACGGCGCTCAACGGTCTGGCCAACATGCAGTTGGCCGCGCGGTTCGACAATGCGTGGTATCGCCGGAATCTGGGCAAAGACACCTGCCTGCATATCTGGATTCCGCCGATCCCCAGCGATGCGGGAGTTGGGTTGGGAGCCGCGTACAACTTCGCGATGCAAGCGGGCGCGAAGCCCGGCACACCGATGCAGCACGCCTTCTGCTGCGGTCTGCCACCGACGCGCGCCGAGATCACAGAGGCGTTCGCAGCCGATCCCGAGATCGGATTCCTGCCGTTGGGAGACACTTCCAACTCACAAACATTGCTCGACGTGGCCGACTTCGTCGCGTTCGTGCTGTCGCGAGATGGAGTTCTCGGCATCTTCCAAGGAGCGGCCGAAACGGGGCCGCGCGCATTGGGGCATCGCTCGATCATCGCGAATCCGTGCAATCCGAACTCGCTGGAGAACATCAATCTCCGCGTGAAGAACCGCGAGCCGATTCGCCCGCTCGCCCCGATGATGACGCGCGCCGCAGCCGAGCAGTATTTCGTCCTCGCCCCCGGCGCGGTGGACGACGACTACAACGCCTACAACTACATGGTCCTGACCGTCTTGGCCCGTCCTGAGGCGAAGGCCAAAATTCCCGCCGTCATTCATCACGACGGAACGGCTCGCATCCAGATCGTGCGTCCCGAGCAAGACCCGTTCACCCACGCCTATCTCCTCGCCCTCGGTCGCCGATTGGGAGTCGAAGTCAGCGTCAACACGTCCCTCAACGTCGGTAGCCCGATCGCTCAAACACCGACCCAAGCCCTCGCCGCACTCCAGCGCGCCAAGGCTCTGACCGGCCTCGTCATGATCTCCGCCGAAGGCGACGCCTACCTCGCCTGGCATCGCGTCGATCACCCACCCAAAGACGCCGGCCGACAAATCCAACAATGGCACGAAGAATGGAAGTCGGAGCGATCGAGCCGGGAATAAGCGGGACAACCCGCGAGTCTCATCGGCATGTCACTCTTCTATCGACTCGCTGCGGATGGTGTCGTGGTCTTGCACATGGCTTATGTGCTGATCGTGGTACTCGGGCTACCGGCCATCTGCTGGGGCATTGTGCGGAAGCAGGCTTGGGTGAGGAACATTTGGCTGCGTGGCGGGCACTTGGCGATGATCCTGATCGTCGTCGGTGAGGCTTGGGCCGGGATCACCTGTCCACTGACGGTCTGGGAGCATCAGCTTCGCGAGGCGGCGGGACAGCAGTCGTACCAAGGGGCCTTCGTGGCGAATCTGGTCCACGACCTCTTGTTCTTCGACGCCGAGCCGTGGGTCTTCACGTTGCTCTACACCGTGTTCGGTCTGCTGGTGGCGGCGACGTTCGTGATGGCTCCACCCCGTTGGTCGATGCGAATAATCAACGAGTCGGGGCATGACCGCACGGAGGATCGGTGATGGCAACGATGGACATTCCACTGTACTGTTCTGGTCGAAGCGAACACGTTTGACTTGGGCGACATTCGTTTTGACCTCGTTGTTGCGAGGGGTTGAGATTTCCTTGGAGCAGAGCCATGAAACGCAGTTTGACTGCCATCATCGAACGAGACGGGGACGGTTATGTGTCGTTATGTCCGCAATTCGATATCGCCAGCCAAGGTGATTCCGTGGAGCAAGCTCGTGGAAATTTGCTCGAAGCCTTGGAGCTGTTCTTTGAGACCGCTCCAGCCGAAGAGGTCACACGGCGTCTGTCTGAAGAAGCGGGGTAGCACGGCTTGCTTCAAGCCGTGTGCGCAGCACCAGAACCTTCAGCACGAACGTAGATTAAGAACGAGCGTTCCACTCCACAGAACGTCTCTCAAAGTTTCTTGGGCTGGCGCCCCCGGCTTGAAGCAATTCGGGCCACCCGTGCGAAGTTGCAGAAACAAGGAGCTTGGCCGTGACAAATGCCGTGCTTGAAAGTGCGATCCGGGAACAACTCAACCGGCTGCCGTTGGAACGACAACGGCAGGTTTTAGATTTTGCCCGTTCACTGGTCGATGCGCGTCCGCGCGGAGTTTCCGGAAGACAGCTTCTGGCATTTGCCGGAGCCATCCCTCAAAGCGACCTAGCGGACATTTCCCAAGCCATTAGTGAAGGTTGTGGAAGGATCGAAGCTCGTGACTGTTGATTATCTGCTCGATACGAACATCGTGATCGCACTCTTTGCTGCTGACGAATCAGTGGGACGTAACCTCGGTCAAGCTGTCGAAGTTTTCGTTTCCGCCACCGTATTGGGTGAACTCCACTTCGGAGCGAGGAAGTCAGCCCGTTCGCAGAGCAACCTGCAACGGATTGACGAGTTTTCTGCCAGCGTTTCGGTTCTCGTGTGTGATGAGGACACGTCGAGGCATTACGGCGAGATCAAACACGCTCTGGGATTACAGGGAACTCTGCTCCCAGAGAACGACATTTGGATCGCGGCGACAGCCATGCAGCACGGACTCATACTGGTGACACGCGATGCCCATTTCCGGCATGTCTTGGGACTGTCTCTTGAGGAATGGTGAGTCACGTGGGCCTGTCATTCGTTTGTCCGATCCCGTCTGGACGAACTCCGGACCATCTGACACACTCCCGCCGCCCAAAGGACTTGGGCCAAACTTTTGCTCTGCGCAGGGAAGCCATTCATGAGCGTGTCTGTTGTCGTACCGATCTACAACGAAGTGGAAAACATCCCGTTGCTGCACGAGGCGGTGACGAAAGTCATGCAGCAGTTGGGCCAGCCTTACGAGTTGATTCTTGTCAACGATGGCTCGAAGGATGGCTCGACAGCGGCGCTGGAAGACCTCGCGCGGAAAGACTCGCACGTGAAGGTGATCGAGTTCCGCAAGAACTACGGTCAGACCGCCGCGATGCAGGCTGGGATGCAGGCCGCCGCGATGGACGCGATCGTGCTGCTCGATGGCGATCTTCAGAACGATCCGACCGACATCCCGATGATGCTGGCCAAGCTCGACGAGGGCTTCGATCTCGTTCACGGCTGGCGGAAGAATCGCCAAGACACGTTCATCAACCGTAAGCTGCCGTCGAAGATTGCCAACTGGCTGATCTCGCGCGTGACGAACTTCCCGGTCCACGATCTCGGCTGCACGCTGAAGGCGATCAAGACCGAGATCGCTCAGGAATTGCAGCTCTTCGGTGAGATGCACCGCTTCATTCCGATCCTCGCCCACTGGCGCGGAGCCAAGTGTGTCGAGGTCGTGACCAAGCATCATGCCCGTCGGTTCGGCACGTCGAAGTACGGCATCTCGCGCACCACGCGCGTGCTGCTCGACTTGATGACGGTGAAGTACTTCATCCAGTACGTCGTCAGCCCAATGAAACTGTTCGGTTCGATTGGGTTGCTTTGCTTCCTGATCGCCTTCGTCTCGGGAAACGCCACGGCGTGGATGAAGCTGTCGGGCGGAGTCGATATGACCGGCAACCCGCTGCTGCTGCTGACCGCGCTGTCGCTGATGATGGGCGTGCAGTTCCTGTTCTTCGGGATGCTGGGTGAACTCTGTTCGCGCATCTATTTCGCCGCGCAGAATCAGACGAACTACACCGTCCGGCGAACGTGGAACTTTGAAGAGCAAGCCGTGCCGATCAACTCTCCCGCTCGCCGCGCCGCGTGATGTTCCCGAGGCTGAAGTCCCGCTTAGCGCTCACGCGGCACAACGTGAAAGGTTTCCGAGCGGGGCGGCGTCAGCCCCCCGGTTCTTCCGAATGGGGCTTATGCCCAAGAACCGGGGGGCTGACGCCGCCCCGCTCAGATGTCTCATCACTGACCGCGCGAGGTATCGCTTTGTGAGCCGGACTTCGAGAGCGAATGCTGCTGAATTCTGTATTGGCGGAGTGCGCGGTATGACTGCGAGCAGCTCACACCTTCCGCTCGTACTGAATTCTGCGACGCCTGATCTTGGGCGCGAAAGCGGAACTGCTCATGCCCGGTGCTGACAAACATCAACACGAATGCGACCGTGATCAAGAACGCTTGCCCGCGAGTCTGTCGGAGCGAACGCGCTGTTGCGGTCCTGCGGCGCAGCGTGAGGCTCCCGCGTGGCAAGCGTTTGTCGAGCCGGGCGTTTGTCTGGCGGGACTGATCGCGGGGCTGGTTCTGCAAGCGTATGGCTCGGATGCCGGTGGCTCTGAGGCCGCGAGTTCTCACCCCGCGTTGCCGTGGTCCGCGCTGATCGCGTACCTCGTGTCGTTCGTGGCGGGAGGAGGCCACACGCTGTGGGAAGCACTCACCGACCTGGTTCGTGGGCGAGTCAACATCGACCTGTTGATGATCCTCGCGGCCCTCGGTGCGGCCGCGTTGGGTAACTGGTCGGATGGAGCGGTGCTGCTGTTCTTGTTCTCGTTCTCGCACGCACTCGAACACTTCATTCTGGGACGCACGCGCGGGGCGATCGCGTCGCTGATGAAGCTGACTCCCGACGAGGCGGTTGTCATCCGCGATGGGCGTGAGCAAACGATTCGCGTCGAACAGCTTGTCGTCGGCGATCGCCTGATCGTTCGTCCGTCCGAACGGATCGCGGCGGATGGAGTGGTTGAAGAGGGACGCACGGTCGTCAATCAGTCGCCCATGACGGGGGAGTCGATCCCGATTGAGAAGACGGTCGGCGATCCGGTGCTGGCCGGAACGCTGAACATGCAGGGTTCGATCCGAGTCGAAGTGACACGGGTCGGTGCCGAGACCACGCTCGCGCGGATGGTGCAGTTGGTCGAGCAGGCTCAGTCGGTGAAGGCGGACTCCGAGCAATTCACCGACTGGTTCGGTCAGAGCTACACGGTGATCGTGTTGGCGGGAACGGCGGCGGTGTTTCTGGTCTGTCGCTATGTCCTCGGTGATTCGTTCGTGAGTGCGTTCTATCGCGCGATGACCGCGCTGGTCGTGGCGTCGCCGTGTGCGGTGGTGATCTCCATCCCGGCCGCGATCCTGTCGGCCATCGCGAGTGCCGCGCGCGGTGGGGTGCTGTTCAAAGGGGGGAGCCATCTCGAACGAACGGCGGTCCTGCACGCGATGGCCTTCGACAAGACCGGCACGCTGACCATCGGTCGCCCCGCGCTGGCGAGCGTACTCACCGCGCCGGATGTCTCGGAGGCGGACCTGCTCCGGATCGCGGCCGCGCTCGAATCGCAGTCCAAGCATCCGCTGGCACGAGCCGTCGTCGAAGCGGCTCGCACACGGGGACTCACCGTACCCGAAGCAGATCAGGTCGAAGAGGTCATCGGTCACGGGATTGTGGGCGTCGTGAATGGTCGCCGCTGCGGGGCAGGGAAGCGAAGCTGGTTTGACGAACAGGGAACGCCCTGCGATCCCGAACTGGCTTCCCGCGCGAACGACCTCCAAACGATCGGGCACACGCTGATCGCGGTGGCTGACAGTGAGCGAGTCCTCGGTGTGCTGGCGGTCTCCGATCCACTCCGACCGACGGCGATCCTGGCGATTGAGGAACTGCGGCGGCTCGGCATCGCATCACTGACGATCCTGTCGGGGGATCATCCCGCCGTGGTCGCCCGCATTGCCGAGCAACTGGGCGTGGAAGGTGAAGGTGGTCTTCTTCCCGAAGACAAGCTGATGCGACTCGATGTGCTGAAGCGGCAACAAGCCGAGTTGGCTCGCGGTGGAATCCGCTCGGGCAGGTTGACCGTCGTCCCGCGTCGAGCCGGAACACGCGGTCAGGTGGGCATGATGGGAGACGGCATGAACGACGCTCCGTCGCTCGCGGCCGCCGATGTCGGGTTCTCACTGGGTGGAGCCGGAACGGATGTCGCGCTGGAGTCGGCCGATGTCGTGTTGATGGACGACGATTTGATGAAGCTCCCGTACGCGATCGCTCTTGCGCGGCAGACACAGCGGATCATCCGACAGAATCTGGTCATCGCATTCTCGGTGATGATCGTCCTCTTCGTGCTCACACTCGTCACCAAGCTGCCGCTGCCGCTGGCCGTCTTGGGGCACGAGGGGAGTACGGTGGTTGTGGTCTTGAACGGCCTGCGAATGCTGACTTTCCCACGACCGCGACCGATGGGTGTGACCGAGCCGTCTCGTTTGTCAGAGTGACGAGAGGATCCGTGGGAGCCGTTGGTATCGTCGTTACCTCGCGCACCCCGCTCAGAGGTCTCATCTGAAACCGCGCGAGATATCAACTGAAGAATGTCGCACTCTCGGCCGCGCGGGGTAAAAGCGAAGTGTCCGTCACCTCAAACAGGAGTCGCACTGTCATGCCGGTCTATCTGCTCGGAACCCTCGACACGAAGGGGCTTGAGATCGCCTTCGTCCGCGATTTGTTGCACGAGTACGGCGTGACGACGTGCGTTGTCGATGCCGGTTGCCTTGGCTCACCGAGTATCCCGGCAGACATCTCGCGCGAGCAGGTCTTCGCGGCGGCAGGTTCTTCACTGGCATTGCTGCGTAATCAAAACGATCGCGGACAAGCGGTGACGATGGCGGCGCTCGGTGCGGCGAACATCGTCTCCGCCGCACAGGGACGAGGCGAAGTGAGTGGCGTCTTGGCGCTCGGCGGTTCGGCGGGAACAACCATCGGGACATCGGCCATGCGCGCACTGCCGCTCGGCGTTCCCAAGCTGATGGTCAGCACGCTCGCTTCGGGCCAGACGCGACCGTACGTCGGTGGCAAAGACATTCTGATGCTCAACTCGGTCGTGGACATCGCGGGGATCAACCGCATCAGCCGCGCCGTACTCAGTGAAGCGGCACGCGCGATGGCCGGACTGGTGTTGCTGGGTCGAGAGACCGCTCGTTGCGGCGACGGCTCTTCCGGTCCCCTCGCCCCCCGCCTTGGGGGGGAGAGGGCTAGGGTGAGGGGGGCGGATCAACCGGCGACGTTGATGAGCGGCACAAGCTCGGACGAAGGTCTCTCTGCAAATCGGCAACCTCACTCCATCGAAGACCCCCTCACCCTAACCCTCTCCCCCGAAGACGGGGGCGAGGGGACCAGAGAAGAGAGGCCGCTCGTCACTCACGCTCCGCCCGCCACCGACAAACCGCTCATCGCCGCAACAATGTTCGGTGTCACCACACCCTGCGTGGAACATGCCCGCCAAATTCTCGAAGCGGCGGGCTACGAGGTACTCGTCTTTCACGCGACCGGCAACGGCGGCGAGGCGATGGAGGGACTGATTGCCGACGGGTTGATCGCCGGCGTACTCGACATCACAACGACCGAACTGGCCGATGAACTCGTCGGAGGGACTCTCACCGCGGGACCGACGCGACTGACGGCGGCGGGGAAGCGCGGAGTCCCCCAAGTCATCTCCGTCGGGGCACTCGACATGGTCAACTTCGGGCCAATTCAACCCACTACCGGATTGCCAGAGACTGTGCCCGAGAAGTTTCGTGATCGAAAGTTCTATCGCCATAACCCGACGGTGACGTTGATGCGGACTACACCTGAAGAGAATCACAAACTTGGTGAGGAGATCGGTCGCAAGGCCGCAGCCGCAATGGGACCGACCACAATTCTACTACCGCTCCGAGGGGTTTCGGCGATTGATCGAACGGGACAACCTTTCGATGACCCCGCAGCACGATCCGAGTTGTTCAACGCCATTCGCCTGAATGCGGGCGATGTACCGTGCATCGAAATGGACAACCACATCAATGACGCCGAGTTTGCCGAGGCCGCCGCGAGAAAACTGATTGAAATGATGCGTGGCCGTGGAGAATCAGGTAACGCCGTGTAATCGCGTTGCGGTGGCTGGGTATGGGCGTTGGAAGCTCTCAAGCCCGGGAGACCGACAAAACGCCGCGTAGGGGCCTTGGGTAAGGCAACAACAAGGAAGCCAACATGATTCAAACCCGCAGGGTATCCGCCAAAGGGCGACTTCAAAGACTTGAGAAGGAGCCACGGCCGGGAACAGCCAGCGACTTCATTCGGCACTTTGCAAGTCTGATACGAAACTGGCTTGTGACAAAGGTGGTAAAGGTAGTGCTCTACTGCCGAGTGTCAGTCCGACAGAACAAAAAACATTTGAAACACCAAGAAGAGAAACTCTCGGCGGCGATTGACCGAATTCGGGAGACGCGAATTGTTGTTGTGATTGCTCGCATCCATGAGACCATTTCGGGGTGGAAAGTAGATGCCGAGGACGACCGACCTCTTTTCGTAGCCGCCATCGCCAAGGCGAGGAAGCATGGTGCGGTAGTGTTGGCGGAGACGCCGGATCGGTTCATTCGCAGCATCGACTTTAGTACTCGAACCAATGCTGACGCTCAACCGACTAAAGAGGACTTCCAGTGCCTCGCACGAATGGCGGGCGACGTGATGTTGGCGACACTACTGGTTCCAGACGTATCGCCTCAAGTGGTGAGGTCGTACCAAAGGAAGCGGGGCCAATGGGCCACAGGCCGAAAAGGAGGTCGGCCGAAGTCGAAGAAGCCGGGGTACAAGAAACAGCGTCGCCTTACCACGTTGACGAAGGTGTTCTGGTTGAGCAAATGCGGGTTCTCTGTTCGTGGAATCGCGAAGTTACTCGGCACACCTCCACAGACGATCCAAGACTGGATCAGAAAGCTCCACTGACAGGGTGTACGGTTTTTGGGAATGCCCTAAGCAATCGAATAGCGGCTGACCCCACAAAACAAGGGCCTTCTGACGCTTTTTCATGTGAATGTACTACGAGCGAAACCATTAGTACCACATGCCAGTCCCCACAGGTTCCTGTGGGCGCGCCGCTCGGCCATTTCAAGATGCGGGCCTCATGCAAATGTCACTTGGGTATAGCAGCATCCCACTTACCATTTGCGACCCATCCCCACTTGCCATCTTTCTTGAGTTCCATCTTCCCCGCGAGTAGACGGACTTCATATTTGCGCTTGGGGCAAAAAATCTCGATGTGGTCCTTCGTGCGTGCGGTTTCGTTGTACACGTAGCTGACACTCCCAGTCTTGTTATCGACCTCCTCCCACACCTTGTCTTTCACCCAACGAACCGATGTGTTGTAGGTCTCGTTCAACCATGTGGACCGGGGATCATCGTTATCAAGGTCACCGGCCTTTTCTGCGTCGTCATTGACCACCTTCACTTGGACCGTACCTGCGTGCTTTTGCAAGAATTCATTCTGTTCTTTGAGTCTTTCTTCGTAGTCTGATTTTGACCTCTGGTACTTGCCATGATCCTCGGAAGCGATGCCAGAGAACATCAAATTGAGGGGGCCAAGTGGCCCACCTACGCAGAGGCGAGCATAGGGGTCAGCAATGCCTTGTATGCTCTTCTGAGTGTTGCTGAAGTCGGTCTGCCACTTGCGGGCGAACGCCCCCCACCCGGCGTTGTCGTCTCGCAACCGTTCGCTCTTCGCTGATTCCAAACGGGTAAACAGTTGTTCAAGTTGCATCGCTAAATCCCCGTATTGGTCCAGATCATCTTTTGCCCTCGTCATCTGATTAGCCACGGCGTCTTGACCACCGACAGTGAACTTCGACGCTGCGTGTACTGAAACACCAATAGGGCTAGTTTCGACCAGAGGCCCTTTCAAGTATTGGCCATTGCTGCCAATGACACGACGAACAGATTCAGGCTGAACTCGTGCAACTGGCATGACAACGCTCGCAAGGTACTGACCCTCCTTGAGGCCAGAGGGTGGACCAAGCGGCCCGGAAGTGAATGTGCCATCGGGAGAAACCGCAGCTTTTGTTTGTGCGTGTGTCCGCTTGGTCAGAACATCCTCTAGGCTGATCATCAAAGAAGTTTCAACGGGCAAGTTGGTAGTACCGCGAACAACGACAGGACCACCATGAGATACGTTGGGAGCAACTGTAAGAGACACGATGCGGTCTTCGGCAGCAGCAATCTGATTTGCAGCGACAGGTTGCCCCTGCTTGGGTCTATTGGCTCCAAAGATGATGAAGCCTGCAAACAGCAACAGAACCGCAAGAACTGGCATCCCCACTTTTAGGCTTACAGGGAGCCCAGCAAGACTAGAACGCAATCGTGGTGGAACGCCTGCGGACAGGTGCTCAAACGGAGTGTGCGTCACATTTGGAACTCTGGCAGACTCGCCACATTTCTTGCACTTGCCCCGTTTGCCTGCTGCCGAATCTTGGGCATGAATTTGATTGCCGCAGTGAGGACACTCAAAGTCGATCATTTTATGGCCACCCCTTGTTTCAAGAAACTGGAGCGACCTCGTGGCGGCAAACAAAAAGAGCGCCGAACCAAAGCCGCTCCTGAGACCCTCGCCAGAGGGCAGACAGAACAGCACCTGGCCGGCGCCCCCTTCCGGGGGCGCGGCTACAAGCACTGCTTCTGTCTTTGGGCTTCTCAGCCCGAAACTGGCGATTTCTCAAGAAGCAATTACTTGACGCTCGCGCGTCAATCTCGTTGTCAACGAGGACCGCTGTCGGCCTCGCGTATGTGTGTAGCACCTCCATTGATTTGGATGTTGCGTTGGTTCAACCCAACGGTTGTTGCGGGCCTAAGTTACCAACAAACATCTCCATCCGACACTTCGACCTACCCTCTGTCACCACACACCAACGCCCGACAAAGATCACCAGAATTGACCCGTTGCGTGTAAAGAATGGGTACGCCCCAAGACACAGCCGTTTTCAACGGGATTACCCACGGTGTGTCATCGGCCGAACAGTGTAAGCCATCATTTGTGGTCCATGCTTGACCATCATCCGAAGACGCCCGTAACGTGTTTGCAGTGTACGTCTGTTCACAACACCAAACGCTTGCAGGAGTTACGGCAATGGCAACCAAGAAGACAACCAAGACCGCACCCGAAGTGACCTCGGCCAAGGCGACCAAGGTTTCAACCAAGGAAACCAAGGCTTCAACCAAGACGCCCAAGGAAACCAAGGTTGCGACCAAGGCTACACCCCAAACGCCTGTTGAACCCAAGGCGAAGGCCGAACGAGACCGTTGGGGCAACCGCGTGGGGACTCAGGCCGCACTGATCAACGCGGTCATGGGATCGAAGCCCAAGAAGGTCAAAGCGATTGCCGAGGAAACGCAGCTCGACGCGGGGCGTGTGAGAAACCACATGACCTACCTTGTTGAACGCGGCCATCTCACACAAACGGAGGACGGCTACGTGGTAAAGGCCGCCAAGTAACCAGCACCAGACGTTACCAGACGGCGTTTGGCGGGGCGTTGGGTTGTGAGACGGCAAAAGTACCAACCAGCCCCCACAAACCACGATTGAGACGACTACACAGGCTCACACAAGGCCGGGGGCGACCCCGGCCTTGGCCGTTTACACAACCACACCGGAGATCAAGTCATGGGACCAAGGCCAATCGGCACACCAGACCCCGTTGTTGACGTGACCTACGACTGCAAGGGCGAACGCAAGACGAAGCGCTTTGCGAGCCTCATCGCAGCCCGCCGTTTTTACATCAGCAAGTTCAACAAGGGTAAGAACCCCACTGTAAAGAAAGGTGACTGACAATGGAAAAGCACATCGCCATCTATGTTCGCGTATCGAGCAAGTCCCAAGACCATCGCAGCCAACTGCCCGACCTCGAACGGTGGGCACAAACTCAAGTCGCCCCAGTGAAGTGGTATCGGGACAAAGCCAGCGGCAAGAGCATGGATCGAACGGAATGGAAGACGCTTGAGGATGCCATGCGAGTAGGCAAAGTCATTCAGATCGTGGTGTGGCGTTTGGATCGCTTGGGAAGAACCGCCAGCGGACTGACATCGCTGTTTGATGATCTCCAACAACGCAAAGTGAATCTCGTCAGTTTGAAGGATGGCCTCGATCTCTCCACGCCTGCGGGGCGACTCATGGCCAACGTGCTGGCGAGCGTTGCTCAATACGACAACGAAGTCCGAGCCGAACGGGTTATCGCTGGTCAAGCTGTAGCCCGTGCCAAAGGCAAGACGTGGGGAGGTTCTGAACGCGGCAAACGAAAGAAGGTCACACCCACGCAGGAGAAGATAATTCGACAACTGAAAGTGGAACGTGAATCAATCACTTCCATCGCCAAGGCAACGGGACTGTCACGGCCCACGATCTACGACGTGTTGAGTACATCAAAATAAAATCACTCGGACCCCCTCTCGACAAACTCGCGACGAAGCACAAACAATGCGCCCGACCCAACCGAGACCGAGCCGAGATACGACGGAGATACAACATGAGTACCCCGCGATGGAAACGAGTGAAGGAGAAAGAACTCTCCATCCCGACTCGTTTCGTGCCGCAGTTTTGGGACAACGTGGATGGACGGTGTGCCATCGTGAAAGAAATCCGTCGCCGATATGAGGAGTTGAAGCGAGACACGGGAGCCGACAGTTTTCAAAAGGACTTGCTCGTACAACGAACGGTCTTTGTGGCGTTGCAACTCGAAACGATGGAGACCAAGGCTGCCGAAACGGGAGAGTTCGACCCCGGTGTTTACACGCAAATGGTCAACGCGATGTCGGGCCTGCTGTCGAAGTTGGGACTCGAACGCAAGGCGAAGCATGTACCGAACTTGAAATCCTATGTGGCGGGGAACAAGGGATGAACATCCTCCAGGCCATCAAGGACGACAACCTGTTTCATCCCTTCCTCGGTGAAGACTTGACCAGTTGGCAGAACTGGATTGTGGCTCTGCGAGTGATGTACGGCCTGCCCATTAGCTCCGACAACAGTCGAAGAGTTATCCAGCAATGCACGGGCCGCAGCAGCGACACGCTCCCCAGTGATGGGTTCGACACGGCGTTGTTTTTG
Source organism: Schlesneria sp. (assembly GCA_043721755.1). GTDB lineage: Bacteria > Planctomycetota > Planctomycetia > Planctomycetales > Planctomycetaceae > Schlesneria. The sequence goes on from JAYSQC010000063.1 coordinate 14,937, forward strand.
ACGGGTCGTCGTAGTGGGAAGTCGCGAGTTGCCGCGATCATCGGAGCCTATGAAGGCGCACTCGCGGGACACGAAACGAAGCTGGCCAAGGGGGAACGCGGAGTTGTGCCCATCTGTGCCCCCACCAAGTCGCAGGGTCGCATCGTCAAAGACTACCTGCGGGCAATCTTCGAGACCCCGTTGCTCCACAACGAGGTGGCTGCGGAAACGAAAGAAGGCTTTGAACTCAACAATGGAACGAGGATCGAAGTCCTCGCGGGTGACTGGCGTACCATTCGAGGCTACACGCTGCTGGCCGCCATCGTGGATGAAGCCTGCTTCTTTGGCTACGACACCGAAAGCAAAGTCAAAAGTGACACCGAATTGGTGCGGGCCATCAAACCCTCGCTCGCGACCGTGGGCGGGAAACTGATCGCGATCAGCAGCCCATACACCAAGAAGGGCTGGTGCTACACAACGCACAAGAAGAACTTTGGCAACGACAAGGGAAACGTGCTCGTTTGGAACTGCCCCTCAACAACCATGAACCCGACGCTGCCACAGTCAGTGGTTGATGAAGCGATGGCAGAAGACCTGCAAGCCGCCAAATCAGAATACTTGGGTGAATTCCGCGACGACGTGGCTGAGTTTATCCCACGAAGCCTGATTGAAAACCTTGTGGTGCCAGGCCGCCAAGAACTCCTCCCCAAGTTAGGCCAGCACTATGCGGCGTTTGCCGACCTGAGTGGTGGACGCCATGACGATGCCGCCCTCGCCATCGCCCACAAGTCGGATCGGGCCGTAGTGATCGACCTCGCCAAGCGATACCGACCCCCATTCAATCCCCATGCCGTCGTATCACTGATGGCAGACGAAATCAGACGGTATGGGATCAAGCAAGTGACCGGCGACAACTACGCCGCCGAGTTTGTATCGCGGGCGTTTGGAGAGTGTGGCATCCGGTACAACAAAGCCGAGAAGACGGCATCCAACCTCTACATCGAACTGTTGCCCCGTTTGTGCAGTCGCGAAATCGAACTGCCAGACAACGAGGTGTTGATCAGCCAACTCGCCGCGTTGGAGCGACGAACGCGAAGCGGTGGGCGGGACATCATCGACCATCCGCCGGGTGGACACGATGACTTGGCGAACGCGGTGGCCGGAGCCTCCGATGTGGCGTTTGTGCGACGAAGAAAACTGGGAGCCTTGTGGCCTTAGACGAAGGAGCAGAACGAATGATCGGATTTGACAATCAGAGTATGCAACAGCGGATCGAGCAGTTCGATGTCAAGCATGGTGGAGTCGCCGTCACCATCGACGGTTGGCATGTGTATCCCACTGGGGCCATGCGTGAGGTGAGTCCTTGGGGAGCGCTGTTAGAGCCACCAAGCGACCACGAAGCGTGTTGCAGGGTGCAACTCAAGTATCACGAGACCTTGTTGAAGCGAGCAACCTACGAATTCGATCACCTGAAGGACCATCTGGTCGGCATGGCACGGAATGGACTCGACAACCCCAGCGAGTTGCAAAAGCTCAAGGAACTGCAACGGACTGTGCTGGATCGGAAACAGAAAGCGGATGCCATTCGCGAGGAGATCAACAACAACCCGCAGGTCGCAGCGAGACAGCAAAGCAAAGCCGACACCGAGACGCGAAAACAGAGACTGACCAACGAACTCAAGGCCATCGAAATCTAACGAACTCTCTTTCAAACCCACTCAGGAGAAGAAGCCATGATTGATCTGAATGTTGACTACTCAATCAACCCCCTGCCGAGGAATGCGACATTTGCAGACCTCAACCGAATCCATGCCAAGCAACGAGAGGCGGCCCCCAACTCCCCTGCGGCGTTGTGTGCCAACTCCTCGGGACCAGTGCCCACACTGAACACCCCGACCCATCGAGCCACGACGAGTAATCGCAATCAAAGCCCGTTGCTCGTACCAACCACGAACTCTGTTGAGCATGGCCCCTCAGTGCCCTTTGCCAGTGGAGGCCCATTGCTCGCACCAAGCACGCTGACCCCGAATTACGCCGGTGCAGCGACGCTTGCCAGCAATCGGGTCAAAGCGAGCAATCAACATCAAAGCCCATTGCTCCCGCCGACTCTGAACGGTGATGAGGACGAACCAATGACACCTGTCAGCAATCAAGCCAAGGCGAGTGCTCGTAAACAAGGCCCATTGCTCCTACCGAACATGCTGACCATGCAGTGAGACATCCGAGGGCGGTAACGGCAGCGTTGCCTCTGCCGGGCTGTTACCAAGTTGAACATTCTTCATCTTGTGTTTGACATTGGTGGGAGCCACGCCGCCCTCGGTGTTATGTGAATTTGAAGTACAATCAAGACCGAGGGCGGCACGGTAAGGGAGTAGCTACCCGAGCCGGGCCATGACATCCTTGACCGGATGGCCACGCCGCCCTCACCTTCTTCAATCCGGTCAAGGAAAGGTCAAGGAGTCATGTTGAAGAAGGCCAGCAAGGAACCGGTGGCACGACGGGTTTACAGCTACATCCGATTCTCCACGCCAGAACAGGCAATGGGTGATAGCGAACGCCGCCAACTCGAAGCGGCGAAAGAATGTGCCACCCGCCACGGGCTAACGCTCGATCTTGAGTTGCGGATGACCGACAGAGGTCTCAGCGGCTACCACGGCGACCACCGCAAGAAAGGAATGCTTGGAGCGTTCCTCAAGATGGTTGAGGATGGCGAAGTGCCCAAGGGCAGCATCCTGTACGTGGAGGACATTGATCGGCTGAGCCGTGAAACGATGGTCGATGCAATTGAAATGATCATCGTTGGCCTCATCAAGCACGACATCATCATCGAAACATCAAGAGCCACGTATGACCGGGAAACTCTCTCCGGTCAAATCTATGGGTTGATTGCGACCATCGAGCGGGCACACCAAGAATCACAACTCAAGAGTGACCGCGGTAAGAAAAACTGGCAGCAGAAACGCAACCAAGCTCGGGAGGAAGGCCGTATCCTGACTGCCAAGTGCCCGGCCTGGCTGACGGTGGAAACGGACACCGTTGCGAGGACCAAAGAATTCAAGATCGTTGACGGTGCAAGAAAAACAATCCGCACAATCTTCAACATGAAGATTAAGGGAATTGGAGTACACGGAATTGCTCGGACGCTCAACCTGAGTACGCCGTGGCAACGCCCGAATGGGTGGCACGCAAGCTACGTCAGAAAGGTGCTTCAAAACCGAGCGGTGCTGGGCGAATACCAACCCCAAAAGAAATCTGGCGGCAAGTTTGTACCGGACGGCGAACCGATTGCTGATTACTTTCCAGAGATCGTTGACCCCGATAAGTTTCATGCCGTTCATGAATTGATGAGTCAAAACAAGGGCAAGGGCGGACAGACCGGCAAAGCTCAGAACTTGTTTGCCCATCTCGTGAAATGTGCCTACTGCGGTGGGCCGATGACGTATCTCAGCAAACCAAAAGGCGGCAAGGACTATGTGTATCTGGTGTGTGACCGCAACAGGCGTGGTCTAGGCTGCTCTCGCAATCCAGTACGTTACGACGAGTGCGAGAAGCTGATACTCGAAAACTGCCGCAAGTTGCAGCCGGATCAAGTCCTGCCGAACCCGAACGAGCAGACCAGCCGTTGCCAATCGCTGCGTCAAATAGTCTTGGGCAAAGTCGGCCAACTGAAAGAGATTGAGCAACAGCTTGAGAATCTGACCGATCAGGTGATGGCTACAAAAACGAAGTCGATCCGTGATCGGTACGAGGCCCGAATGCTTGAACTCGATGAGCAGAAGGTCCGCGTTGAAGAACAGAGGGCCACCGCCGCTCTTGAACTACGCGAGGCAGAGACAGGGATGCAATCACTTACCAAGTGGACGCACGACCTCGGCTCGCTTTGGGCTGCATTGAAGGCTGACGACGTGGACTTGAGGCTCCGTCTCCGAAACCACCTACGCGACTTCATCAAGCAAATCGAAGTGTTTGCAGTAGGCCATCGCAAAGAACAATCCACCGAAGCGGACGAACGGCCTCGCAAACGTGGAGAAACAGTGGATCGCGATGGCGATGACATTGGCGAGACCTTTTATGCCCTCGTCGAAGAGACAGATCCAAAGTTAGCCCGTAGCAAGCTGTTTCGATCCTTCGTAGCGCAGGTTGAAGATCGACGCCAGACGAAGGAGGGTCGCTTTGTACGAGTACACTTCAAGGGTGGAGCAAGGGTCGACCTCGTGCCGCCCGGTAGCCTTGCGTCAGGCGTTGAGTTAGCGAAGGATGCACTGAGGAAAGGTGGATGGCGGTTCGTGTCACCACAAATCGACCTCCTTTGGCAACAATTCAATGATGTACGCCAAAACAATGCAAAACCGTGAGTGGGTTGAATCGGTTACAACATGTCAACTTCGGGCCACCCCACACGGTGCCGGACAAGTTCAAACAACGGCAGTTCTATCAGCACAACCCGACCGTCACGCTGATGCGGACCACGCCCGCAGAGAACCGCCAACTCGGCGAAGAAGTCGGACGCAAAGCTGCGTCCGCCACGGGGCCGACTGCGATTCTGATCCCGCTGCGCGGCGTCTCGGCCATCGACAACGAAGGCCAGCCGTTCGATGATCCCGCCGCGCGGCAGGCTCTGTACGATGGCATCCGCTCCACACATGGAGCGACCGAGCTGATCGAACTCAATCACCACATCAACGCCCCCGAGTTCGCCGAGGCCGCCGCCCACAAGTTGCTCGCCCTGATGAACGCCCGCTAGGATGCTCGCCGATCGACTCGCGAACCACCTCGGTTCATCCTCCCGAAGGAAAACGCCATGTCCGCTGTGTCCATAATGTCCGCCGCCGCCGTGCCTGTGGCATCCGCCGTGGTGACGCGACTGACTGCCGAAGAGTTTCTGCAACTCGATGATGTCGAAGGTCCGGTCGAACTTGTCCGAGGAAGGGTTGTTGAGATGCCGACACCAATGCCGCGTCATGGTCAGATTTGCGGAGTCGCTGCGTTTGAGTTGACGTTGTTTGCTCGACAGAACGATCTGGGGCACGTCTTGACCAACGATTCGACGGTCATCACCAAGCGCAACCCCGACACGGTGCGCGGCGCGGACATCTGTTTCTACAGCTACGACAAAGTTCCGAAGGGGCCGCTGCCCGCCGGTTACTTGCCCGTCCCGCCCGACCTGGTGATTGAGGTCCGTTCCCCCGACGACCGCTGGCGCAACATCCACGAGAAGGTCGGCGAGTACCAAGGTGCGGGAGTCTCCACGGTCTGTGTCCTGGATGCGGGCACCGAGACCGCCCACCTCTATTTCGCCGACCGCGACGACCTCAAGCTGCGCGGAGACGAACCGCTCACCTTTGAAGCCCTCCCCGGCTTCGCCGTCCCCGTCAGCCGGTTCTTTGCGTAAGTTGGAGTGTCACCGCGAATGTAGGATGGGCACTCCTGCCCGTCCGCTCTTCTCTTTCATCGTTTGAACCCGAAAACTTCCAAGGCGGACGGGCAAGAGTGCCCGTCCTACAAACGGCACTGGCGACTCATGTCCAAGATCAAAATCGGTCAGATCGGTACGGCGCACGGTCATGCCAGCGGGAAGTTGGAGGTCTATCGAAAGTCCTCCGATTACGAAGTCGTGGGGATCGTCGAGCCTGACGAAAAGTTGCGGCGGGCGGCGGAGAAGCAGCCTGCGTTTCAAGGGCTGACGTGGCTGACGGTCGAGCAGCTTCTGAACGTCGATGGTTTGCAGGCGGTCGCGGTTGAGACCGAGCCGCGTCATCTGCTGGCTCACGCGGAGACGTGCGTCGATGCGGGAAAGCATGTCCATCTCGACAAGCCCGCCGGTGAGTCCTTGATGCAGTTTCGCCGCATCCTCGACACGGCGACTCGCCAGCACCTCTGCCTGCAAATGGGCTACATGTTCCGTTACCACCCCGGCGTGATGCTGATGAAAGACTTGGTACGGAAGGGCTTCTTGGGCGAAGTGTTTGAAGTTCATGCCGTCATGAGCAAAGTGGTCGATCCGGCGGGACGACTCAAGCATGGCGAGTACTCGGGCGGGATGATGTTCGAGTTGGGCTGTCACGTCATCGACATCGTGGTTGATTTGCTCGATCCGCCAGAAACAGTCACGCCGTTCAAACAACACGCCGGGCCGCAGCCAGACGCTCTGAACGACAACATGCTCGCGGTGCTCTCGTACCCCCGCGCACTGGCCACGGTGAAGTCATCGGGTCTCGAAGTCGATGGCGGCTCGCGCCGGCACTTGGTTGTCTGCGGAACCGAAGGGACGCTGCACATCGAACCGCTCGACGCCACGAAATCGGTGCGACTGACCTTGTCCAAAGAACGAGGCAAATACCAGAAGGGCCGTCAGGACGTGCCGGTCGAGCCCCTCGAACGCTACGTCGGCGACGCGGCCGACTTCGCAAAGGTCATCCGCGGCGAGAAGACTCACGACTGGTCCCCAATGCACGACCTGGCCGTTCAAGAAACGGTCCTCAAGGCGAGCGGCTGCCCGACGGATCGTTAGTGCATCGGTCTCTCCTGTCCCCTCGCCCCGGCTTTGCGGGGAGAGGGCTAGGGTGAGGGGATTCTCTTGCAACGAATGATTGATAAGTGAGAAGCGACCCACAGTAACTTCTAAGCGAGGATGCAATGTCGAAGACAACAGTCGGCGCATGCGGCGAACACTATGTCGCTTCCTACCTGTCCAGACTTGGGCTTCTCGTTGCACTGCCACGTGGCGGCGTGCCGGGATCGGACCTGTTTGTCGCGAGAGAAACAAACGGACCGCCTATTCGAGTCCAAGTGAAGACTGGAACGGATTCCAAACGGAAGACGCGGACCGATGGTGAAATCTACCTTTGGCAGACATCCGACAAAGTCATTGCTGGGAAAGATGCGAGCTTGTGGTATGCCTATGTGTGGCTCAACGACTGGCTAGCAGACTCCACAAAGAGTCCCGAAGTGTTTTTCGTCCCATCTGCTGACGTAGTGGCATGCATGGAGGGCGTAGTGAAAGAGAGGGAGAAATACCCGAAGGCATGGTCGTATTTCTGGATGAAGGTCGAGAATGCGAAGAAGTACAAAGGCTGCGAAGGCGTGAAACCATTGATGCTCGCTGCTGGATTCTCGCTTGATGAGTCAACGTTTTTCTCAAGTTAGTGCCATTCACGCTTGGCCGTCACTTTGCAGTTCTCACTTTTCACTACTGACTGCCTGAAAAAGAAAACCCCCTCACCCTAGCCCTCTCCCCGCAAAGCCGGGGCGAGGGGACAAGGCCAAGACAAGAAGAACCCACACCATGAGCCTGTTCCAACGCGACGACATCCTCACCCGACTGCGAGCCAAGGTGGCTGCCGGTCAGCCGATCATTGGAGGCGGGGCGGGGACGGGGCTGTCCGCCAAGCTGGAGGAGGCGGGGGGGATCGACCTGATTGTGATCTACAACTCGGGCCGTTTCCGCATGGGGGGGCGAGGCTCTTTAGCTGGAATGATGCCTTACGGCGATGCGAATGCCATCGTGATGGACATGGCGCGCGAGGTGCTTCCCGTCGCGAGGCGCACGCCGGTCCTGGCCGGCGTCTGTGGGACCGACCCGTTTCGACTGATGCCGCTGTTCTTGAAGGAGGTGCAGGCGGCGGGCTTCTCGGGCGTGCAAAACTTTCCGACGGTCGGCCTGTTCGATGGCAACTTCCGCGTGGGACTCGAAGAGACCGGGATGGGCTACGGGTTGGAAGTCGACATGATCCGGATGGCTCGCGAGTTGGGGTTGCTCACCACACCGTACTGCTTCAACGACGATGAGGCGACCGCGATGGCCAAGGCGGGAGCCGACATCCTGATCCCACACATGGGCCTGACCACGAAGGGGATGATCGGCGCGACCTCGGCCGTGACGCTCGAAGAGGCGGCCCGGCGCTGCCAGTCGATGCACGACGCGGCCACGCGCGTGAAGCCCGACATCCTGGTCCTCTGCCACGGCGGCCCGATCGCCGAACCCGAGGACGCTCAATACATCCTCGACCACACCGAGGGGATCGTCGGCTTTTACGGAGCCAGCTCGATGGAACGCCTCCCCGTCGAACCGGCCATCACCAACCGCATGCGCGAGTTCGCCGCGATCAAGTTCCGATAAGCAAAAACATCCCCCGCGTGCGGGGGAGAGTGGGACGTTTCTGAGCGGGGCGGCGTCAGCCCCCTAGCTCTTGGGCGTCAGCCCGTTTTCAAAGAATCAGGAGGGGCTAACGCCCAAGAACCGGGGGGCTGACGCCGCCCCGCTCAGAGGTCTCTTCACGGACCGCGCGAGGTATCGCTGCCACTCATTTGAGATCGGGCAATACCAGCCGGGTTTGAGGATGATTGGCATACGGCCAGTCCGTCGGCTGGTAGGCGATGGCGAGTTCGGGTGTCTCGAAGCGCGGACCGCCTTGCGCGAGGCTGTGCATTAGGCGATCGAGTGTTCCCGTGGTCAGCAGCGTCCGTTCGACGGGATAGACCGCTCGACCCGAGTGAACGGTTTCTTCAAACGCCTTCAGGAGCTGCGCGAAGTGGCCGAACGGGCGGCCGTCTTGGAGGCGGATCCAAGTCGCGACCGGCTCGGCTCGGCCCTTCACTTGGGCGGCAAACGCGAACTCGGGCGTGAGTGACCCGGTCATGGCGACCGCTGATTTCAAACCGTCCTTGTGTTCGAGCAAGTACATCGCGGCCCCTTTCTGCTTAGTCCAATCGGGATCAGACTTCGGCGGGCCGGGGAGTGTGGCCAGTGCGGTTTTGAAGAGGTCCACCGACCAGCGACCTTCCTCTGCTGCCCGATAAATCGCGTCGCCTTGAAGAGCTTGAACGGCGACGATTCCCGCTTCGCCACCGCGTCGCCGTTCGATCATCGCCTGGTGGGCTTCGAGAGCGTGGATGCCATAAATTTCCAGGCCGTCCCAACCGACGGTCACGACATTTTCGATTTCATCAGTGCGGTCCAGTTCCAGCGTAGGGAAACGCCAGGCGACCGGAACCGACGATCCGGCGAGGAACGGAATCTTTCGCTCGCGCGCCGTGTCGTACATGAACTTGGCATCGTCCCATTTGTACCCGAGGTGCTTGTCGTTGAAGACGGGTACGACCTTGCCGCCTCGCTGAAACGCGGCGGCGATTCCCTCGAAAAACCGCCGTCGCGGATACATCTGCTGTTTGGTGTCAGGCGTGTACGGATAGTCGCCGTGTTCGCCGATGCTCAACACGCCCGCCACCTGGACTTGATCGGTGCCGAGCGTGATCGCCTCATCAATCGTGCGGGCAATCTGGAAGCCATGCTTGTCCGCCATCTTGCGGCTCATGTCCTTGTCGTCCACCTGATCGACGTACATCGAGACCAGCTTGAGATCGGGACCGACCCCACCATCCTGCTGCCAGCCTTCGAGAATCTTGCCGACGAGCACATCGGTGTGGCTGAAGTCGCGATACACGGTGACGACTGCCGCGACCGGCAGCTTCGGTCGCTCGGCCGCATGCAGGCGAAGCCCTTTCATCACCGGAGAGCAGAATACGGCGGCGGTCCCGGTCGCGGCGAGACTCAAGAAACGGCGACGGTCGAGGGTGCGTGACATGGTGGAAGGAACCTCGCAGGGAAAAATGTTCGGATCGAAGCCAGGGGTCAGGCACCGCAGAATTCCGAATTGACGGGCTGCGGCTTTGTTCGTGATGGAAGTTTTCTCCCACCAATTCGGAATTCTGCGGTGCCTGACCCCCATCGGGTAGTTTCACCTCGCGATGGGAACTTCATCGCCGCCCACGTTCAAACACATGGTCGAGCGCCGCTTTCACGTCGAGCCGACGGAAGGTCAGTTGGCTGGTGGGATCGTGGACCTCAGTCCCGGTCTTTTGCAGGATGGTCAGCATTGCCGCAGCGCGGTTCGGGCCGTCCTGTTTCCAGTCGTAGCCAGACTTGTCGATCGCCTCGCGCAGCAACAGAACGGTGCCGCAGACGATGGCGTTTGACGACGAGGTCGCTGAGGCCGGAACGACCAGATCGAGCTTGGCGTGTCGGTCGAGGTGGACCTCATCTTTGCCGGGCTTCACCGCGCCGATGGCGAAGCAGTTGGGCTGGCATGCGGGCCACGAGATTCCTTTCGAGAAGTTGTGATTGCCTGCCGGAGCGCTGACCCAGATGCCGAGTTCGCGGAGTCGTTTGAGTTTCGCATCGATCACGGTGGCGACCGGCTCAGCGTGTTCGAGGTCATCGACGGGGGCGAGGTTGATCGCCGTGATACGGTGCCGTTCGTGATGGTCGATCACCCATTGCAATCCCGCCGCGAGCGTCTTGCTGTCGGAGACATTGCAGTGACAACACTCGAGCGCCCGCACGACCGCCACTTGATTGTTAAACGCGACGCCCCGCTTCCCTTTGTAGTTCACCGACGAAGGAATTCCGATCGTCGAACCGTGGTAGCCGCGTCCTTCGTGCTTGGGGTCGTCGTCGTCATCGACGCTGTCGTACGAGACACGCACCTTGGGGAGATCACCGTCCGACTGCGACCACTCGGGCAGCGACAGTTTGCAACCATCATCGAGCAGCGCGAGCGTCTGCCCCTGGCCAAACGTGAGCCTGTCCGCGTAAGCCTCCCAAACATCAATCACGCGCGCATGCTTGAAGGCGACGGGATCGGCTGGCTCTGCACCGCGCGCGTTCTGTCCAAGTCCAAGCAGGACAAGAAACCCAACCAAGACGAACTGTGGTTGCATGAATCGTTCCGGAGCGGAGTGGTGAAAGATCATCACGGCAACAGATCGGCCACCTTGACCGAAGCGTTGGGTTTGGCGAGCGGCTTCACCACGGCATCGGCCTCGTAGACGGCAACCTCTTCGTAGCGTGCCGCTCCCGAACGAGGCCGCTTGGGTTGACGGTGAACGACCAACTGGCGATGGACCAGATCGACAACCCAATACTCGGGGATCAGGGCCTGAGCGTAGAGTCCCCCCTTCGTCGTTGTGTCATAAGTCAGGCTGTTGTCGCTGATCTCGACAGCCAACTCGGCAGACGTAGGGTGGTCGGCAAAGTCTCTCACGTTGCCGCGAACCACGGCGACATCAATGTCCGGCTCCGAGAACTCCGTCAGATGCAGTGGCGACTGATTTCGGCACCACCACCCGTCGGAAAACAGCTCTCGCAACACAGCGTGAGCCAGGCAGACAGCGGCAGCATGAGCGGGAGTTTGCTTCCCCTTGTCAATCAGATAGCCGTCCACCAACTCCACACGAACGTCGCTGAACAGACCGTTCTCGTAGAGCTGGTAGTACTGGTCTCGGTTGAGCCGTGGTATGTCGGGAATCATGGAACTCACTCACTAAATTGATTGATTTAAGAATCAGTGCAAAGTGAAAAGTGCAACGTGCAAAATGAACAGCCGTTGATCTGCGATCTCGCGTGCTGCAACGACGGCTTGGCCACTCGCACGCAGGCCGACTTCAAAATCCAAAACGTGTTTGTCCCTCTTCCACTTTGCACTAATCACTTTTCACTTCGCACTCCCTCTTCCCAAAAGTGGCTCCTCTAGCGTCCATCACCCACCGTCATCTTCGCCCACTGTTGCCGTCCGATCTCACTCACCCGTGCGTCCTCCCACGTTTCGAGCGGGCTGTAGCGCGGGTGCTTCGAGTCCTTGTATGGGTCGTTGTGTTTCGTGTTGTAGCAGGCGATGAACGCCCAGCGCGGGTGTTCGCTTTTGTTCTGGTCGGAGCGGTGGAGTGTGTTCGCGTGGAAGAAGATCGCCGCACCCGGTTCGAGTTCGCAGTAGACCAGTTCGAGCCGTTCCAACGCGGCGGCCACTCGCTCGGGATCGGCTCCCGTTTGATCGCCGATCTTGCCGTGATCCATGCGCCCCAAGAGGTGTGAGCGTTTGAGGACTTGCAGGCAGCCGTTCTCGGTCGTCGCGCGATCGACGGCGATCATGCAGCTCCCCATGTCGGGGAAGAGACACCCGTTGCCATACCAATAGCCGTAATCCTGATGCCAAGCCCACGCCCCGCCGACGCGGGCCTCCTTCAGGATCATCTTGTGATGGTAGTGATAGACCTCGTCACCGAGCAGTTGCTCCATCGCGGCGACGATTCGCCGGCTGCGGACGATCGCGCCGTAAATCGTGTCGTCGGGCAAGTCATTCCGCACGACGAGCTTCACCGCGCCCCCCTCGCCATCGGCACGGCTCCCCGCGTCGCGTTCGAGGGCCAAGTCGGCTTTCGCGATGTTGCGGAGCAGTTCGATCTCCTCGGCATCGAGCAGATTCGGCACGACGATGTAGCCGTCCTCGTGGAAGCGGGTGAGTTGCTCGGGGGTGATGGTCAGTGTCGTCATCGGATGCCTCGGATTGAATCTGGATCAAGCATCGTTCGAAAAGTGAGGTTCGTTTGTACTACTAGGTTTCAAAATGTTGTCGAGCTGCGCGCATGTTGGTCACCTGAAAGTAGCCTTCATCGCTCCGCGTGAAGGGAGCCGAGCGCGAGTCCAACATGGAATGGCATCATCATCGCTCTACACCCATCGGCTTCCTTCACGCGGAGCGATGAAGGCGACTTTGGTTTCGAGCAGTTTAAGTCCGCCCCGCCAACTGCAACAGCAATTGTTCGAGCTGCAATCGTTCCGGAAGTCGGCTTCCCCCCTTGAGCCCCGCTTCGGTTTCCAAGAGGACGTTGAGAATCCGTTCGGCTTTCACGCGGCCGATGCGGCGGAGGTAGGCCGAACTGGCACCGACCGCCTGCGGGAAGACTCCCGCTCCGCGCAGGGCTTGATCGAGCTGTTGCGATCGCGAGAGATCGGTCGCCTGCGCGAACTTCTTGAAGACATACGAAATCCCGCCGAGCAGCTTCGGTCCCGCTTCGCCCGCGACGAGCAACTGATCGAGCGCGTCGATCGCAAACGCCAGATCGTTGTCTCGCACGGCATCGGTCATCGCCCACGTCGTCTCGGTCCGCCAGCCACCGACCAGCGTCTGCACGTCCTTGACTTCGATCTTGCCTCCCGCACCGACATACGACGCGAGCTTATTCAACTCCTGATCGAGCAGCCCGAGGTCTTCCCCCACGAGTTCGATCAGCAGCGCGGCGGCATCGCGCGCGAGGGTCTGCTGGTACGAGTCGCGGGCCGTGTCGAGCAACCACTTGGTGAGTTGTGCCCCTTTCAACTCCGAGCACTCGACATCGAGGCCCGCTTTGGCGACGAGCTTCGCTAGCCGAGTCGTCTTCGGCCACGACTTCACGTCGAGGACCAGCACCGATTTCTTGGCGGGTTTCTCGACGTACTTTTCCAGCGACGCGCGGTACTTCGTGACGAACTCATCCGCGTCTTCGACGACGACCAACCGGCGGTCGCTCCACATCGAGATCGTGCGCAACTCATCCGTGACCGATTGCAGGTCCGTGTCCTTCCCCGCGAACTTCGTCAGCGACGTGTCATCGTCGTCGAGGACGATCCGCTTGATGATCGCCAGCGCCGCCTGCTTCAAATGCCGCTGTCCCCCCGACAACACGGCGACGGGCGGGACTTCAGTGGGAGGCTGCTTGAGGAACTCGACGGCGTGCATGGTGGGTGATCGTGGAAGGAAAGCGGATTGCACGAGCCTGCACCAGTCGGAGCGAACTCGTTTCACCGCGTGGGCAAGAGCGAGGCATTTCTGAGCGGGGCGGCGTTAGCCCCCGGGCTCTTCCAGTGAGGGCTTACGCCCAAGAACCGGGGGGCTTACGCCGCCCCGCTCAGATGTCCATCACTGCCCACGCGGTGAAACGAACTGGTGCAGTGGGTCGCGATTAGACCAACCCGCGCGAGGAATCTCCACGCGATGCAGACTCAGTACAGCTTCGAGTCGGGGTAATGCCGCTTCAGCACGAGCTGTCTCAGCCGGAACAGGGCGATCAGGTTCAGCCCCTTCCACCACAACAGCCACGAGGTCAGCCACCACGCTTCGATCACGTCCGACACACCGAGCAGGAGGAAGGCGAGAGCGTACGCCAATTCAAAGCCCGACCGGTGGCAGCGACACCAGCGGCGCAGGACCAACGCCGCGAAGACGAACCACGCCGCCGCTTCGACGAAGTTGAAGCCGCGACAGGCGTAGTCGGTCCACAGATACGGTTCGCCCGGAGGTCGCAACCACGACCACCACGTCTCGAACCACAAGATGCGGGCGAGATCGCTCATGGCTTGGCTCGCTCCAGCTCTTATGAACGCTTCTCACCGCCGCCGCGTCTGCCTTGCGGAAGTGTCTCAGTCTTCAAACGTCACTTCGCGTGAAAACACGACTCGTTTTTCAGACGCCAGCTTGTCGCGCGTGAAGACCTCTGCCGTGATCAGCAGTTGCGTTTGA
>JAYSQC010000064.1:0-4270 GCA_043721755.1 Schlesneria sp.
GCGGCGTTAGCCCCCTGGTTCTTCGGCGTCAGCCAGTTTTCAAAGAACCAGGGGGCTAACGCCGCCCCGCTCCGAAATGCGAAAGCGGGCTGACGCCCAAGACGCTCGAATTGAAAATCAGTCCACCACGAATCGAGATCACAATGCTCAACAAATTCAAACCCGCCATTCTCAAGACGTTGGACCTGTCGCTGATCCTCGGCGCGGCCTGCACGACGATCTTCTACGGGATCGTGCTTCAGCCGTCGTTTCACGACACGCTGTTGGCACGTTATGCCACCGAGCATCCCGTGGATTACGTCATCGTGGCGCTGTTCTTCTGGGGGATCGCCGACATCGTCCTGAAGACGTTTTCATTCCCGCGTGAAAGCCTGGCTCTGCGCGAGACGTGGTTGCCACCGCGAACCGTCCGCGAACCGGTGGCTCACGCGCACGAGATGTTGAAAACGGTTCAAGCCAAGCCGCTCTGGCTGATCGAATCGAAGATCGGGCAGCGCGTCGCGCAGGCTCTCGGCTACGTGATTGAGAACGGTTCGGCCGAAGACTACCGCGAGCATCTGAACTACTTGTCCAATCGGGGCGAGGACGCGACTCACGCCCGCTATTCGCTCGTCCGGTTCATCATCGCCATCAGCCCGGTCCTCGGGTTTCTGGGGACGGTCGTTCACTTCGGCACGGCACTCAGCGGCATCTCGTTTGACGAGATGGCCGATCGGCTCCCCGTCGTCGTGTCCGAGATGGGCGAAGCGTTCAACACGACGACCGTCGCGCTGGCCACGGCCATGACGATGATGTTCGCGCTGTTTGTCTGCGAACGGATCGAACACAGTTTCGACGGCTTTATCGACCGCTTCATCGAACGCGAACTGCTCAATCGCTTCGAGGTGAAACACGCGAACCTCACGCCGTTTCTAAGCATGGTTCAAGCGGCGAACGACGACGCGCTGCGCATCATGGCCGCGACGTTCGATCGTCAAGTTGCCATCTGGACTCAAAGCATGGAACGCCTCTTCCAACGGTTCGACGACCGCCAGAAACAAGAAGCGGCCGCGTGGACCACGGCGCTGAATGTCCTCGAACAGCGACACGAATCGCTCGACACTCAGAGCGACAACCGACTGCTCAACATGCTGACTCAAGTCGAAAACCGACAGAGCCACCACCTGACGCACATTGAAAAGACGCTCCAAGGCGTCGGACTGCTGCGAGACGACTTCAAAGAGATCGGTCGGACGCTGCAAGCCATCTCGCACGGCGAAGGGAAGCTGACCGAACTGCAACAGTCCCTCAGTGACAACCTCCGCGTGCTGCACCAAACCGCCCAGATCGACGATGCCCTGCACGGCCTCACCGCCGCAATCCATCTGCTCACCACGCGTCACCGCCAAGGCGGTTCGCCCGAGTCAATTGCGGCATGATTTCCTTGAGTGTTTTACTCTTGTAGGGCCGACTTACCGGCCTCATTCATGATTGTTCACGTCAAGACATGCCGCTGATTGAATCGGCCATGCACCCTCCATCACTTTGCATCGAGAGACAATGAGCTTCCAGCACGCCCGCCCCGCCGTTGTCTCGCTCTCGTCAGATGGGCCAGCGCCAGAGATCCTTGAGCGGGTGCCTCTCGCAGGCACCAACGACAGATTCAATGAAGCATGGCTGCAGCGCCTGATCTTCGATCACCCAGAGTTGCTGCCGATCAGCGAGATCGAGCCAGCCTTTGGCCCGCTCCATCGCCTATGTCGAGAGTTGCCTACGCCAGTCGGGCCACTCGATCTGCTCTTTACGAACCCTTTCGGGCTTCTGACGCTCGTTGAGTGCAAACTGTGGCGGAATCCCGAGGCTCGTCGCGAGGTAGTTGGTCAACTCCTCGACTACGCGAAAGAGTTCACCCGATGGACTTACTCCGAGCTCATGGAGGCGGTTCAACACTCTCGACACACATCAGTTGATCCACTGGAACAGCTACGCGCAAATACAGAAGATTTTGACGAGTCAGCGTATATCGACGCTGTCACAGCAAACTTGCGGCGTGGTCGATTTCTTCTCCTGATCGTCGGAGACGGGATTCGAGAGAGTGTCGAAGAGCTTGGTCGTTTTCTTCAAGTCCATGCGCATCTCAATTTCAGCTTCGCCCTCGTCGAGACGGCGGTGTACAGGCTGCCTGGCAATGACGACTCGCGGGTGCTTGTTCAGCCGCGGATTCTCTGTCGTACTGTGGAAGTCGAGCGATTGGTGGTGCGTGTTGAAGGCGCGGGTATCGTAGTTGAGCCACCGAAGACACCGGGTAAAGACGAGACTAAACGCACTCGGATCAGCGAGCAGGTGTTTTATGAAACCGTGCAAGCAGCACCAGCGGACGTGGATGCGCTGCAAGATTTTTTCGCCAAGGTAGAGCGGCTGGGCCTTGTCGCTGAACCGGGGGACAATTCCCTCAAACTGAAGTCTGAGGACGGCCAATTCACGTTCGCGGTTTTCAAACGAAATGGTACGGTGCAAAACGTTTCGTTGGCACGGCGCGGGCGGGAGTTGGGGATCGAGCGGCAAGTTGACGCGTACTACGATGCGTTTGCGAAGTTGTTTTCCGAAGGAAGCGTCGATCGAAGTTCTCAACCCTTTCGATGGACTGTCAGGCGTGCTGGTAAACCTCTTACTCTTGCCGATTGTATGCAGGTACGGGATCAGTGGTACGACCTGCTTGAACGAACCATCGGTGAGATTCATCAAGCGGGCGCGTAGCTGAAGGTTCGTAGCCGACGACTCATCGGGCCGTGTCGTTGACTCGGCGGTCAGTGGAAACGGCCCAAGTAGACTGGGAACTGATCTTGGCGCACGAGACGAATCCGTTGGGGCAGCCGCTGGGACAGTTGGTGTCCAATTGGAAGCCGCCGGCGCTTCCGTCTCATGACACGATGGAAGGTGCCTTTTGCCGGTTGGAAGCTCTCGATCAGGTTCGTCACGCCAGCGAACTCCATGAGGCGAACAGCCTTGATGTGGATGGTCGTAACTGGACGTATCTGCCCTACGGGCCGTTTGCCACGTTGGAAGACTTTTTCGTCTGGCTGAGCGAGTCGCCTTCCAAGAATGATCCCTTGTTCTTCGCCATCATCGACAAGGCGCACGGCACGGCGGTGGGAGTGGCCAGCTATCTGCGGATCGATCCGCGACACGGTTCGATTGAGGTCGGGCATCTGAATTTCTCGCCGCTGCTCCAACAAAACCCCGCCGCTACCGAGGCCATGTTTCTGATGATGGACCGCGCGTTCGGCCTCGGCTACCGCCGGTACGAGTGGAAGTGCAACGCATTGAACGAGCCGTCTCGCCGCGCAGCGCAGCGACTCGGCCTGTCGTTTGAAGGAGTCTTCCGCCAAGCCGCCGTCTTCAAAGGAAGAAACCGTGACACGGCTTGGTACGCCGCCATCGATCAAGAATGGCCGGCTCTTCAGATCGCCTTCTCGCGCTGGCTCGACCCGGCCAACTTCGACGAACACGGTCTGCAACGAGTGTCTTTGTCCACATTGACCGCTCCTCTTCTCAAGCAACGCGGGTAATGCTGACGTGACCGACATAGGTCGAACTCACGCGACTCGCCAACGTCTGTCGGCAATGGCAATGTTGCCTTTTCACAACATTGTCCCGCCGAGGCTGCGATTGCGAGCTACGTTTCTCATTGCGGGGAGAACTCACGCACGAGCGAGGCCCGATAATCCGTGCAGACGGTTGGACCCGACTCTGACGCATCCGACAGAAGTGGTGAGCCGGGCGGCGTAAGCCCCCGGACTCTTGCGATTACAGCTACAAATCCGGGGGCTTACGCCGCCCGGCTCACCTGATTCCGACTTTTGTCGAAAACGTCCAGCAACCGTTATCGGGACTGATCTACGATGGCCGAAGAACGCAAAAAAACGAAGCAGGAAATCGTCAAGGAGGCCAGCAACTTCCTGCGCGGCAGCATCGCTGAGGAACTCGCCCGGGACACGCCGAAGTTCGGTTCCGGCGATATCGGACTGTTGAAGTTCCACGGGACCTATCAGCAGGACGACCGCGATGCGCGCAAACATCGCCAGCCCGGTGACGACAAATCCTACAGCTTCATGATCCGTCTCAAGGTGCCGGGCGGGAAGATTACGGCCGAACAGTTCCTGACGGAATTGAGCTTGGGCGAGCGGCTGGTCAGCGGCACCTTGCGGATCACGACCCGCCAGGGCTTTCAATTGCACGGTGTCGTCAAGGGCAACCTGTGGGCCACCATTCACGAAAGCAATGCGGCGCT
>JAYSQC010000065.1:0-10144 GCA_043721755.1 Schlesneria sp.
CTCCGAGCTACATGTCAGTCAAACTCATTCGCCACTCAGCCAAGCCTACTTGTCTTGCCAAAGTTTTGCTTCGATTGAGGCAATGTCCACACGACCTAACTCGTTACTCGCCGATTCCCTGCCAAGCCGAATTCAACACGTTCAACTGCTGAACCCTTTCAGCGACAAGGATGTGGAAGAGGACAAGCTCTCGATTCTCGACATCAAGGCACGCGATGAGGCGGGCCGCGAATACCTGATTGAGATGCAGCTCTTCGGACACGCTTCGTTCCCAGAACGGCTGTTGTTTTACGGGGCCAAACACTACTCGCAGCAGATTTCCGAGGGAGAGAAGTTTTCCAATCTGCGACCGGTCATCGTGATCTGTTTCGTGAACCCGATCTTGTTTCCGCGGATGCCCTGCTATCACAGCCGGTTTGAATTGATCGACCCCAGGCATGGCGGACGGTTCACCGACCAGTTCCTGATCCATCTCGTCGAACTGCCGAAGTTTCTCGACATGTCCGAACCCATCGAGGACGATGCCGACCGATGGACTTACTTCCTCAGACACGGTGACGAATGGGATCCTGCCACGATCCCCTCGTTTTTGAATGCCCCCGAGTTTCTTCAAGCGACAGGAACCTTAGCCATGCTCGCCCAAACGGATAAAGAACGAGAACGGTACGAAGCCCGGTTGAGATTTGAACGCGATCAAGCCGCTCGCGAAGACGACGCAACGGAACGGGGACTGGCCAAGGGAATTGCTCAGGGGTTGTCTCGGGGCCGAGCGAACGAGGCGCGAACACTCATCCGGCGTCTGGGGTCGCGTCGCTGGGGCGGCATCCCCGTGGGTGTGGCCGAATTCTTGGAAGCCATCACGTCGGTTGAGCGTCTTGAAGAGATGGCCGATCGTGTCATCGACTGCAGCAGTTGGGATGAGTTCATTCAACCGGGCCTGTAGCTGACCGATTCAAATATCCTTCGTGCGAGTGCCTCTCCGCAAACGTGTCGCGGCTCTTCGCTTCCAACCACCAGCCATGCCCCATCATCAACCACGTTAACAGGTGACAACGATGCCCGTGCAGCTCAGTGAATTCGCCAAGTCTCTCTCTGTCGAAACGGCCTTCAATGTGTTGGCGGTGGCCAAGGCGCTGAAGGCGACCGGCAAGGACGTCGTCGAACTAGAGATTGGGGACAGCCCGTTCGACAGCACCGCGTCGGCGAAGGCGTCCGGGGTGGAGGCCATTCAGCAGAACAAGTCGCACTACTGCCCCTCGCCCGGCCTGCCCGAGTTCCGTGAGGCGGCCGCCCGGTTCGTGAAGCACGAGTTCAACATTCCGGCTGAGGCGGCGAACATCGTCGTCGCGCCGGGGGCCAAAGTGTTCGAGCAATACTTCTGCGAGGCGTTCCTCAACCCCGATGACGGTGTGCTGGTCTTCAGCCCGTATTTCCCGACGTATCTACCGAACATCCTGCGACGCAACGCGCGGCCTGTCCTCGCACCGCTCAAGCAATCGAACGGCTTCCGGCCCGAGATGTCGGCGATTGAGAACTTCCTCAAAACGGACAAGGCTCCGAAGGCGATCTTCTTCAACTCGCCACACAATCCAACCGGCGGCGTGATGACGCGGCAAGACCTGCGCGACGTGGCCGACCTGCTGCGCGGGACGAATGTCGCCGTCTTCAGTGATGAGCCGTACTGCCACATGGTTTGGAAGGGGACGCACGAATCGCTGCTGTCCGAGCCGGGGATGCTCGAACGGTCCGTGGCCGCGTACACGTTCAGCAAGAGCTACAGCATGAGCGGCTGGCGGCTCGGCTTCTCGGTGGCATCGGCCGAGGTTTCCGATGCGATCGGCAAGATGATCAACACCACGCTGTCGTGTACTCCGCCGCTGGTGCAACTCGCCGGGAAAGCGGCTCTCGAACGCGACACCACCGAACGCGACTCGGTCATGCAGAAGTTCCGCAAGAAGGTCGAACTGCTGACGAACGGCCTCAACAAGCTGGACGGCTTCCATTCGCTCGACCCCGCCGCGACGTTCTACGTCTTTCCGAACGTGGCTCCCGTTTGCAACCGGCTCGGCATCACCAGCCACGGCCTGGCGCTCTATCTGCTCGAAGGAGCCGACGACAAATTCGGAGTCGCCTGCCTGGGAGGCGAATGCTTCGGCGACGCGGGCGGCGGCTTCCTGCGTTTCAGTTGTGCCGAGCCGGACGAACGCCTTCAACAGGCGCTCGACTTCCTGCCCGTCGGCATCTCACGCACGGATCGCATCGCCGCGTACCTCGAAAAGCACCCGAAGTACCGCCTGACGCAGCCGTATCCCGAAATGTGAGTCGAGGGCATTTCAAAACTAGCCCGACGCGCAAGCGAGGGCCTCACCCTCATCGAAGGCCCAGCCCTCGCTTGCGCGTCGGGCTAGTTGTCCGAGGCAAAAACAGGTTTTGAAATGCCCTCTAGGAACGGGTTCCTATAGCTCATGGAGAAGAGACCCCGCATGGACGCGCTACCGCTCTCAACCGCCACTGACTCGAAGGCCCCTCCGCCGCGTCGTCGTTTACGGATGCTGCTGGCCGTGGCCTTGGTGTCGTACACGCTGGTTGCGTTTCTGGGGACGCACATGCCGATCCCACCCGGCGTGATCCCGCGTGGTGGAGACAAGGTGCTGCACTTCCTCGGCTACTCGATTCTCGGCGCGTTGCTCATGGGACTGCGGGCGAGTTTGGGGGAGTTCCGGTGGCCCACCGTAGTCGGGCGGGCGGGCTTTCTCGCGTGTTACGGTGCCTTCGATGAGATCACACAGAAGTTCGTCGGTCGCAGTGCCGACGTGGCCGATTGGTGCGCCGATGTCCTCGGCGCGTGTTGCGGCCTCATGGCGATCGTGCTGCTGATGCGAGTCTCTTCGCGTCGAACGACCACCGCCACCGAAAGCGAGAGCGATCACTCAAGCTGATTGGGTTTTTACACCTCACGCGGTCCGTGATGAGACATCTGAGCGGGGCGGCGTCAGCCCCCCGATTCTTGGGCGTCAGCCCTCTTCGGAAGAACCGGGGGCTGACGCCCAATGGCACTCACGTTGCCCGCAAAGTAGCAGGCACACTCCGTGTGCCGTCCGCATTTCGCAGGTTACGGCACATGGAATGTGCCTACTACTTTCCAAAGTGAGACCTTGGCGAGCCGCTCGCCGTCAGGCCGCGGGTTCTGATTCGTTGCCGGAAACCCGTGGCCTGACGGCACACGGCTCGCCTCGAACCTCTCATGGGTGGCCGCGAGATGTCTGTCGGCCCCGGCCTCAAAACACGAACAGGAACTCGTTCGTATTGAGCAGTGCGCGGCAGAGGGCTGTCAGACCGTGATCGTTCACGAACTGAGTCGCGGCGATCTGCTCGTCGTCGGTCGGGAGTCGAAGAAACGCCAGTGAGTAGGCCCGACAGACTTGGGCGATCACATCCGCGCCAGCCTCGCGTTCAAGACGGCTCGCGAAAAGAGCCGACTGTTGGACGATGAAGCGGCTGTTGAGCAGGTTCAACGCTTGGAGTGCCGTGATGGAACTGGTCCGTTTCGGCGTGATCTGGCCCGCATCGGGGCAATCAAACTGGCCGAAGGTGTCGTCGAGCTGCATCCTCGGCTTGGCCTGATAGACCATGCGTCGCCAGTCGGCCGCGCCGAACTCTTTCTTCGAGTTGTAGACCTTCACGTAGTTCGTGTTCGGTTCAAACAGATCGAAGCCCGGCCCGCCCATGCGATCGTCGAGGTTGCCGCACACGGCGAGGATCGCATCGCGCAGCGGCTCGGCCTCCAACCGCCGGGGCGGATAGCGCCACAGCAGCCGCGTTCCGGCGTCGGCCTGCATCGCGTCGGCCCGCGCCGCGCTGTTCTGGCGATAGGTGGCCGAAGTGACAATCAGGCGGTGGAGGCGCTTGGGCGATTTTGGATTTGTGATTTTGGATTTTGGATTGGAAGACGAAGGGGACGAGGACTCCGGCTCGTTCTTCCATCCCAAATCTGACATCGAAAATCCAAAATCACTGGCCAGCCAATCCAACAACTCAGGATGTGACGGCCGTGCGCCGTTGCGTCCGAAATCGCTCGGGGTCGTGACCAAGCCTTGGCCGAAATGGGAGTGCCAGAAGCGGTTCACCAAGACGCGCGCGGTGAGTGGATGTTGCGGGTCGGTAATCCACTGGGCCAACTGCTGGCGGCGTGAAACGTCGGGCGCGTCGAGCGGCATCTGCCACATTGAGCCGAACGACGCAAGGCTCGCCGGCGCGACCGGTTCCTTCGGTTGCAGCGGATCGCCGCGATGGAAGCGGTGCGTCGGTTCGGGTGCCACGAAGCGTCCGGCATAGACTTGCGGCAGCGCC
The DNA here is from genome assembly GCA_043721755.1 of Schlesneria sp. Lineage (GTDB taxonomy): Bacteria > Planctomycetota > Planctomycetia > Planctomycetales > Planctomycetaceae > Schlesneria. The sequence continues at coordinate 4,351 of JAYSQC010000065.1, forward strand.
GTCAGTTGGCGCAGCGTCTCATGGAGCGAGACTTGTCGTGCGCCGAGTCGGTTGGCTTCCGCTTGGTCCCGTTCATTCGATGTCACTCGCGCGGGCTGCGGTGACACCGCGCTGCCGAAGGGCTGACGATCATCGGCCGTCGCGACGACATACAGGTTGTCGGCGGTCATGCCAATTTCGATGCGGTACTTCGTCGCCAGGCGATCGCTGAACTTGCCATCGGCCGGACGGTCGCGACTCCACAGCACGCGGTCGATTTCGATGGCCTCGGGCAACTCGAACAGCACCCAACCTCGACCCGGCTCGTTGGAAATCCAGCTCACGCTGTTGCCGTACCGTCCGTCGTGGACATGTTTGAGTTGGTGAATCTCGTAGCCGGGCAGGTCGGACGACGACGTGACCTTCGTCCCGTGAGCGGCCAGCGCGACGTTGCGCGGCTTGGCTTCAGCGGTGAAAACTTCCACCTCGTCGAGGCACGGCTGCGAACCGCCGTTGGTTTCGTCGATGGTGAAGCGAACGAACTTGGCGCGCGCGGGGGCGAAGCGATCGATGTTGGTGCGACGCTGGACGGCAGGACGCAGGGAGTCGCCTAGTTGGAGTCGTGCCACCGGCTCGAAGGCCCACAGCGCGCGTTCGATCTCGTCCAACTCGGCCTTCACGCGGGTGAGTTGCTCGCGGTGTTGGTCCGGCTTGATTTGCGTGAGCGGTCGTTCGCCGTGCTGCACTCCCGCGAAGACCGCCTTCATCGCGTAGTAATCGACCTGCGAGATCGGGTCGAATTTGTGGTTGTGACAGCGGGCGCAGCCGACGGTCAGACCGAGGAACGCGCTGCCGGTGGTGCTCACCATGTCGTGCAGTTCGTCGGCGCGTTGCTGAGCGGTCAGGCCGGGATCGGGACTCTTCACGCGGTCATACGTTCCGCCCACGATGAAACCGGTCGCCTCGTCCGCGCCGAGCATGTCGCCCGCAAGCTGCTCGGTGACGAACTGCGAGAACGGCATGTCGTCGTTGAACGCACGGATGACGTAGTCGCGATACGGCCACGCATTGGGGCGAGGCTGATTCGTCTCGAAGCCATCGCTTTCGGCAAAGCGGACCACGTCGAGCCAGTGCCGCGCCCAGCGCTCACCAAAATGAGGCGACGCAAGCAGCCGATCGACGAGTCGCTCGTAAGCATCCGGCCGCGCGTCAGCCACGAACTCGGCCATTTCATCGGGTGTGGGAGGCAAGCCAACCAGATCGAACGACAGCCGTCGAAGCAGCGTCACACGATCCGCCTCGGCTGCATTTCGGAGCGGGGGACGTGAGTCCCCTGAGTGTGCGGCCGAACTGAGATTTGGCTCTAAATGTGTGTTGGTCGCCGATCCAGGGGACTCACGTCCCCCGCTCCGAAATGCGTCGGGTTTCATCGCGTCGAGTTTCGACGCGACAAACGCATCGACCGGATTTCGCAACCAAGACGCATCGTCGCGCGAGACACTCGGCAATTCGGGGCGCTTCACGGGACGGAACGACCAGTGCAACGCGGCGTCCTCTTTGCCAGCCGCTTCGTCGGGCCACTTCGCTCCCTGATCGATCCACGCACGCAACAAGCCGACCTGCTCACTTGAAAGCCGCTCTCCCTCGGGCGGCATCTGCAGTCCCTCTTCGAGTCCGGCGACCAACCGCACGAGCGGACTGTCGGCCGATTTGCCGGGAATGATCGCGGACGCAAACGTCTCCCCCCCTTTGAACGCCGCAGACTTCAGATCCAGCCGCAGCCCACCGCGCTGCTTCGCCCCGTCATGACACGACAGACAGCGCGCTCGAAAGATCGGCTGGATGTCGCGCACAAAGTCGATCTCACGCGCTGCGGCGGGCGGGAGCAACGGCCGCTCGGCACTGAGTCCCTCAATCGCCGAAAGCGAAGCCAAAACGAGAGTGATCAGAAGTCGATGAGTCATGGTAAAGCCACGCAATTTGAACAGTGGGCACACAGGTGATGAAACGTTCTCGATGAGAATGCGAAGTCCCCTCACACGCAGCAGGCTGGTCATGCTCAACTCAACACGTCCCGGAGTACATGCCCATGCACGTCGGTCAGGCGGCGTTCGATGCCGTTGTGGTAGAAGCTGAGGCGTTCGTGATCGAGGCCCAACAGGTGCAGGATCGTGGCGTGCAGGTCGTAGATCGTGGAGACCTTCTCGACGGCGGTGTGTCCGAAGTCGTCGGTCGCTCCGTAGCTGAAGGCCCGCTTCACGCCGGCTCCCGCGAGCCACGCGGTGAAACCCTTCGGGTTGTGATCGCGGCCGCTGGCTCCCTTTTGGAAGGTTGGCATCCGGCCGAACTCCGTCACCCAGACGACGAGCGTGTCTTCGAGCAGGCCCGTCCGTTTGAGATCGCGCAGCAACGCGGCGGCGGGTTGGTCGAGGATCGGGCCGTGGACCTCGTACTGCATCTTGAGCGTCTTGTGTCCGTCCCAGTTGCCGACCCCCTCACCCATCGCGTACGCGCCGTTGAAGAGTTGTACAAACCGAACGCCCCGTTCCAGCAGTCGCCGCGCCAACAAACAATTTCGCCCGAAGCCGGCCTTCGTTTTGTTGGCGTCGTGCAGACCGTACAGCGTCTGCGTTTCGAGGCTCTCGCCCGACAGGTCCGAAACTTCCGCCGCGCGAAGTTGCAGCTTCGCCGCCAGTTCGTAGCTGGCGATTCGCGCGGCGAGGTCCGTGTCGCCCGGATGCAGTTCGAGATGACGGGCATTGAGCCGCTTGAGAAAGTCGCGCGTGGCGGCTTCCGTCGGCGCGGAGATTTCTGGCGGGCGCGACAAGTTGGCAATTGGCTTGTCAGCGTTGAAGGGCGTCCCCTGAAAGACGGCGGGCAGGAACGCGCTGTTCCAGTTGTTGGACGCCGCCTGCGGCACACCGCGCGGATCGGGGATGGCGACAAAGCTCGGCAAATCGCTCGCGTCGCTGCCGAGGGCATAGCTGACCCACGCGCCGATGCTCGGAAAACCGTCCAGCGTGAAGCCGGTGCTCATCTGGTTCTCGGCCGGACCGTGCGTGTTGCTCTTGGCCGTCATCGAATGAATAAAACACATCTCATCGGCGAGGGCCGCCAGATTCGGCAGCAACTCCGAGATCATCTTGCCGCTCTCCCCGCGCGGCTTGAATTCCCACTGCGGCGCGACGAGGTTCCCGTTCTCCCCCTGAAACGTCACCAATTTTTCGAGGCCCGGCAGCGGCTGGCCGCTGCGCTTCACCAGCTCAGGCTTGTAGTCCCACGTATCGAGATGACTGACGGCTCCCGAACAAAAGATCATCACGACGCGAGACGCCTTCGGTGCGAAGTGAGCCTCCCGCGCGGCCAGCGGCGCTTCGGGTCGAACGCTCGGACGAATCGGCCGCTTCGCGTCATCACTCGCGTTCAGCTTGCCATCGCCGGCCAAGAGTGCAGCCAGCGCGAGGCCACTCAGCCCGCGACTCGCATCAAACAAAAAATCGCGTCGAGCGAGGAGCGATTGTCCGGCAGCAGAGAGCGGTGACATCAAAGGACCTCACGGAGATACCGGCTGAAGTGACGCCGACTGAAGTCCGGCTTAGCTTTGTTCGCCGGACTTCATTTCGGGACAACGCTTCAAGCAAAGAAGTCCGGCTTTCAGAAAAGCCGGACTTCGAGGAATTGCCGACGACTCGCGTCACTTCACCTGCACGCGGTACGGCAACACCGTGAGGACTCGTTCCTTGGCGAGCAGGTCGTAAAGACTCAGGCCGCGCAGTTGCGCGGCGACTTCCTCGGGCAGCGACTTCAGCAGCGCGGAGCCGGTCACACCGAGGCTGGTCGCACTCGGATCGATGGGACCGAACAGAGCCTCAAACGGGCTGGTCGGCTTGGGGAGATCGAGTCGTTCCATTTTCGCATCGGGGTCGAGCCCCGCCGACTTCTTGGCGAAGGCGATCGCGTCGGCGAGTGTGCCGAGTTCATCGACCAAGCCGAGTTGCAGTGCCTGCGATCCGGTGTAGACGCGCCCGCGCGCCATCTTTTCCAGCTTCTCGACATCCATCTTGCGACCGGCAGCGGCCTTCGTCGTGAACTGCGCGTAGATGTCGTTCAGCATCTTCTGCATGGCGGTTCGCTCGGTCTCAGTGAAGGCCGTCGTGGTACTCAACACACCGCTGTTCTTGCCGCGCATGACGACGCTCGTCGTGATGCCGACCTTCTCGTAGAACTTCTGGAAAGCGATCTTGCCGCCGACGACGCCGATCGAACCGGTCAGCGTTCCCGGTTCGGCGAAGATGCGATCGGCACCCATCGCGATGTAGTAGCCGCCGCTGGCGGCCGTGTCCCCCATGCTGACAATGAACGGTTTCTTGCCGTCGAGGGCTTCGAGTTCATGCCACATCAGGTCGCTGGCCAGAGCGCTGCCGCCGGGGCTGTCCACTCGCAGCACCACGGCCTTCACGGTCGAGTCATCTCGCGCTTGGCGGATCGCCTTGATCATCGTGGTCGACCCCATCGTCTGTTCGCCGAAGAACATGTCGGTCGAACTGGCTCCCGACATGATCGCGCCGGTCGCGTTGATGACGGCGATCTTCGCGGCGGTCGATTTGCGCGTGGACGGTTCGACGCCCATCATCAGGTTCATCATCTTGGCCATGCCGGTGAAGCCGCTGAAGTCGGTATCGACCTTCTTCTTGCCGTAGCCCTTCGTGATTTTGACTTCGGCCGTTTTGTCTTCGCCCTTGATGAGCGACTCGAGGGCGTCCTCATAGCCCACCACGTCAATCAGCCCGAGCTTCTTCGCATCGGCGGCCGTGTGCAGTCCGGTGTCGATGATCGCCTTCACTTGCTCGGGAGTCAGCTTGCGACCGGTCGAGATCGTCTCGACAATCTGCCGGTAGTAGTCGTCGAGAATCGCTTCCATCTCTTCGCGGAAAGCGGGACTCATTTCCGAGCGGCTGTATGGTTCGGCCGCCGATTTGAATTCGCCGACGCGGAGCATCTGCGGTTCGATCGACAGCTTGTCGAATAGGTTTTTGTAGAACGAGACCTCAGCCCGCAAACCGGGGAGCATGAGCATCCCCGACTCGGGCAACACGATCTGATCGCAGGCAGCGGCGATCAGGTAGCCCTTCGTGTCGGCGCTCTCCATCCACGCGTAGACCTTGCGTCCCTTGGCCCGCATCTTTTGGATGCCGACTCGCAATTCGTTGAGCTTCGCCCAACCGATCGACGGGTCGCTGATGTGCAGGATGACGGCGTCCAGGCTCTCATCACGAGCCGCCTTGTCCAGCCGCTGCAAGGCGGTGCCAAGCGTCTCGACCACATCGCCGAACAACCCCGGTGTACTCACCCCTTCCGAGTACCCGCCGGTGATCTCGATATGAGCCACCGAGAGTTTTTTCTTGGCAACAGCCTCAACCTTATCAGCCGCATCTCCGGGAGCATTCGCCGCGAGCAGAGGCGAAACCGAGAACAACGCCAACGCACTCCATGACCACCACGCGAAAATTCTCATCGCAAAAAACTCCTTAAACCAGCACGCAACAGACGCCGCGAACAGGTTGCCGACACCCGTCACAACACACGCGGCAGTTCTAGCCCGCGCGGCGGAAGCCGTCCAGTTGAACGTCTGGAGAGCAGGGTCATCGCCCTTTCAACGTAGGGTGGGACCAGCTCAGTTCGAGCGCCGGCCCACCATCCACAAGGCTTGGGGTCGAACAACTTTGTCTTGAGGGGTTCATCACGAGCCCGACGCGCAAGCGAGGGCTTCACTTTCGACAACGGTTTGCCCTCGCTTGCGCGTCGGGCTCGTTGT
>JAYSQC010000066.1:0-1996 GCA_043721755.1 Schlesneria sp.
GCAGAGCGTCAGGGCGTCGCCCTGCACGATGTTTTTCGACAGGATATAGGCCACAGCACGGGCGACCGCCTCGGGCAGCGGGGTCTTGAATCGGGCCGCGTGAGCGTCACGAACGACCTCCAGCAGCCGCACACAGCAGGCGGCGATGTTGTCGGCCAGCAGATCGATGCCGTAGAGACTGCAAACTGCGAGAACGGCATCCCGCTCCCATTTGTCACAGTTGCGGGCGTGCTTCCTATCGACGGTCAGCAGCTTTCGTCGCAGCACTTCGGCGAGGAAGTTGCCATCGCCGCAGGCCGGTTCGAGAAAGCGAGAGTCGATCCGCTCGCACTCGTGGGCGACGAGATCGAGCATGTGGTTGACCAGTTCGGGCGGAGTGAAGACTTCGCCGTGGTCAATGATGCGCTGACGGGGGTTCGTCACGGATGGAGCCGCGAGCATTCACTCATCCTTACTGCGAGGGCCAACTGCCTGCGGGTCTAGCCGCTGCCGGGGTCGTTCTTGTATTCAACGATCTGATCAATGGCGCGGCGGGGATTCGTTCATAGGCATCTTGCATCCTCGGCACCGAGTTTCTTTATGGTTTTTTAGTCTAGCATTCCCGGACGCGTGTAACACGCAATGGCGCGAAGGCAAACAGCAGCGCCGGGTGCCACTCGCGCGGGGCTTCGCTCGCCAGTGTTCTTTGAGGATATTGGGCTCTTCCGCCACTCCTGTTGGACAACACCAGTGAGCGGCCAGGCGCTAGCCGCCGGTCATGCCGGAAATCACCGGCGGCTAGCGCCATGCCGCTCACGTCGTACAACTTTCAACTCTCCGCCATTTGTGTTGGATGCTGGAGTGAGCGGCATGGCGCTAGCCGCCGGTGTAGGCAAAAACGACCGGCGGCTAGCGCCATGCCGCTCACGGGACACCATTTTCAACAGGAATGGCGGAGAGCCAGAAATGAAAGCGGTGATGAATCCCCGCACTCCCAAAAGTGCAAAACTCGAACCAAGGTGCGGTCGCCCCGATGCGCTCCAGACAGACCGGAACCAGCAGCAACGGCGAGAGACGTGGTTCATCGCTGTGTTCCGCCTCAAACCATTTGAGGAAGCCGAATGCGACGAACAACACGTTGACGCCCTGCTCGGACAAGGTCGCCCTGTCGCTCCGCGACAGGAGGCGCGATCAACAGGGGACATCAATCTGTCGAGTCACCTCGAATGAACGGCAAACGCCATTCGTGCGCTCTCGCTTCCAGTCGCGGAGCGACAGGGCTACCACCAACCGGCAACTTCACCCCGCACGATTCCAAGCACTGCTCCACCGTGATGCGCGGCTCAACCGGCTGCTGTCCTTCCCCCTTCGATCCGAACAGCGACAACTGAGGCGATTCGTTGTTGTCATCACCGGACTCGTTCGCATCGGGGACCAGTTCGCGTTTCCACGCGAACGTCAGATCGGCCCCACCGAGGAGGCCGCTCCAAGCCTGGTCGGGCGCTGGATACTCCAGACGGATCGCGGCCCGCGGCCCGATCTTGCAACTGACGAGTTGATTCCGGTTCGTGAGATCCAGCAGCTTCCGCCGCCACTCTTCGATGCGTCCGAGAAGATCATTGGCCCTGCCGATTCATCGCCCCTCTTGTCAACACGGTTTGTCATCGACCTGACAATGAACATCGACACCGATCCGAAGCTGCTCGACGTGTACGGAGCGTTGGATGCGCTGCCGTCGCTCGACCTCGACGCCTCACCCTCAACCGAACGCCAGACGATGAGGGCCACCGGGACCGACGTTCAAGTCACCATGCCTCCCCTCAGACATCCTGTCAGTTTGTTTGCACCAGCGTTTGCACCAAACATTGGCGAACGGGGGCAATCTGTGTCGTTTGCTGTCATCTCATCGGACGATGCCGATGAGGAAGCAACGCCATCGGCCAGTGACGAAAACCTCACAATGCCAAGCGAAAAAGCCTTGCCCGCAGTGTTTGCGGGCAAGGCTTCCGATGTCGGG
>JAYSQC010000067.1:0-3323 GCA_043721755.1 Schlesneria sp.
CCCGACATCGGAAGCCTTGCCCGCAAACACTGCGGGCAAGGCTTTTTCGCTTGGCATTGTGAGGTTTTCGTCACTGGCCGATGGCGTTGCTTCCTCATCAGCATCATCCGATGAGATGACAGCAAACGACACAGATTGCCCCCGTTTGCCAGAGTTTGGTACAAGCAGCGGTACAAGCGCCGAAGACATGCCGTCTTCAGTTCCGGTCGCTCGCATCGTGTTCCGCTCTGTCGATGGCGAGGAATCGAGGTCGAGGGACGGCAGCGAATTCAACGCCCCGTAAACGTCGAGTAACTTCGGATCGGTGTAGACGTTCATCGTCATGTCGATGTTGCTGTGACGCATTGCAGCTTGTGCTGTGCGCGGTGCAACGCCCGCCTTGGACAACAGCGTTCCGAACGAATGTCTCAAGGCGTGAACGTCGATGGTGCGTCCTCTCTCGTCGGCCTTGTCGATCCCAGCGGCCTGCAAGTCGCGGTTGAGGATTCGCACCAACCCGGCGGGAACGGTGAACAGCAGTCGCTTGCTGTCACGAAGGCCCCTGTCGTTGCGTAGCTTGAGCGTTGCCGCGTTCGGCGTGTCGGACAACCATTCCCTCAGATCGTTCGCCAAGTCGTGACGTAGGGGGATCGTCGAGCCTTGCCGGTTCTTCTCGTCGGCCGCGTCCAACACGGCGAACGGCATCGGCCCGTCGAGTTCCAATTGTCCGACGGTGAGTGATGCGAGTTCCCCTTTGCGAAGCCCCGTCAGGACGAGCGTCTTGTAAATCAACGCCCGCTCCCGCCCGAGCCGCTCCAGCTTCTCGACGAACTCGGGATTGTCGGCCAGCCGCTCCCGTGCCCGCTCGACCGCCGGTTGCAGTCCGTTCAGCGTCAACGCGGCTTTCGTCCAGTTCGACCGCTTCGTCTGTTCGCCGTTCGCTTCGGTCTCGTCCTCATCCACGGGGATGGCTTCCCGGCCGAACTCGGCGAGCGGTCGCATCCGCGCCACTTGCAGCAGCGTGAGCAGTTCGGCTTCGGTCATCGCCCGCCGTTGCCGTCGCCGGTCGCTCTTCTCGTCGGCCTTGGCCAACCGGGCGAGCGGATTCGTGGCGAGCCGCCGGTTCGCCACGGCCCAATTGCAGAATCCCGTCAGGGCTTCCGCGTAGGCGTTGCGAGTGCTGGCCGACATCCCTTCCGACTTGCGAGCCGTCAACCAGCGTTCGACGGGATGCAAGTCGATGTCGCCGAGTCGGTCGAACAGGCAATCCCTTGTCAGGCGGTTCGCTGCCCGTTCGATTTCCGTGAGGTACTTCGCGGACACGTCCTTGGTTCCCAGCGTGAGCAGGTACGCGGCGAAGTGATCGGCGAACGGTTCGCACAGATGATCGGCGGTCGCGGCTTCCCCCGCCGAGATGACTTCGGCTTTGACCAGTTCGGCCCGCCGCTCCAGTTTGCCGAGTACGCTTCGTGCGGCATCCTCATCGCGACAGCCGGTCGAGACTTTGCAGACCAGTCCCGAGCCGTCCCGGTACTTCGCGACGTAGGTGGGCGACTCGACAACCAGCCGGTCAGTTCCATCCTGCCCCGTCGTCACGGGCGAGACTTGCTTGCGTCCCTTGGAGTTCTTCCACCGGGCGAACCGTTCGCCGTTCTTAGTGAACAACTCCGCCCCGGCGGGAATCGGCTTCGTGTACGTTGCGCGGTAGACGGTTCCCATCGTTCAAATCCCCTTCCGCTTCGTTGGGGCTTTGCGTGTTGCCGGTCGCAGTTCCAGCCCAAAGTAAACGGCGAGCTTGTCGGCCGCGTCAATGTTGATTCCCGCCGTGCCACGGGCGAACGGCATTAGGCTTTGTCGGAGAACGCCCGTCTCCCGCTCCAAGGCGAGGAACGAGAGTTCGCTGACGTTGATCGCAGCCCGCAGAATCTCAGAGATCGGCAGTTTGTTGGTCATAGTGGAAGGAATCCTACAAGCGGACGGGCGGGCGGTCAATCTTCTGTCTTTGCGTCCGCAGACTCCAAGTCAGGCGGACGCCTTATGGTCCCTTATGGGATATGTGAAGTACGCTTCACCCATAAATGACGGGAAACTTCACCTAGTACTGTGAAGCGTACTTCACCCAGCCACTTCACCCATTAGCGCGGCGGCTTGGCCAATGGTTGCACCCGGTAGACGTTCATTCCACGGTGCATTCCGCCCCGGTAGACCACGATCAGCAAGCCTCGTTTCTCCAGTCCCGACACGGCATCCACCACGGCTCGCTTGCTCGCTCCAATTCGTCGAGCCACGTCCGTCATCGACGTTCGCGCCGTGCCCTGCTTTGTGTCTCGCCACAGAACGAGCCACGTTGCCAGTTCCGCTCGGCTGAGTTCACTCATCGAACAATCGACGAACGCATTGAGTTCGCCGAAACGGTTTGAGGTTGCCGCCGTGCGCTTCGGCTTCTCGCTCCCCTTGCCGTTCGTGGTTGATGTCGGTCGAGCTGGTCGAGGTTCCATCGGCGGCAGAACCGAGCAACCCGGCAGAACGGGCGGGCGTCCGTTGGTTCCGTTGTTCATCAGTCCACCCCCCACTGAAATGGATCCGCGTCGTCATCGGCGGCAGATGTTCGGCCCCACAAGTCCGCGATGGCGGCTTGGAGCTTGCCCCGTGGTTCGCGCTTCGCGGTCGAGGTCGGCTCGCCCTCGCCGAGTGGCGTGAAGGATTGATGCGGCTTGTCGAACAGCATCCGCACGTCGCGGCATTCGCCGTTGCGGCTTTTGAGATGCCTCAGAATCACTTCATCGTCGGCCGCATCGTCTGGCGTGAGGATGAAGGCGTCGTCGGCCCCGAACTCCAGTTCGCTCGATTCGCGGAACGAGGCGAGGTTCAACCCGTCGCCCGAGTAGCTCGACCGGCCCGACTTGTCCTTCGTGCGCCCCACGGCCGACAGCACGATGACAGCCACCCCCGCATCAGCGAACGCCCGCAGATGACTCATCGTCGCATCAACCGAGCCGCGCTTGTCGCCATGCTCACCCGGCGGCTGAATTCTCTGGATGTAGTCCAGCACGATCAGCCCGGCGTCGAACTCGTCGGCCACTCCTGCGATGTTGGTCAGGTCGAACGGTGGACGCACGAACGCCAGCCGTTCCGCCAGTTCGTCGAGCGTGTTCAGTCCCGCGTCGATTCGCTCGGCGTGTTCTTCGGTGAGTCGTCGATAGCGAATCGTCGTCAGGTCCACGCCCGACAGCCGAGCCAACTGCCGGTCGAGCAACACCCCCGGCGGCATCTCAATGTTGCAGACCACGGCCCGCAGCGTCGGCGTCAGTCGCAAGGCATCGACCACGGCTTGCATCACGAAC
>JAYSQC010000068.1:0-12227 GCA_043721755.1 Schlesneria sp.
AGCGCACTTTCGGATTTCCGCCCCAACGGGGGCAGCCCTAAGTCAGCCCAGGGCCAGCGACCAACGGGAGCGCCGCCCTGGGTTCCAAACAACACAGAATTTGAAGCCCCGAAGGGGCGGCCCTCATTTGTTGGCAAGAGTAGTGCCGCCCTTTCAGGGCTTGAGATTCGCAGAAACCGACAACCTAGGGCGTTGCCCTAGGCTGGCATAACATCGCCCCTTTGGGGCTGAAAACGCAAAGAGCGCAACTTCAAAACTTACGCTGCGGGTTACTGAGGTAAAGTCAGTGCCATTGCTGACGCGGCCCCAGCAACAGGTCGCGGGGGCGGGGCCGCTGGACGAAGGGCCTCGGCGCGGCTGTCTCTGGCCTGCACTGCAGGCGTTCACAGAAGCGGCCGTCTCGCTGGGCACGGTAGGGGCCGAAACTGGGGCTCGTGTCGATCAGCCGCGCGGTGCCGCGAAGCAACTCGCGCTGAAGAAGAGTCGCAAGAAGCAGCGCCTGCAAACGCCCATCGAGGACAAGGAGTCGCAGCGCTGGGTCGAGGGCATGCACCTGGCGCAGGGCCTCGCGGCCGAGGTTCCTGACACGCAAGTGATACTTGTCTCGGACAGTGAAGCCGACATCTTTGAGTTGCTGGTCGCGGGACAATTTCCCGACGGTCAGACCGCGCCGCCGACCGAGGAAACGGAAGCCGCGCCGGCTCACGCGCAATGGATCGTGCGTGGCTGTCAGAACCGCGCGGTGGTGCCCGAGGCACCTTCTCCCGAGACATCGCCCGACGACGACCCAAGAGTGCTTGAAAACAGTGCTGGCGAAGGTCGCGGCGGCTCCCGTGCTCAAGTCGTATCAGGTGCAGGTGCGAGGTCGCGATCCGAAGGTGAGCTGCGAAACTCGGGGCCGCCGGCCAGCGCGCCAATCGCGAACGGCCCACGTCGAAGTGCGCGCCTACGCGAGGACCTTGCGAGCACCCTCTCGACCCGATCGCCAGCGGCCTGCGGTAACCCTCAACGTGGTGCTCGTCCGCGAGATTGATCCCTCCGAGGGCGACGAACCGATCGAATGGCTGCGGCTCACGAGCCTGCCGATCGACACGCCCGAGCAAGTGCTGCGCGTCATCACCACGTACGCCCTGAGATGGCACATCGAGATTTTCTTTCGAGTGCTCCAGCAAGGCTGCCGGTGGGAAGCCCGTCGCTTCGAGACGCGGGACAACGTGGGGCGTTACCTCGCGGTGGCACTGGTCATCTCGTAGCGAACGCTGTTCGTGATGCGGAGGGGTCGCGAGTTTCCGGACCTGAGTTGCGAGGCCGTGTTCGAGGTCTCGGAATGGAAGTCGGTGTCCCAAATCACACAGAAGCAGCCGCCACCAAAGACCCCGCCGACCTTGCGAGAAATGGTGCGCATGGTCGGCCAATTGGGCAATCCTCCACCTTCAACCCTCAACCATGACTGGCATCTTGCAAGAGATGGTGCGCATGGTCGGCCAATTGGGCGGCTTCGTGAACCGCTCGATCGGCGCGATGCCCGGCGTGGAAACGATCTGGAAAGGACTTCAACGTCTGCACGACATGGCCCTCTGCTGGGACGCCTTCGGCCCAACCCGTAGCGGGTAACTCAAAAAGATGTGTGGAACAACGAGGGCAACGCCCCGCTCGGAAACCTCTCACATTGTGCCGCGTGAGGTACAAGTGTGCGTGATTCCTGCATGTCAGTGATGCGAGCAACGAGTGAATCACAGCAACCTCCCAAGCGATCCAAAAGCAATCTCAATGAACGTCTTACTCCAGAAACGCTTTTCCGCCGAAACATCAACGCTGCTCGGATCGACACGCCCGCTGAATTCGCTCTTCATGATTCTGTGCCCCATCATTTTGCTGATCGCAAAGACAGAATGATGGGGCACAGAATCATGAAGAGGGGACACACAACCCCGGCGATGATCAGAGCTTCAACGCACGTCCCAATCGAATTGTCGCGATCACGGCCGCAATCAATGTCACGGGCATACCGACAAGAAACACCGGGAAGACCCAACTCTCCAATCCGAGTGCCACGAGCAGCCGACAAGCCGCATAGACAACCAACAGACCCAAAAGCTGGAATGCACAATGTGCAACCAGAATCAGGACGTTCGAGAATACGACTCGCCACATGCTCTCTGTCCTCTTTTGAAGAACACATTGCCCTTCGTCCCCAAGCGGAGGCTTGGATCGACTGAGGCGGCAAGAACACATTGAATGACTCGCCTCCCGCATCTCTGCCAATTCATCCCCCGTGTCCTCCCGTGTTCCCCGTGGTTCATCCCGTCCCGTCAAATGGAAACCCGTTTGATCCCGAGCTTCATGAGCGGCACGTTGAAATTCAGAATGTAACCGCGTTTGAACTTCAGCAGCTTCAGGTAGTTGATGGTCTGGGCCAGGTGAATGTCATCGATTTCTTTCACGGCTTTGAGTTCCAGCAGCAGTTGGTTCTCAACGATGATGTCCGTTCGAAAGCCGATACCGAGATCGTGCCCTCGGTACATCACGGGCACTTCCATTTGGTTCCGTGCGGCGAGACCACTCAACGCCAGTTCGATCATGAGTGCCGCCTCGTAAGGCGATTCGAGCAATCCGGGCCCCAGCTCGCGATGCACGTTCGTGGCGGCCGTCAACACACGGTCAATCAACTTTTCATCGCACTCGATCAATGACATGACTTGGCTCCCGTTCTTAAATCGGACGACTCCGGTCTACGTTCTTGCCGTCTCACATGAGACGACCCTTCGTCGGTAGAGAATAGTCGGAAATACGAAGCCGAATAAAACCACGGGGAACACGGGAGGGCACGGGGGGGAGGAGAGAGTGGAGAGAGAGTGTGTGAGTGAGAGAGAGAGTGTGTGTGTGTGAAGGTTTCCAGCTCTCACTCAGTCCGAATCACGATGAAGACGCTTCGTACAGAAGTTGACTCGACTCAATTCGACGTGTTGTCGAACACGTCCATGAACTCCCTCCACAAGTCTGGCAGCGACCAAATCTCAACCCTCTTCCCCCGTGCCCTCCCGTGTCCCCCGTGGTTCCTAATGTGATCAGGCGATCCAGTTGCCAAGAAGCACAGGCAACTCAACTTATCTGATCACTCAATTCGTAAGCTGAGTTCGAACTCTTGATCCTTGTCTACGCCTGAACTGATTGCCCCAGCGGTCCTATATTTGGCGATCACGATTCGGTCGCCACGCCTAAGCCGGATCAATTGCCCGACGCGGGTGACTGCTTGCCATGATGCAGGTGCTCGGAGCGGGAGTTCAATTTTTATTCGCCCATATCTCGGTCGCACGAGGTGCTGGAAATGTTCTTTCACGGCATAAGTACTCAACGATGTCAGTGACGTTTCCGGAAAGCTTGCCGGCGTTCTCGTCCCACTGGATTTAGAATCGTCGTAATGCAGGTGAAAGTAGAGATGCCTTTCAAACCCGGCTTGATCGAATTCAAAGACGAGACACGGTTGACTGTCGCTGTCAATCTCCTCTGCCAAACGAGTCACCTTGATCCGGACATCGGCTCTTGAAAACAGGCCGTACCGGTCTTCCAAAACCCATCCAATCATGATGAGCAACAGTAAGACGATGAGTCGTACCGACCATCTGATTGCCCGAGGAAGCGACTCCGAGTTCTGCTTAGATTCTTCCACATGAGCCTCCGTGCGGGATGTCGCGTCACTTGCTGTTCGGGTGCTTGACCGGTAACGGGTGGTCGAGCGTGTCCTTGTTCGGAACGAAGCCATTGCCATCGACATCGACGAAGATCGGGTTGGTCATCGCGGCGGGTTGAGCCTTCCCCATGTCCTTGCCGTAGATTTTGGTGAGGTCGCCTCCCACGTCGCCCGTCACGACGACGAGATGGGCATCGCTCTTGAGATCGATCTCCAGCGCACGGTCAAACTTCACCACACCGCCTCGGAACAGGTCGGGGTTTTTCTCGCGGGTGTAATCGTGGACGGCGTGCTTGCGACCGTTGACCAGCACGAACAGCGTATCGACATCCAGCCAGTTCGGGCACTGAACGCGCACCTTGAGCGTCACCTTGCCGTTTTTTGCTTGGAGATCCTGGCCGGAGACAACCGTCTCCGTCTTGCCAGTCTCGTGCGCGGTGACTTCGAGGTACGGGCCGTTCGACATGATGACGCGGCCCTGCTCTGCCGCATGGACCATCTCCAGGTGATCGATCTTCGCCGGGTCGTCGGTGGAGGACTGAATCCAGTTCCGCAGCCAGCCCGAGCCGTGGAAGTTGTAGTGCGCGTCGGTGTTGACCACGCCATAGATGCGGAAGCCTTGGTTGAGCAGTTGCAGCCAGTTGAAGATGCGGTTGTGAAACGGTGCCCCTTCTCTCATGCCGGTCGGCGTGAGGTTCAGCGCGTTGTCGATCGCGTGAATCTCCATCACGTCCATGAACGGAAAGGCGCGCGAGTGACCTTCGTCCGGTTTTCCATCGCCGTTCTTGTCGTAGAACATCCAACCGGGATCGGGATGGTTCACTTGCAGCAACTTTTCACTGCGGTCGTTCCACAGCGCAAGCCGCTCGATCTGCGATTCGAGGTCCGGCCCGGCGACCGGCCCGCCGCCATCCTGAGTGCGCGGCTTCATCTGCAACGGGAAGGCGTTCTGATGATTGAGCGGCAGCGGCGTCCCCGTCAGCTCGATCCCCGAGACCGACGACATGAACTGCCCGATTCCCAACCGGTCGATATGCGGCTGATACGTGCTGACGCGGTTGTGCTCGGTGCAAGGGGCGAACTCGATGTGCTCGCAAACCAGATTCAACACGCGACCCAACTGACTCGACGTGTTGTCCCCCGACGGAGTGCTGTGACTGTGAAAGTCGCTGCTGACCCAGCCAGGCGTCTCGACCGAGCGGATCAATTTGGCCGACAGTTCAGAAACCCCGCCCGCTGTCACCTCGATCTCCGCGAAGATCGCGTCGAACTCGGAGCCGTGACTGATCGTCACCGCATATTTCCCCGTCGGAATTTGCTTCTCGATCCGACCGTCAGTCGAGTAGATCAAATTCCGCACGGCGAACTCACCCGACTCGGGGCCGAAATCCAACTTGGCCCCCTCGGCAAGGGGCTTGAGTTCGATCTTGCATGGGATCGGATCGCCGTGAACGTCCGTGATGTGAGCTTGAAGCAGCCCCACTTTGGCCGCCACGTTGATCGTGATGTTCGATTGATTCTCCTCGACCTTGAGGCTTTGCGGTTCGCCGATGGACTGCCCGCAGAAGTAGACGCGGGCGGTGTACTGGCCCGGTTCCAGAGGCAGCTTCATTCCGTCGCGGCTCGTCGCGCGAACGCTGCCCGCCGGGTTGTCGCCCCACGACAAATCGAGCCGGTAGTCGCGCGGGTCTCCGGTCAGGTTGGCGAACTCGATGCGAGTCCCCGCCAGCGGCGGATAGCCTTGGATCAACAGGCGTCGCGATTGCTCGGCCACATGAAAGACCGATTCGGCTGAGTACAGTGTCCGCGTCAGTTGGAAAGACGCTCCCGGCTTGAGCGTGATCGAAGTCTCAGACGGTTCCGCCTCGTACTTGATCGCGGTCGTGCGGGCATCGCTGTTGATGAGCATCTGCCGACCGACCGCACTCAATCCGTAAGCCTGTCCCCAATGGCGGTCGTACAGCCAGAAGCGATCCGTCGGTGCGTTGGGTGATCGAACCATCTCTTCCTTCCCACCGTCCGCCCGGAAGTCGTCCTCCAGTGGCACCGTCAACTCGGTCGATCCCCGGTTATGAAAGTTCGACTGGACTGAGACGAACGCATCTCCTTCGCTCAACGTGTAGACGACTCTCACTTCGGGAAGTGTCTCCGTTTGTTCGGCCTTCACCACGACCGAAACCCGCTTGCCTGAGATTCCTTTGCCTGTCGGCGTGGTCTCGTTCCCCGACGCATCGCGAAACGAAGCCGTTCGATACGCGAACCTCTTCTTGCCGGGATAGAACGCCGCCAACTGGTCGTCCTCAGCGGAACTCGATGTCAGGTCGATCACTGCTCCTGCCACATCGCGCACCGTCATGTTGGCGTTGCGAGTCGCGAGCGGCTGTGCGATGACAGCCTTCACCCGGCTGTTCCGCAACACGAAGTCACCGTAGATCGCATCGGATTCCTTGCCCTCTCGAACGAGGTCATTCCAATTGGACGAGGTCAGCACCCGAGCTTCCACGGTGTTGATGTCAGTCCAACCGGGAGGCGATACCAGCGATCCGTGAGTCCCCCCTCCGATCTGCATGGCCGAGTTCACACCGACCGCCAGACCGAGCAACAGCAACGTACCGACCACTGCGAGCGAGGACTTCATCGCGTCAACTCCACCAAGAGAGAACTCGGAGACCCCAGCGCGGCTTCACTGCGTTCAGCCGCAACCCAAGTGAGATTCTTGGGCGTTAGCCCTCTTGTCAACATCGGAGCGGGGTGGCGTCAGCCCCCTGGTTCTTGGAGTTCCCTGCCGCTGAAGAAGGGCTCACGCCCGAAGAACCAGGGGGCTGACGCCACCCCGCTCCGAAATTCATTGGACAGAAGTCCCGCTCCAAATTTGTTACCACAATTCTGCGCGGCGCGCGTAGAATTGAAACGTGAGTAGTATGAAGGGGAAACTGAATGGTCGCGGCACACGGAATTGTCACGGCACGACGACTCATACAATGCTCGCCCAAACATCGCAAAGCGGCGCTGATGAAGAATTGACCAAGGGTGAGATGCTGGAGGGCGGGCTTTGTTTTGAAACTCACCCCACCGGGCTTGCCCCGGTGGAATCAGGTCTTTGCACTACTTGGCGTCGCCGAAATGAGGGAGTAGTGCAGAGACCCGTAAACCACCCCCGACAAGCGGGGTGGGGTTTCAAAACAGAGCCGAGGTCTCGAAATCCTGTCGTACGGCGTGCATTTCCGTCTTCAAAAAGTCGCCTTCATCGCTCCGCGTGAAGGAAGCCGAGTACGACTCCAGCATCGATTGGCATCAACCGCATCGACTCCCCATCGGCTTCCTTCACGCGGAGCGATGAAGGCGACTTTGGCTGCGGCTACGCCGCGTCGTTTCACCGCCAGCCGGATGCCAATCGAACACCCACCCCCTGCTTGATTGACCGCACGATCAATACTCGCCGACCACCTCGCCGCCGCTGCGACTGCCGAGTGATTGCCAGACGGACTGGTCGATGCTGTCGCCGATGAACTGCACGTGGCCATCGACGAACAGGGCGTGGACTCCCCCCGTGTGGCGACTGCGGGCAGCGACGTTCAACGAGAGGCGATCCCAAGTGGCGTTCCAACGGATGCTGTGAGGCAGTCCGCCGCGGCAGTCGATGTCGGGGCTGTTGGGTGTGCGGAGGTGGTTGTACATCGAGTGCCCCGGCGCACCGAGTAACCAGCGGCTGCCGCGCGTCTGCTGCAATGTCTGGCCGCCGCCGTGGCACTGCGTCGCGTAGTCGGTCAACTCGGGACAGGCGGTCGCATTGTCGCAGCCCGTGGTCAAGACGAAGCCGTTCGTCTTACGGACTCCATCCCAAACGGTGGGGCCTCCCTCCGACTTGATCGTCTCACCGATGCAGACCGTCTGGCTCGACCCATCCGTGACATCGGCAAACCGCACGGATGAGTTCTCGTAGAAGAGGCCAGTCACGCGGACGCCGCTCGGGTTGCGCGGCGACAGCGGCAGCGTGTTCCCCGTACAGAGCGGGTAGTTGTGAACGGCGCTGTTCCCCTGCAACTTGCGAAACGGATCGCTCGGGCAGAGGAAGTACGGGATCGTCTGTTCGAGCGCCGCCGCATTCACGGCATCCTCGGGGTTCGCGTCGAAGTTGATCTGACCATACAGCGCCATCGCATCAAGGTGCGGCAAGAGCGACGCATACGCCGAGAAGCAGCGTCCCTGACCATCGACCACACTCCGCAACCGTCCCGGCGGGAAGCAGCGATGCACGTCGTGATAGTTGTTCAGCGCCAGCCCCAACTGCTTGAGATGGTTCTTGCACTGAGTCCGCCGCGCCGCCTCACGCGCCTGCTGCACTGCTGGCAACAACAGCGCGATCAACACCGCGATGATGGCGATCACGACGAGCAGTTCGATCAGGGTGAAGGCGCAACGGCGATGGCGTTGTGGCAGGGGTTGATTCACTGAAGTGGTCCATAGACACAGGCAAGCGGGAAACAGGGGCATCACGAACCGACGCGGCAAACAGGCTGTTGAATACCGTAGAGCAGGCGGCTCGACCTCCCGACAGCCGTTTTTCAACAGGCTGTTCAGGGTCCGAGTCGTCGCGTTTTGGGTTTCCAAGGTAGTTGGACGCGGAGATTTGTCTTCCGGAGAAAGTTCTCGGAGAGTTTCTGTCTTACAGCCCGGAGGGCGGCAGATGGTAGCCCACGGCGTGAGCCGTGGGTGGATCAGGACATCACCTTCCAGCCTCGGAGGGGCGACACATTGGCCCGCCTTCCGCGTGGCATTCGTTCGTGCCACAGGGCGTTCATCAGTCTGGCCACGAAGAGTGTCGCCCCGCCGGGGCTGAAGAGGTTGTGTTGTTTCTGAACCCACGGCTCACGCCGTGGGCTACGACCTGCCGCCCTCCGGGCTAAGACAACAAGACCCCAGCCACACGACCACGAATGCCGCCCCGATCATGGCGGATTCACAGCCTGTTTGACGAGCAAGTACGGGGGCTGACGTTGAGTTTGGCGGCGCGTTGGTTGAGTTCGGCTTTGCGATCCGGGAACCGCTGGGCCAACGCGGCCAACAGAATCGGAGTGTCCGTGGTTCGCATCACGATCTCATCGAGTTCCGCATCGGTCGGTGCGGTGCCTCGTTCGAGTAGTGCCGCCGCGCGAATGGCGTGCGCGTCCCCGCCGCTCCGCAATTCCTCGCACGCCACGTCTCGGCTTCGGCCTGATTTCCCTTCAGTGCGAAGCTCACACTCAGCGCGAGCGGCTCTGTCCAATCGTCCATCAGCTCGGTGAGGTCCGGCAATTTCGCCGCCACTTCGGGTTGCCCGGTCGCGATCAAGAATTGGAACTGGTAGATCGCCAGCTCTTTCGGTTCCAGAGTCGGCTGCTTCTTGAGGAACGCTTCCGTGTCACCGCAGACGTAATCAATCATCAGTTCATACGTGGTCCGTCCGTGGGGACTGGGCTTACCGCCGGAGACGCGGTTCCACCAGGTGAGGTATTCGCGCCGCACGTCATCAGTCTCCCCTTTCGCCCTCAGCACATCGGTCAGCCGAAAGACAGCCGCCAGCATCTCGGCCAGATCGGTTCCCGCGAGAGCCTGACGGTACATCCCTTCCAGTTCCGTCGTGTCTCCGTTGGCCATTTGCACCGTGTGCCAGAAGGCGCGGAACGACTGATCGTGACGCAAGGTCGGGACCGCTTTGTCGCACCACTCTTTGGCCTCAACCCACTCGCCTCGATTGGCGGCATCCATTGCAAGGCCCATTGCGGGCCAGCCCTGCTGCACATCGTTCTTTTCAAACGACTGCCGAAAGAATTTGATTTGCTCGATCCGCGTCGGACTGACGCGGCCGCGCAGATACAGGAGCGAGGCATTGTTGGGGTCTTGCTCCAACTGAGCGTCGTACTCGGTGACCAACTCCGCATGTTTGGCTCCGACCGAACAGATTTCGCAGACCCAACAAGGCGATGGCCCTGATTACCCAGCGCGGCTCAGCCGCAACCGAAAGGAACAAGAAGAGGATGGACAAGAAGATCGGAGAGGAAGCATCTGGACCTCGCTTTCCTCTTCTTGTCCACCATTTTCTGGTTGAGGTCTTCTGACGGCCGTTCGTGGATGAAGTGGGATAGTCACAAGCTTCTCCGGCAGCGGGTCTCACGGGGTGACAGTGCGGAAATCTTCGCGCCACGCAAAGAAACAAAACATGAGTAGTACAGGGGCATCCCCAGAGCCTCATCTCAACTGCGAAGAACCGGCCTCGTTGATAGAGTGCCGCCCACGCGAGTTTGTCACGCGGCTCGCCTGTTTTCGTTTTTTGTCGGTCACATCAATGTTGACGCGCCCGCCAAAAGTAGCCTTCATCGCTCCGCGTGAAGAGAGCCGAACGCGGAATGACGCTGTTTCCCGCGTATCCGGATCGCTGGTGACTCGGCTGACTTCACGCGGAGCGATGAAGGCTACTTTTGGCGGTCACATCCATGTTGTTCGACTTCACCCGTTGCCCTTGCCACTCACAGAGAATCCCTCCCCATGAAACGTCTGTCCCGTTTGCTGCTGCTCGCCATCACCAGTTGTTCCACCGCGTTCGCCGTCGAGCCACTCACGCTCAACGTTTGGCCCAGCAAGCCGCCGGGTGAGACCAAAGAACTGCCGCCCGAAGCGGACCAGACTAAGCCCGAGGACAAGCTCATCGCGGGACGGCGGATCATCAAACTGGGCAACGTCTCGACCCCGCAGATCGCGATCTATCGCCCTGCCCCGGACAAAGACACCGGCGCGTCGGTCGTGATCTGTCCCGGCGGCGGGCATCACATCCTCGCCTATGACTTGGAAGGAACCGAGGTCGCGACGTGGCTCAACGAGATCGGCGTGACGGGCATCGTTCTGAAATACCGCGTCCCGTTCCGCGACCCCAACCAGCGCTGGCAAGCCGCCGTTCAAGACGCTCAACGCGCGATGAGCCTCGTCCGCAGTAAGGCCACCGATTGGAAGCTCGACCCCAAACGGATCGGCCTCCTCGGCTTCTCCGCTGGTGGCCAAGTCGCGGGACTCACCGCGCTCTTCGGCCACGACCGTCAGTACGAACCGATCGACGAGACCGACAAAACCTCGTGCCGCCCCGACTTCGCCGTCCTCATCTACCCCGGTGGCTTCGAGGAGAAAGGCCAACCCAAACTGCGCGATGATGTCGTGGCCAAAGTCACCCAAGACGCGCCGCCGATGTTCTTCGTCCACGCCTACGACGATCCGGTCACGGCCCTCAACACACTGCTCCTCGCGGCGGAACTGAAGAAAGTCGGCGTCTCAACCGAGGTCCACGTCTACGCCACCGGCGGCCACGGCTACGGCCTACGCCACGTCGAAGGCCAACCCGTCACCGACTGGCCCCAGCCCTGCACCGCCTGGATGAAAACCCTGCGGCTCATCAAGTGACGGGCGAGGTCGTTCACCGTTAGCAGCCTGTTGAAAACGTAGGGTAAGCCTCTGGCTTGCCCCTTTTTCAACGGCATTGACGGGCAAGCCAGACGCTTACCCTACGTTTTTCAACAGGCCGTTAGGCGACCGGCAAGAAATGATTTACCCGAACGCACCAACCCGAAGTGTGAACGAGGGCGAAGTCGATCGACGAACTCGTTCACACTTCGGGTTGGTGCGGGTCAGACAATTCTTTCCGCTCGCCGTCACCGATTGGCCGTCCCACTGAAGGCGGGCTGGCGTTCTTGGCTCGAAGTGAGACCACCCAGCGGAGTCGCTCGCCACACTTCACTGGACTTACAAATCGAACCGGGCCATCCCGCTTTCTACTAGCGTTCAATCAGGTTCAGATTGGGTCAAAGAATCAAACAAGCCAGATCGGGCCGGTTCCACTGGCCCGATCTGGCTCTACAAATACGGTCAACCACACTGATGTTACTTTCGCGGACCGACGGTTGATTTTTTCGGGGCCTTCTTTGACCCGTAACTGTAAATGTCTTCCGCGATGCTAAGGCCGAGCGCTACTCCGCCGATGTTTTTCGTGTGGTCAGGCTTCCCGTTAGCCTTGACCGCATAGGCATCGAAGATCCAGTGAACGCCGAGGCAAACCCGGCTGAATCCGTTTTCCTCGATCATTTGCCAAAGCCCGTCCGGAAAGCTGCGAGCGTGCTCGGGCCGCACGGTGCCTTTGTTGTCCTTGCTGACGCCGTTGTGTTCATCGGACACAAATTCAAGTTTGTCAAACAATTTATCCGGCTGTCGGTTACCGGGTTTCACACCATAAAAAAGCCGCGTGATGTGGAACGCGGCGGCACCGAACGTGGCATGACCCGAGGGATACGCCGGAAAATGTGGCGTGACATTCTTCTTGATCGAGTTGCTACTGGGGGCACCGAACGGCAACCATGCCGGATCGCAATCGTCGGAAATGTTATTGGTGGATTGATGAGTCGCACCTGGCCCCATCGACCAGGGCCTCCGCATCTAAAGTTGATGGCGTAATGAATGCAGTGTCCGTCGATTCGTCAAGTGCCGGAAAGTTTTCGGTGCGAGGAGGCTTGGGAAT
>JAYSQC010000069.1:0-3999 GCA_043721755.1 Schlesneria sp.
CCGACCCGCCGTCGATCTTCGGAAGAACCGAAACTCAGCAAACTCGCCTTCGGCTTCAGCGTCATGCGTAGCGTACCGCCATTAACGCCAGCGGGCGTATCGGTGTTGAGCAGCGTGAGACTCGCACCGATGATTCCTGCGCTGCGATGCAAGGCTCGGTCATCGTCGATGATCCGTTCCATCTGCCGTTCGACGCGCTCCGTCTCGGCGAGTGTCGTTCCAGGCGGAAGTGTGAAGACGGTTTCGAAAGCGCCTTCGTCGAGCGCCGGTAAAAAGTCCGACCCAAGGGATCTGCCAACGAGAATCGTGACCGCGAGGATCAGTCCCGCGCAGCCCAAGATGAGCCCTTTTCGTCGCATCGACCCGCCGAGCAACGGCACGTAGCGGCGCTCGATTGCATCCACGAGTGGATTTCGCTTTTCAGGCTCGGCGCGTAGAAAACGTGCTGCGAGGTTCGGCGTGAAGAGAAACGCTAGAACGAGCGATACGACGAGCGAAATGGCTAGCGTCATTGAGAGCGCTTGGAAAAACGCTCCCGCGACGCCCGAAAGGAGCGAGAGGGGAGCGAAAACGACGATCGTCGTGATCGTCGACGATGTCATCGGTCCTGCGATCTCCGCGACGGCTGCAAGGACACCTCGTTGCCGATCCTCGCCGCGGCCGAGATGCCGATGAATATTTTCGACGACGACGATGGCGTCATCGATGATCAACCCAACTCCGACGGCGAGGCCTCCAAGGGTCATTAAGTTGAGGCCCTGCCCGACGAAGAACATGAAGACGAAGCTGATGACGATGGTTAGGGGAATGACGACGGCAGCGATAAGCGTCGAACGCCAATTACGCAGAAAAAAGAACAGCACGAGGGTCGAGAGCACGAGTCCGACGATGATCGCGTCGCGCAGACTATCGATTGCATCGGCGACCAGTGTCGAGAGATCCCAAAATTTACTCACGTGGATATCGCCCGCGCTCGGCACGACCGTCCGCATTGCGGCTTCAACCGTGCGTGAGACCGAGACGTAGCTCGAGCCAGGCTGCGGAAAGATATTGAGTAAGACGGCCGTGCGTCCGGCTGACGTCGAGGTGACGAAGCGTGGACCAGCAGCTTCGGAAACCGTCGCGACGGCTCCGACGGTGAGGACGCTACCGTCTTTCGACGGGATGGGTATTCGCGCGACGTCATCCGTGCTGTGCGCCATGCCGCTGGCGAGGATCGTCGACCGGACGTAGTCGGCGTCGGCATGCCCGACGGAGGCGATCGCATTCGTCCTCGTTATGGCCGTTGCAACGTCGTCGATCGTGACGGAATGGGCGCTCATGCGCGCCGGATCCAACGCCACGAGATATTCGCGCACGTCTCCACCGAGCACGTTGACCGCAGCGATTTCCGGGAGGCCGGTCAGTTGGGGCTTGATCGTGAATTCCGCCACTTCGCGCAGCTGCATTGCGTCGAGCTTCGTTGAGGTCAATGCGTACGTTGCGACCGGAAATAAGTTCGACGTAATCTGTTGCACGTGCACGGCCGTGCCAACCGGAAGGCGGGCCTGCAACGCACCGACCACGGTCGATACTTTTTGCAAAGCCAGTGCTCCGGAGAGCTGATGCGGGTCGAACGACGCATAGATATCGGCGACCCCTTGTGTCGATTGCGCTTTGACTTGCTGCACGCCGGGGAGCGTTGCGAGTTCTCGTGACAGCGGTCGCGTCAGGCTCGCTTGGACGAGGCTCGGCGCGAGGTCGCTATTTTCTGCACGGACGTTAATTCGCGAGAATTCGAGCGGCGGATAGAGCGACACGGGAAGTATCGCAGCGCAAAGCGCTCCCGCAATCGAAAGAATGATGACGATCGTGTAAATGGCGAGACGCTGCGCAAGCGCTGCGCGCAAGAGACGAATCATGACACGGCTCCACGGAACGACGTCGTTCGGTAACGGCCGACGACTCCAGGCGTCAGGAGCCGACTACAACACTACGAACGAACGTCAGAAATAAGAACGGAGATCGTGGGCATGCGGTGGAGCGCGTTCGCCGAGATGTCGTGCGAGGGCGCAATTTCTCCGATAGACAACCGAGCGTATGCGATCGGTACATCGTGTAACGTTATGCGTATAGATATCGAGAATCGTGATGAGCGTTCTGACGAAAGCGACGACACGATCCAAAGTTCGATCGAGCGCCCGCATGAAGGCAAACAGGCCGACACATGCGAGCGCGCAGAGCACCGCATGAATGACGAGCGCAATGACGAGTGGGCCACCGAGCCAATCCCAACCGCGTGCTATCTGTCCGGTCTGCTCGATCTGACGGGCACTTTCCATCGCGTATCGAGCGACGAGGGCGACCGCGTACGTAGCGCCAAGCGCCGACCACGACCACCGCGACGAAATATCCCGTGCAGCTTCTTCGATCCAGTCACCATCTGAACGAAGGATCGAGAGCTTTTCCAACACTCTCGTGAGGATGCAAAGGAACACCAGGCCGACAACGACGGCCGCCGTGCATACGGCACTGCGTTGGTCGGGGACATTGAAAATCTGCCCGAAAAGCCCCATGCTGGCAGATCCTTCGATCGTCCAATCGCTTAAAAGCGCCGACAGCAGAGCCGCGGCCACAAAGAACAACATGCGTCGAAACCGACGGGACCCTTGCATGGATCGGCCGTTCGTCCGCGTCAGGCGAAGCCCTCGAAGCTAGCAGCAGTCGTCGCCGATCCAAGCCTCGCGACCCTCTTTGACGAGAAAGTACGTGATCGCGAGAGACGTAACACGATCGAGCCAACGATGACGACCGCCGACAGGTAGCCGCAAGTGATCGCCTCGACTGCGTCTGCGCGAAGCGCTCGACTTCCAAGCTGTTCGGCGACGCGGATCTTCGCACGCGAAAGGATCACCATCGTCGGTATGGCGATGGCGGCCACGAGCAATCCCGGGAGTGAAAACTCTGCGCTTTGATGTTGCCGGAGTCCCCAGGCTGCGCCCGCCACGACGTAAACGGCAAGGGCAAATAAAAGTGCCCCGGCGCTTTGTCCAGCCCGACGCTCCGCAAATTCCGAGAATTTTTCACCACGCTTAATTTCGACGGTAAGGCGCCATATTTAAACCCCGCTGACGCGAGCTCGATGACGCCGTCGAAGCCGAACGCGACGAGCGTGAGGCTATGCGCCGCTATCCCGGACCAGAGCGCAACCGCCGCTTCGACGGACATCCACCAAGCGTCATCTACTCCAGCAGAAATGCTTGTGCAATGAGTGCTGGGCGCGGGTTCGTGGCCGAGCTTATCCGAGTGTCGTTCATTGCGTTCGATCCCGTCGTATCGTTGAGCTCGATGCACGACTCTTGCTAGCCTTGAGTCGACGCAACCGTGCCGCCGCAACTTTCTCGATCGTCCTCGTCGAGTTGGCCATTTTGCAAATAAACACGGCTGTAGATCCGCATGAAAAGCACGATTGTGTAATATCGGAACGCGAGTCGATTCCGATCTCTACCAGCAAGACGAAAAAACCCGGCGTCATGGGCTTTTCGTGGAGCCGACGAGCAGATTCGAACTGCTGACCTGCTGATTACGAATCAGCTGCTCTACCAACTGAGCTACGTCGGCACGAGCGAGCAAATCTGGACTCAAGCGCCGCGCCATAGGTTCACGCGAGCGAGGCCGAACCCTCCCCGGAGATGCGGCGAAGAATCGGCTCGAGGAGAATTCCCTGAATCACGAGCGTCGCGAGGACCGTCGCAAAGACCCCATCGACGACGATCGCTCGGCCCGGGAGTGTTTGAGGCAGCGCGAGCGCGAGCGAAAGCCCGCCGCGCATGCCCGCGAGAAAGATTGCCGCCCGACTCGCCAGATCCGTCGCTGCGACGAGTGCGAGCACGGCGCGCGTTGCGAGCAACGCCACGATTCCCACCACGGCAAAACCGATCTCGTGAAACGCACGCGGAACGTCGATGAGCAGACCGGCAGCGAAAAAAGCCGTCGCATTTGCGATATACGCAAAGCCCT
>JAYSQC010000070.1:0-5289 GCA_043721755.1 Schlesneria sp.
CGGGTTGGACAGCGGTTGGACGTGCGACTCGATACAGTCCCCGCCTTGTTTCGCAACCGCTCCCGCGTTCTTCTGCATCGAGGCCCTGATGGCTGATACCGCGCCGCTTGCTCGTCAGTGGAGACTGCTTCAAACGCTGTCGGCGCGCCGGCAGGCCACGACCGTGCGCGAGCTGGCGGCGGAAATGAATGTCGTCGATAAGACGATTCGCCGCGATTTGCAGTGTCTCGCGGGCCTCGGCTTCCCGCTCATCGAATCTGTCGGCGAATACGGTCGCAAATCCTGGCGACTCGACTTTCCCACCGGCGTGCCGCCGCTCAGCTTCACACTGACCGAGATCGCCGCGCTGCATGTCGGCCGCGAACTGATGCTGCCGTTGGCCGGGACCGACTTTGGGAGCGGAGCACACTCGGCCTTCCGCAAGATTCGGTCGGCGCTCGGTGACGCGGCGGTGAAGTACCTCGCCAAACTGGCCGCGATCTTTCACGCCACGTCGTTCGGTGCCAGCGATTACTCCAACCACACGGCGATCATCGACCAGTTGATGATCGCCTGTGAGGATGCCAGGGTCGCGTTCGTCACCTATCAGTCTCAGCGAGCGACCGAACCGGTGACGGTCGAGGTCTATCCCTACGGCATCGTGCATCACAAGGGGGCGTTGTACCTGGTGGCCTTCGCCCGCGAGCACAACGAACTGCGGCACTACAAGGTGAACCGGATCAGTACCGTCGGCATTCACACGCAGCAAATCCCCATCCAACGCCCGGCCGACTTCGACTTGAAGCGGCATCTGACCGACTCCTTCGGCATCATGCGCGGAGCCGGAGTGACGCGCCGAGTCCGCATCCGCTTCACGCGCGAGGTCGCCCGCATCGTGCGCGAGAAGACATGGCATCCGTCCCCAAAGCTGGTCGGATGTTGAGGCCGAAGAACTGCAGGGCTCTGATTTCGAGGCAAGACGGAAGAATGTTGGCCGGGTAGATGAGAGAAAAACGAAATCGCAGAGGTTCATTCCGCCTGCGTTTGTTGGTTGATGGAGCTTCGACCAACTTGTTCGATCAATGAGCGGCAGTGATTGGAATGGCATTGATTGGCTGCGTATGCTGGCCACCTCGTTCTGCCTCACCGAGTTGACATCACGGCAAACCAATATGGCGAAGAAGAAAGCAGCGAAGCCGAAGTCATCAAAGACCGCGCTCTCTCCACGACGGTCGTCGGAACAGCTCGCAATTCCCACCGGCTACGGTGAGCTATTGGATGAGATCAAGGGCCGGATTCGTTCGGCTCAGACCAAAGCTGTGTTGGCGGTAAATTCCGAGCTAATCGTTCTCTACTGGAGCATCGGTCGCGACATCGTTCAGCGCCAGCGTCGCGAAGGCTGGGGCGCGAAGGTGATCGATCGATTGGCCGCCGACTTGCGCTCCGAGTTTCCCGAGATGAGTGGACTCTCGCGAACCAACGTTTATCGCATGCGGGCCTTCTATCTGGCGTATGAGTCGGACGGCGAGATTGTCCCGCAGCCTGCGGGACAATTGGCCGAAAAGGGCGAATCCACGGAATCGCAACTTGCAAGACGGGCGGCTGCCTTAATTGTCCCACAGCCTGTGGGACAATTGCCGGGCGAGCCTTCGGAATCGGTGTTGGGACTTCCTTGGGGACACAACGTCGTGCTGCTTGAGAAGCTGGACGACTCTACGAAGCGGCGTTGGTACGCCCAGCAAACCACGGCCAACGGCTGGTCCCGCTCGATGCTGCTGCATTGGATCGACTCCAATCTATTTGCTCGCCAGGGCAAGGCCGTCACCAACTTCCAGCGGACGCTTCCCGCACCGCAATCGGACCTCGCGCAGCAACTGCTCAAAGATCCGTACAACTTCGATTTCCTGACGCTCGCGACCGACGCCCACGAACGGGAGGCGGAAGCCGGACTGATGGCCCACATCCGCCAGTTCTTGCTGGAACTGGGCGTCGGCTTCGCCTTCGTCGGCCAGCAGTACCCGCTCGAAGTCGGCGGCGAAGAGTTCTCGATCGACCTGCTGTTCTATCACTGTCGGCTGCACTGCTACTTCGTGATCGACTTGAAAATGCGATCGTTCGAGCCGGAGCACGCGGGCAAGATGAGCTTCTACCTGTCGGCGGTGGACGAGCTGCTGCGAGACCCGGCGGTGGATCAACCCACCCTCGGCCTGATCCTCTGCCGCGACAAGAACCGGCTGATCGCCGAATACGCCCTGCGCGACATCCACAAACCGATCGGCGTCGCCGGTTGGGAAACCAAGCTCGTCGAGTCCCTGCCCAAAAACCTGCGCGGCAGCCTGCCGACGATCGAGGAACTCGAAGCCGAACTGTCCCGCGAGCCCGCGCCCGTGCAGCCGCCGAAACGCCGGAGACGCACCGATGCTTGAACAACTCGACAACCGACGGCGCTGCGTGGTCCGCGTGCTGGTCGAGAGGCTCGCGCTGTACAAGGGGCGAGTCTACGATCCGTGCTGCGGCTCGGTGCCTTTGTTCGACCTTTGAGATGAACGTGGTGATTGAATGAATGCAGTCGAAATCGAGGAAGCCGTTTCCAGGCTCGCGGAAGCGCCGTTTGACCCGGCAGCTTTCCCTTATGCCTTCCTCGAAGCCTTTGGCAACAAGGAGACCACGCTTAAACGACTCAAGAGTGGAAACACGAACCAATCGGATCTGGCTGGCGCGGTACTTCAGCGCAACAACATCCATCTCAAGGTCTGCCCGGAAGGCGAAGTGACGGCAGGTCTCGCCGCGTTGCGGCAGAGTGCTGCGACCGCCCGCCACAAGGCCAAGTTCATCCTGGCCACCGACGGCAAAAGTTTCGAGGCGGAAAACCTCGTCGATGGCGAGACGGTCGCCTGCGATTACGCCGACTTCGAAAACCACTTCGGCTTCTTCCTGCCGCTGGCGGGCATCACCACGGTCAAGCAGATTCGCGAAAACGCCTTTGACATCAAGGCCACGGGCCGCCTCAACCGTCTCTACATCGAGCTGCTGAAGGACAACCCCGACTGGGACACATCGGCGCGCCGCGAAGATCTCAACCACTTCTTCGCCCGGCTGATCTTCTGCTTCTTCGCCGAGGATACGAACATCTTCCACCGCGAGGGCCTTTTCACCGCCACCATCGAACAGATGAGCGCGCGGGATTCTTCGAACACGCACGAAGTGCTCTCAGAGCTGTTCCGCGCCATGAACACCAAGATCCAGGAGCGGAAGGCCGCCAACTTCCGCCCGTGGGCGGACACGTTTCCCTATGTCAACGGCAACCTCTTCTCCGGTAGCGTGGATGTGCCGCGCTTCAGCAAGATCGCGCGATCCTATCTCCTCCACGTCGGCAGCCTCGATTGGACGAAGATCAATCCCGACATCTTCGGCTCCATGATCCAGGCCGTGGCCGATGACGAGGAACGCGGTGCGCTGGGCATGCACTACACCAGCGTGCCCAACATTCTCAAAGTGCTCAATCCGCTCTTCCTCGACGACCTGCGTGCCAAACTGGAAGAGGCGGGAGACAATGCCCGCAAGCTGCTGAATCTTCGACAGCGCATCTCCCGCATCCGCGTCTTCGATCCTGCGTGCGGCTCCGGCAACTTCCTCGTCATTGCCTACAAAGAAATGCGCGCCATCGAGGCGGAAATCAACCGCCGCCGCCGCGAGGCCGACCGCCGTTCCGAGATCCCGCTCACCAACTTCCGCGGCATCGAAATCCGTCACTTCTCGGCCGAGATCGCCCGCCTCGCCCTCATCATCGCCGAGTATCAGTGCGACGTCCTTTACCTCGGCCAGAAACTCGCTCTCCTCGAGTTCCTGCCGCTGGAGGCCGCCAACTGGATCACCTGCGGCAACGCTCTGCGGCTCGACTGGCTGAGCGTCTGCCCGCCCACTGGGACGGGAGTGAAGCTCCGTGCCAATGATTTATTCAGCACGCCGTTGGATCAGACAGAGATCGATTTCGAGAATGAGGGAGGAGAGACGTATATCTGCGGGAATCCGCCATACAAAGGCAGCAAATGGCAAACTCCCGAGCAAAAGGCTGATCTGAAAGAAGCGTGGGTTAGGTTCCCGAGTCTAGCTAAGACCACTGACTATGTTTCAGGGTGGATTGCGTGCTATCTGGAGTATGCAGTTCGTGTTCCTGACGCCCGCGCTTCATTCGTAACAACAAACAGCCTTTGCCAAGGTCAGCAAGCCAGCGAAATCTGGCCGGCTGCTTTTGGACTAGGCTTCGAAATCCGATTTGCTCACGTCGCTTTCCAATGGAGCAACCTTGCGAGCCATAATGCAGGAGTCACTGTAATAATCGTCGGTCTAGGAAAACGAGATGCGAGCACGAAGAGGTTATTCGAAGGCGAACTTGTAAGAGAATGTTCGGTCATTGGTCCATATCTGGTTCCCAACAGGTCTGAGATCGTGACAAAGTTGAATGACCCGCTTGGCCAACAATCCAGAATGCTCTTCGGGAATATGCCTCGCGATGGAGGACATCTCTTTCTTTCTTGGGATGAGGCAAACGAACTGCGAGGGGATGCGTTCGCCCACAAATTCGTGAGGCGATTTATCGGCTCCGAGGAGCTTATCAACGGTAAGTTGAGGTTTTGTCTGTGGATTGAAGATGGTGATGCTGAGCAGGCCAAGAGTATCCCATTTGTAGCTGGAAGATTAGAACTTGTCGCCGCGAACAGGAGTGAATCGGACGCCGCGTCCACGCGTCAGTTTGCAGCAAAACCCCACCGATTTGTGCAGATCGGGGGTGTCGCCAAAGAAGCGCAACTCCTCGTGCCCGGAGTTAGCTCAGACAACCGGGAATACCTTACGTGTGATTACCTCCCGGCCGGGAACATTGCGTCGAACAAATGCTTTGGCCTCTACGACGCACCACTCTGGAACATGGCACTCATTGCCTCTCGCCTTCATCGAGTCTGGATCGGCACCGTCTGCTCGCGCCTCCGTACCGATCCCTCCTATTCCAACACCCTCGGCTGGAACACCTTCCCCGTTCCCGCGCTCACCGAGCAAAACAAAGCCGACCTGACCCGTTGCGCCGAGGACATCCTGCTGGCCCGCGAGGCGCATTTCCCGGCGACGATCGCCGATCTTTATGACCCCGACGCCATGCCCGCCAACCTGCGGGAAGCGCATGAGCGCAACGACGAGACGCTGGAGCGCATCTACATCGGCCGCCGATTCAAGAACGACACCGAGCGCCTCGAAAAGCTCTTCGAACTCTACACGAAGATGACAGGAGCGCCGACGTCCCCGTCGGCCCAGCGA
>JAYSQC010000071.1:0-5684 GCA_043721755.1 Schlesneria sp.
GTTGAAGAACGTAACTTGGACGCCCTCGTCCGAGTGATTTCGAGTTGAAAACGGACGGACGAGGGCGTCCATCCTACGTTTTTCAACAGGCTGTTAGCCCGGAGGGCGACACTTCGATCAACATGGAATGTTCTGCTGTCGATGTCGTTTGAAGTGTCGCCCTCCGGGCTGGGGAAACCTACTGACGATCTCCCACGGCTCACGCCGTGGGCTACGACCTGTCGCCCTCCGGGCTAAAGCAATCTCATCGCTCGACGGGATGGGAAACAAAAGAAGTCATCAAGGACGACGACATGGCGACGGAACGTCAGCTTCAATTTCGAGTCGGTTGGCTGGTGCTGGTCTCACTGGGGATCGGCGGTTGGCTGGTCGTGCAGTTTGGCGATCTGAAGCAGATTTTGCACAAGCGGTATGCGTTGGCGATCCACTTCGATTCCGGATCGGGCCTCTATCCGACCGCGCCCGTCACGCTGACCGGTCTGACTGTCGGAACGGTGCGCGCCGTCCAACTCGATGAGAAGCGCGGCGGTGTCGTGGCGACCGTCGAAGTGCGCGAAGAAATTCGCATCCCCGTTGATAGCAAAGCGATCATCATCCGTTCGATTCTGGGTGAGACCGTCGTCGAGATCACGCCGGGCCGCGAGCGTGAAGTCCTCAAACCGGGCGGACGCTTTGAAGGCCAGCTCGCCGTTGATCCGCTGGAGATGGTCCAGCGCATGGAAGGGCGAGCGGTCGAAGTCCTGACCGCGTTGGGTGAGACCACGCGCGAATGGCAACTCGTCGCGAAGAACGTCAACGGCCTGATGGAGACCAATCGTGGGAACCTCGGCCAAGTCGTCGAACGGGCCGCCGAGTCACTTTACGAATTCACTTCGACCATGAAACACGCCAACGAAATGCTGGCGTCGGCCAATAAAATCATCGGCAATCCGGCAGCGCAACAGGCTCTCCAAGAGACGCTGATCGCGATGCCGAAGCTCGTCAACGAAACACAACGGACGATCGCCGAGACCCGCAGCGCCGTCGCCTCGTCGCGGCAAGTCCTCGACAGCGTGAACAAGAACCTCGTGAACCTGACTCAAGTCACCGAGCCGATCGGCAAACGCGGCGATCAGATGGTGGCCAAGCTCGACAGCAGTTTGACCAACCTCGACCAACTACTCGGAGAAATGAACCGCTTCGCCAAGCTGGTCAACACGAAGGACGGCTCACTCCAAAAGTTCGCGTCCGATCCGTCGCTGTACGACAACCTCGACCGCTCTTCGCAATCGCTGGCCGTGCTGCTCAGAAACATCGAGCCGGTGCTGCGCGACCTGCGCGAGTTCAGCGACAAGGTCGCCCGCAACCCCGAACTGCTCGGAGTCGGCGGTGCCGTCCGTCCCAGCGCGGGCCTGAAGGACACCGAACTACTCAACCCCCAGAAGCCATCTGTCGCACGTGGTAACAATGGGCCAACGCGGTGAAGTGAACTGACGATGGCAATGGTCGTGATGCCGTGTATTCTGCCTGAGTGCGGCTCACGCACTTCTTGGAGACTCGATTGTGATCACGGCACTTGACGCGATGCTCGTTCAAACCGCAGACGTTTGCGGCGGGCGGATTCGAATCGATGGGACGAGGATTACCGTCCATCGCATCGCCACGCTGTATCAGCAGGGGCAGGATGCCGAAGAGATCGCGCGGACGTACTCGCATCTCTCGCTCGGTCAGGTCTACACCGCGCTGGCTTACTACCACGCTAATCGCGTCGAGATTGATGCGGAACTCGCGGTGGATAACGCGGAGTACGAAGAACGGAAGTCTCAAACGCTGCTGCTGAGCCCGTGAGCAATGAGTGCCGCCCTGCTGTACATCGATGAGGATGCTGGCGAGGACGCCGTCGTCAAAGGGCTTCGCGCTCGCGGCATCGATCTCGTCACGACAGCCGAGGTCCATCAACTTGGCCCGACTGATGCCGAACAATTGACCACCGCAATTCGTCTTCGCCGAACGATCTATACCTTCAATGTTCGAGATTTTGCTCAACTGCACAGTGAAACGCTGGAGCAGGGTTGGGAGCATACGGGCATCATCGTGATCCCGGATCAACGCCTCTCAACAGGTGAGAAGATTCGACGCGTTGCTGAATTTCTCCACCGTGTCAGACCCGAAGAGATGCTCAACCGCATGGAGTATCTATGAGCCGCAGCCTGATCGCTCCTAACTGCGGTTCAAATGAACTCATGATCTGCCACTGTTTCGGAGTCTGCGGAGAAACAGTGCTTCTGACAGCTCACCCTCATAAAGAGCACTGTTTCTCCGCAGACTCCGAAGCAGTGGCATGACCTTCCATCACGTCGCCGTGAGTTGTTGACTGGCCAGCAGCATCAGCTCGACCGCCTCGCGGCCGGTCATGCCGAGGCGGATGCCGAACGACTCGGCCTTCGGCGTGCAGCCGACGATCTTCGAGTCGAACAGGTCTTCCGGCTCGGACAGCGGTTGCGCGGGGGTTCCCTTGCAGATGGCGATGGCCTGCCAGAATTCGGCGGGCGTCTTCAAGTCGTAGATGCCGCAGCCGACGATCCCGGCGCTGGTGATGATCGAGCAGTACTGGCCCTGATGCCAGCGGTTGCTGATCCCGAGGGCCGTGCCGTTCTCGAATTGGAGTTTGCGGCTGGAGGTACTGGGCAGCGTGGTGTTCATGGTGGGAGACCGTGTACGGAAGGGGGAACGGGAGAGTGCCAAGTGAGAAGTGATCAGTGCAAAGTGCAAAATTTCAGAAGACGCTCGTCCAGAAACATTTTGCACTTTGCACTGAACACTTCTCACTTGGCACTGTTTTCGTTGGTGGCGGCTATGCCGTGCCTGAGACCGCTACTCAGGTTCACCGACATCGACGTGTTCCCAGTCGGTGTCGGCGGCACGGTTCTGGACATTCATCATGATTTGGCGGGCGCGGTCCAAGTCGTCGTGTCGGACCATGACGCTCACCAAACCGGGGGCCTCCGCACGAAACGCTGCCGTGTTGATTCCCGTCAGCACGGACGTGATCCCTTCGGATTCCAAGTCATTGGCAATCAATGTCGCTTCGATCTCGTTGGGAACCTGGACCAACACTTCCAGTGAACTTTCCAGCAAAGTCGTTTCCGTGGTCATGGCGGACTCCGATCAAAAAGGGGTGTCGAGGCCGATCATGGTCAGGCTGGCAAGACACAACCCAACCACGCAGTCAAAGCGGAGGCATTGGCGAGCCGCATACCGTCCGGCTGCGGGTTCTGGAGCGTCGCATGAAACCCGTGGCCTAACGGCACACGGCTCGCCAACACCTCACGGTCATGCCTGACTGAGGTATAATGCCGCCGCGCCATGGCGTCATGCAATCGCGTGGCCAGTTGTGGAAACACGGAATCGAATTGCATGTCTTCCGTCATCACGCTCTTGATCGCCATTGCCACCGTCGGCCAGACCGAAGCGAGTGACAAGCCCGCGCGGCCTGTGACCGAGTTTCAAACCGGGGCGCGATTCTTGACGGAGATCGACCGGACGTTGTCGGCCTCGTGGGCGAATGTCGAATTGCGAGACCTGTTGCAGAAGATCGGCGACGAACGGCGCGTGGTGATCCTGCTCGACCGGCGCGTCGATCCCACGTTGCAGTTGCCGCTCAATCTGACGAACAGTTCGTTGCGTGAGGGTGTGCGCGATTTGGCGCGATTGATCGGGGCTGAGATCAGCGTCGCCGAGCCGGTGATCTACGTCGGACCTCCAGCCGCCGCTCAGCGATTGCAGACGTTGATCGAGTTGCGGTCGAGCGAGCTGTCCTCGCGCGCATCCTCCATTCCCGAGAAGCGTCGGACGGAGTTGGCCACGAAACACACCGTCGCGTGGCAGGACTTGAACTCACCGGTCGAGATCGTGCAGCGCATCGCAGATCGTTACCGGTTGACGGTCGGCCATCTCGACCTGTTGCCGCACGATCTGTGGGTGGCGAACACGCTGCCGAGTGTGACGGCCGCCGAAGCCCTGTCGCTCATCCTGATCCAGTTCGATCTGACCTTCGCCTGGACGGGTCGAGTCGAAGACGGAGCAGGGCAGGGGATCGAGTTGGTCTTAGCTCCGGAACGACCGGTGATCGAGCAGCGTCATCGCGTGAAGGGTCGGACTCCGGCGGAGGCTCTCAAGCTGGTGCAAAAGTACGGCCCGGAACTTTCGGGGAAGACTGCGAAAAGCGTGAAGCTCGACGGTTCCGAACTCGTGGTGAACGGACTGCTCGAAGATCACGAAGCGGTCGTGGCGTTGCTGAGTGGCTCAGCAACAAAGCGGCCCGACGCCACCGCTGGCGTCAAGCCGATCAAATTGCGTCTGTTCACCCTCAAGATCGACCGAGTCCCCGCCCGCGTCCTCATGAAAAAACTCGAAGAATCCGAGATCACCTTTGAGTACGACGCCGAGCAACTCGCCGCCGCCGGTATCGACCTCGACCAGCCGATCAAACTCGAAGTCGAAAAAGCCTCCGCCGCCAACTTCTTCAAAGCGGTCTTCGATCCCCTGCGCCTGACCGTCGAAATCGACAACCTGACAGTCAAGCTGACGCCGAAGTCATGAAGCTTGGGAACAGAACTGGTCGTGCTGAGTTACTTCTTATCGACACGCTGGCCTTTCACGCGGCTTCGGCCTGATGGCTTTCCAAGCCAATCTTGGGCAACTGACTTTCGATCCGGACTGAAGACCAAGATGTCGTAGTCGTCGGTCGCGGGAAAATGCATGATCACCCGGTTTTCGTCGAAGGCCGCCCAGGTGGGTTTCGCGTCAGAGTGACTCAATGCTGTCGTCCCATCGGCTTTGAGTGTGAGCGTATTCGGAGTGCCTTCCGGATAACTCCACTTCGTATTGGCAATCGCGCGGGTCAGGCTTTCGCGTCCTGCGATCAATTTCGACGGCGGGCCATTCGAAGGAGCGAGGGCCAGACTGAGTGAGTTCTCCTTGAATGCTTCTAACTCGGCTAGCACGGATTTGGCGGCCGCGAAATCCTTTTTGCTGCGGTAATTCTCTGCTACCTTTGAAAACGCCTCCTCGCACTTCTTCTTCGCCACAGCGGTCTTCGTCAGATACTCGTTCAAGGCCGACTTCATGACCGACGACGCGGGTAGCCGAGTCGTGTCGGCCTCGAACGCTTTCTGTTCCTCTGACAACTGCTCAATGAGTTTGATCTGCTGATCGACCTTGAGCTTCGTGTTCTGCTCCAGCTTCTTCTGTTCGAGAGAGAACGCGGTCAACAGCTTCTCGTTGGCCTTCTCGGCACCGGACTGGAATTCGTCCTTGGCGCGTTTCAGTTCCGCCGCAATCGGATCGTTGGCGTCTGGCTTTGGAGTGTCCTGGCCCTCGACCGCAGTCAGGCAGAGTACGCACACGATGAATAGAGTCAGTTTCAGTTGAACCATTTCACTTCTCCTCCGGCGACTGCTGTGACGCCAACCAGACGATTACGCCGCAGCGCTGCGACATCTGTTCGAGGCAGTATTGCGGAGGAAATCCGAATCCTCCAGCGGCTTCTTTGAGATTGTTCGTCGAAGCGGCTCGCGATCCCTATTGAATAGCGGGAGTGAGAGGCTATCCGAAAAGAAAAGGCTTGTTTTTAGGTTGCCACGGTCACGGCTTTGCGTGGCCGTGCTTTGATTGCAGTGAAGACACGGCCACGCAAAGCCGTG
>JAYSQC010000072.1:0-1020 GCA_043721755.1 Schlesneria sp.
TTAAAGATGACGAGCAAAACAGCTCCGACGAGATAGATGCGCAGGATCACGAGCCAAAACTCGTTGAGCTTCGAGAGCTTCGCTTTCGGGAGCTCCGAAAGTGGGGGCATGCGCCATGCCATTTTTGCTTCGCCGCGGAGTTTCGCTGTGGTGGCGCCTTCGGGATGGGCAACAGCAAGCCACACGCCGACGGCGAGTGAGCCCGCAAGACCGATGCCAAGCGTCCATAAAATCTGTGTCGTGCCGAAGTTTGGGAAAAGCGTCGAGCACGTCAAAATGATCGAGAGGACGACGAGAATCGCGATGACCATACCGGTGAAGATGTTTACGCGATTCGTATTGGCCCAGGGTCCCAGGACCGACTTGTCGTTCGAAAGCAAGAGCAAGAAGACCGTGGCGCTGGGTAACAAGACGCCCGCTAATACTTGAACGGCATTAGTCAAGAGGCCGAGCGGCGCGCCGGGAATGACCACGAGTATGGCCGCGGCTGCAATTAAGAGCAAATAGACGCCATAGAATGCGGGCGCGTCGGTGACTTTGCGGTGGAGCGAGTGGTTCAACGAAAGAACGTCACCGACCGCATAGGCCGTCGAAAGCGAAACCGCTGCAGCGCCGATGATCGATGCATCGGCGAGCGCGATGGCGAAGAACGCACCTGGCCAGTAGCCGACATATTTTGCGATGCCGTTCGCAACGGCTCCGGCATCGGCGAAATTCCCGAACTCTTTGTGCCCGCCGAAGGTCGCCGCCGTGAACGACATCATCGCAATCGCTCCGAACATGACGAAGCCGATACCCACAACGAGATCCAAACGCTCGTAGTTGATGAAGCGTGGCGTGATGCGCTTGTCGATCACGTAGCTCTGTTGGAAAAAGAGCTGCCACGGCGCGACCGTCGTGCCGACGATCCCACAAATGAGCAGCATTACGGTGCTCAGTTCGGAGCCCTTCGGAAGCCCCGGGATGAAGAAGTCGTGAACGGTCGGCGCGAGTGGCGTGTGTACGGCCACGAGTACCGGC
>JAYSQC010000073.1:0-10820 GCA_043721755.1 Schlesneria sp.
CCGTGAGCGGCATGGCGCTAGCCGCCGGTCGTTTTCGCCGACACCGGCGGCTAGCGCCATGCCGCTCACTCAAGCATCCAACACAAATGGCGGAGAGCCCAATTTAGAAATGTCACATGTTGTCCCAGATCGAAATGTCACCTTGGTGTCGTTTCTGGGGGGGACAGATGGTCCAGTTGCGATGGAGTGTGAAGGAGCGTGATCGCTGTGAGGTTTTGTCGAAGGTGGCGAAGTCATCGATCAGTTTGTCGAAGGCGTCGGAGTTGTGGGGGGTGAGTGACCGTCAGGTGCTGCGGTTGTGGAAGCGGTCTCAGTCGGGCGGTGCTGCGGGATTGAAGCCTGGTTTGCGGGACCGGGCTTCGAACCACCCGTGGGACGCCGCGTGTCGTGAGCGGGTGTGGGAGTTGTACCGGGCGAAGTACGGCGACTTCGGCCCGACGTTGGCGGTCGAGTACCTGGTGAAGTGCGCTGGCGAAGTGTTGAGCGAGGAGGCACTGCGTCAGTGGTTGATCGGCGCGGGGCTGTGGTCGGCTCGACGGCGTGGCGCGGTGCCTCGTCAGTGGCGTGAGCGTCGCGCGTGTTGGGGGGCGAGTTGGCTCAGAGGGACGGTTCGAACCACGATTGGTTCGAGGGTCGTCGTGGCCGGGCGTCGAGGATGGTGCTGGTCGATGACGCGACGAATTGGACTCACGCGAAGTTCTTCGAGAGCGCGACCACGGCCGCAGCAATGACGGTGTTTGGCGAATCTGTCGGCCACGACGGCTGGCCTCGCGCGCTGGACGTGGACCGGGCGGGGATTGACGAAGCCACGCGCGATTCCCCGGTGGATGAGGCCTTGCGCGACACCGCGCCGCTCACGCAGTTCGGCCGCGCGAGGCGCGACTTGGGGAGCGAGTTGATCCTGGCTCACCGCCCTCAGGCGAAGGGTCGCGTGGAGCGTCGTCACCGTCTTCTTCAAAATACCGTGTCTTCCCAGACCGGTTCGTGAAGGCGCTGCGTCTGCAACAGATCCACTCGCGGGAGTCGGCGAACGAGTTCTTGGACCACATCGACCTGGAGAAGTTGAACCATCCGTTCCACGTCACCGCGCGGTCTCCCGCCCATCGGCATCGGGCTCTTCCGCGCGGGATGAACCTGCCACACATGCGGTGTCACCAAGAAGAACGCGTGGTCCACAACGACTGGACGGTGTCGTGGTGCAACCGGATCTGTCAGTGGAGCGTGGTTCCTCAATCACGGTCCCTGTCACGAAAGAAAATCTTGGTCAGCGAGTTGCTGGACGGCACTCTCCGCCTGACCTCCGGTACTCAAACCCTCTCTGGGACAGAGGTCTCAACCCGCCCCCTCAAACCCAAACCGAAGCCCCCCACCCGTTCCAATCAAGCCTCCGCACAAGCCCGCCACCAACCACCCGTGGCGTCGAGGACAGTGAAGCCACCCAACGCAAATTTCGGGGCCGCCCCCCCGAAATCACAATGTGACATTTCTATCTGGGACAACCTGTGACACTTCTACTTTGGTCCGACACGCATGTTCACAACCCTTTTCAACCGCAACACGCCCCCCTAGAATGCCGCCCGCTCAGCGGGAATGCCGAGCGACTATAGTTGGTTTTGGGGCGGTAGCTCAGTTGGGAGAGCGCTGCGTTCGCAATGCAGAGGTCGGGGGTTCGACTCCCCTCCGCTCCACTGAAAAAGCCTTGTTCGCAAACCCTGCGGACAAGGCTTTTTCGCTTGAAATCATGGGGTTTGCGTGCTTCGATCGGCGCGGCATTCGTTCATCGGCATTGTCCGATGAGATGACAGCAAACGACACAGATTGCCCCCGTTGGCCAATGTTTGGTGCAAACGCTGGTGCAAACTTCGTGACGGCATGTCTTGAGTCCGTCACAGCGTCTCGGGTGTCGGTCCCGGTGGCTCGCATCGTCTGGCGTTCGGTCGCTGGCGAGGAATCCAAGTCGAGTGACGGCAGCGAATCCAACGCCCCGTACACGTCGAGCAACTTCGGATCGGTGTACGTGTTCATCGTCAGGTCGATGGTTGAGTGCCTCATCGCAGCTTGTGCCGTTCGTGGTGCAACGCCCCCTTTGGACAGCAGCGTTCCGCTCGACGTTCGCAGGGCGTGAACGTCGATGGTCCGGCCCCGCTCGTCGGCCTTGTTGATCCCAGCGGCGAGCAAGTCGCGGTCGAGGATTCGCACCAGCCCGGTGATGACAACAGCGCACCGCCGCAGTTGTCGCTGTTCGCATCGAAGGGGGAAGGACCGCCACCCGTCGAGCCGCGTATCACGCTGGAGCAGTGCTTGGAATCGTGCGGGGTGAAGTTGCCGGTTGGTGGTAGCCCTGTCGCTCCGCGACTGGAAGCGAGAGCGCACGAGTGGCGTTTGCCGTTCATTCGAGGTGACTCGACAGATTGATGTTCCCTGTTGATCGCGCCTCCTGTCGCGGAGCGACAGGGCTACCTTGTCTGAGCAGGGCGTCAACGTGTTGTTCGTCGCGTTCGGCTTCCTCAAATGGTTTGAGGCGGAGCACAGCGATGAGCCACGTCTCTCGCCGCTGCTGCTGGTTCCGGTGTGCCTGGAACGAATCGGGGCCACCGCGCCTTGGAAGCTGTCGCTCCATGAGGATGAACCGTTCTTGTCCCCTCTCCCGCCGTCTTCGGGGGAGAGGGTTAGGGTGAGGGGGCTTCTTTTGCGTTGCGACCCAATTGGAACCATGCCAACTTTCGCCTGCGGGAGTTGATGAAGCGCGACTTTCGGTTGGAGTTGCCTGAAGTCGATCCGCAGGCATTGCTGGACGACGAGCAAGCCCGCGAAAGATACGAGTCGGCGGTGCGAGACGCCGTGCGCAACGAATCGGCATGGGAAGTCTTGAGCGACGCCGTGCTCGGGCAGTTCAGTTTTCAAAAGCTCGCGATGTACGACGACTACAGACGGCACGACCGAGATCGCCAAGCACGAGCACTGTCGCCGGATTGCGGGTGATGATTCGACTCCGCCGCCGTTCGCCGTTGCGATTCCATCGCCCGCGAGATTCGACGCGGAGGTCCATCCCTCGAAGCTGCATACCATCTTG
This sequence comes from Schlesneria sp., assembly GCA_043721755.1. Taxonomy (GTDB): domain Bacteria; phylum Planctomycetota; class Planctomycetia; order Planctomycetales; family Planctomycetaceae; genus Schlesneria. The sequence continues at coordinate 3,074 of JAYSQC010000073.1, forward strand.
CCGTGCGATTCCAGCCAACTCGAAGCGATTCTCGCGATCAAGTCGGGAGCCAGTCTTGTTCTCGACGGTTCGCCGGGAACAGGCAAGAGTCAGACGATTGCCAACGTCATTGCCGAGTGCCTGGCTGGGTAGCCCATACCGCCGCCACTTCGCCTAAAACCGAACTTGCGAGAAAATTCGGAAATCATTCCGGATTTGTGCGGAAGTGTGCGGCTCGCCAATCGTGCTTGTCTCAGACCGGCCATCGGTGCCGGGCAACTGAACACTCGACGAGGGGGAAATCATGAAGAAGTATGTTGTGGCGGTTGGTGTTGTTGCCAGTTTGTTTGCTGGATTCTGTGGCTGGGCGAGCCATGTGCCCGGGCAGATCGAAGGCTTTGCCCGAGCCTCGGCGGAGACGGCAGCTAATCGCGTGGCGAACGCCATCCCGGACGAAATCCACGATCGAAAGCTCGACAACGAGGTCAGCACAGTGCGGCAGGAGATCATCGACCGACAGGTGCAGATGAATCTTTCCAAGCGGCAAATCGAACAGTTGGGGACTGAAGTCGTCAACTTGGAAGGAAGCGTCGGGCGGCGGAAGCGATTGCTGGTCGAGGCGTATCCGGTCCTCAAGGCGGCCATCGACGGACAGCAGAAGACGGCGAAGTTCGCCAATCAGGAGTACTCGCTGGTCGATTTCCAGAAGGAGATCGACGACCTGCTGGCCATGCAGGACCGCGAGACACGGCAGGTCGAGATCAAGCGGGTCGGCTTGGTCAGGTTGAAGAAGAGCGCCGAAGAAGGAGAGCTTGCCTTGACCGAGATGAAGCGGGCACTCGATCAGACCGAACAAGAAGTTGCCGTCCTCCGCAGTCGTCGCGATCAGGCCGAAGTCGAGGCGAGCACTCTCGATCTGGTCTCTTCCGCCACGGCCAACCGCGAGACCGTAGGCACGGTGATGAACGACGGCCTCACGAGACTCAAAGGAAACGTCAACCAACTCGAAGCCCGCAACGAAGCTCGTCGCGGGATGACCTCGCTCGACCAGCGTCCGTCATCAAGCGCCATCGGCCGCCATTTCAACCGGATGGAGTCACTCAAGGCGATCCACGACGAAGCCCTGCCCGACGCGGGAACGGTTCTGCCGACTCAAGTCCAGCCGCCGAAGACCGACAGCGCCGCGACGCCCGTCAAAACAACCACCCTCGACGCCGCGAAGGTCATCATCTCCATCGAAGGCAGCCAGCCGGCGAAGTAGTCTGTTCATGACTCGATGACGAAACCGCACCGGAGGACGCGGCACTTGCCAAACCGCCCCTGGGCTTGTCCCAGGGGTTTAACGGCTTTTGCGCTACTTCATCACGACTAGCGCAAAAGCCGCCAAGCCCCCGGGGCAAGCCCGGGGGCGGTCGTGTCGAACACATCACGAGTGTCCGGCTGACAATGACAACCGAACGAAATCATGACAACCGAACGAAATCATGACAACCGAAGGGAACGCCATGACCGACGAAGACCACCTGATCGAACTGTTACAGAAACATTGCGACCTGTCAGAGAAGATGCAGCGACTGGAAGAGGCCACCACTCCGGAAGATGTCGCGCGGAGAGAGGCGCAGCGTCGCGATTTGAAACCGATTGGTGACGCCATCTTTGAACTGGTCGATAAGTACTTCCGGCGCGAACTGCTGCCGATCCTGACCAGCGTCTTCGGGATCGGCGTGGTGGGCAAACAACTGCCCGAACAGCGTCGCGGGGACCAGAGCCTGCGCTACACCGAGTGGATGCAAAACTTCTTCGTCAAGATGCTCGACAAGCGTCCCGATGCGTTCTGGAAGGCACAGACGGCGAAGAATTTGCGAGTCTGGTCGTCGGTCGTCATCGCCAACATGATGCGGGACTATTTGAAGAGAAAGAGACGTGGTCAGAAACTTCTGGCCGAACTCGCACCGCTCATCGCTGAGAAGCAGAAATACTTTGAAGACCGCTATGAGACGACATTTGAAGACTTCCTCAACCTGCTCGCTCAATGGGATGTCAGTGACGACGAGAAGCGGCGGCTCATGGCCGCCGCGCTGCGGCTGCGCTACGTCGATGGTCTCACTTGGCAACAGATTGCCCTGGACTTGGGGATCAGCGACGAGCAGTTGACGAAGATTCGCGAACAAGCCTCACGCGAGTTGAAGATCAAGCTGGTACGGTGAACGGGTTGGTTGACCTGCTGTAGGATGGGCACTCCTGCCCGTCCGTTCCACGACAAAAGACCACGACAGCGTGGAGTGACGACGAGAAACTGACAAAGCCGGACGGCCAAGAGTGGCCATCCTACGAACCACCGCGCGCGATTAGCGACCGAAAGATTCCACCGACTGACGCATGGCCCGGAGCGATCATGACTCTCCTTCCCGATTCCGGCGAACCTCGCAACCTGCTGGCCGGAACCGTACTCGGCACGGATACCAAACCGGCCTTGCTGACCGATGCCACCTGGCAGCATCTCAGCGAACGCTACCAGCTTCGTGGCGAGTTGGGGCAGGGTGGGCAGGCGGTCGTGTTCCTCGTGAAAGAACGCGCCGCACCTCATCGGCGGTTGGCCGTGAAGGTCTATCACGAGAACACGGATGACGCGCGGAAACTCTTCGACCACGAATGCCGCGTGCTGGCATCTGACCATCTACCGCAAGACCTGATCGTGGGCTATGTCCAGTGCGTCAGTGAGCCGGGCTTGCAGCCGTACCTGGTCCTCGAACACATCGACGGCCAGCCGATTGGCGAGTACATCCAGTCCGCCCGGTCGATGTCGGTCGGTGAGAAGATCGAGTTGTGGGAGCGGCTCTGTCGTGCGCTCCATCAACTGCACCAGTGCCATCTCGTGTTCGGGGATCTCAAGTCGGAGAACGTACTGGTCGAGAAGAACGGTGTGATCCGCTTCATCGATCTGGCGGGATCGAAGTTGCTGAAGAAGGCGTATTCCGGTTCGCAGTCCAGTCAGAACCTCGCCACGCCGGGGGTGATGCCGGACGCTTGGAAGACCGGTGAAACTCGCACCGCACTCTGGACTGACATCTACGTGGCGTCGGCGATTGGCTTCCTGATGCTGACCGGCCGGGAAAAGAACGATGTATTGCCAGCGCAATGGGAGGCAGAACTGATCGCTCACGGCATCCCCAGCGGTGTCCGCCGCGTGGTGCTGAAGGGACTGCGTGAGAAAGACCCGAACAAAACCGACGATCCCAGGCTGTATCCCACCGCCGAGCATCCGGCCAACGACTTGGCTGCGTGGCGGACGAGTCAGTTGCGTCGCCGCGCATTGCTCATGCAATCGTTCATCACGCTGGCGTTGATGTTGTTCGTCGGAGTCATCGGCTTGGTCGGTTGGCAGAAGTATTGGAGTGCCGCCGCTGCGGCCGACCTCAAGGTCTGGCAGTCGTTGCAAGCGGAAGTGCGCGAGTTGCCGAACCTCAGTCATCCGGCGGTGGCCAAGCTGCTGGAGGACGAGAAACAACTGATCGCACGGCGGGATGAGGCGGTCGCTCGCCACGATCAACTCGGTGCGCGGCGAGTGCTTGGCGAACTATTGACCAAGAGTCGCGACGTGCTGCGGGTGGCTCGCGAAGTGGACCGCGCCGCGAAGTTGCGTGAGGCCATCGGCAAGGTGTTGTTGGAGGACGAGGCGACCGAGAAGGCGGGGTTCTGGGTGACGGCCGCGCCGATGATTGGGCAGCGGCTGGACGAGATGCGTCGCCGGTACGTCGCACTCGCCGGGCAGATTCAGGCCGGGCAGACCGAATCTCTGTCTGAAAGTCTGGCCCGGTTGCAGACGGACTTGGGCGAACTGTTCCGCGTCAACATCGAAGCTCGCTCGGCGTTCGATGCGCGCGTCGGCTATCTGCGGGCGAAGGGGCAGGTTCCCGAACGGCTGCTCGCCAGCGACGGCTTTCGCGCGATCGACACCAAGGCGGGGCTGGCCCAGAAGTCGTGGGAGGTCACGGCGTGGGACGGAGACAAGTCGTTGTCGCTGGCCCGGTCCCTGTTTGGGATCGCACAGCAGGAACTGGACAAATGGTTGCGGGAGAACCTCAATCCGGAAGAACTGGCGGCCCTGGAAAAGGACAGTCAGGCACGAGTCGCCGACCTGGAAGTCGAGCGTCAGAAATTGCTGGCCGATGTCGAGCGCAAGACTGGCGAAGTGCGGACGCTCAACGAGCAGTTCACCAAGCTGACTCAGGAACGACTCGACGATCAGCAGAAGCTGGCCACGGCGACGACGAATCTGGCGTCCGAACAGAAGCTCCGTCGAGAGGCCGAAGCCAAAGCGGTCAGGCTCGACGAGACTCAGAAGAAATTGGCCGAGGTCACGGCCACACTTGAGCCGTCGGTCAAACGACTCGACGAGGCGAAGCAGAAGCTGATCGAGACCGGCTCCAAGTTGGCCGTAGCTGAGCAGGATCGCGACAGGCATCAACAAGAGGCGGCGCGGTGGAAGAAGTTGGTGCAGGACAGTCCCGGCGTCCGGATCGCGATCAATGAACAACTCGTCGCGATCGAGAAGGACATCGGGCAACTCGACCCGAAGAACCGCGAGGCGGCACATATGGCGCTGGGGAGGGCGGCGGCCGAGTACCGCCGTCTCGAAGCCGAACGGGCTGAGCTGGTCAAGCCGAATGCCTTCGAGCCGAAGCATCCCAAGGTCAAGGCCAAGGATGTGGAACTGGCCGACGCCACGACGCTGGTTGAGAGTGCCCTGAAGAAGCGCGACGACGCCGACAAGCTGGCGTTTGCAAAACTGCAACAACAGATCGACGCGCGGCAGAAGCTGCACGACGACGAACGGGCGCTCGGTGTCGCCGAACAGAATGCCCAACTCGTCCAACTCCGCGCCGGCATCGCCGCCCTGAAGCAATCGCAGGCTGTGCATGCCGACGGCGCTCAACGTGCCGACGGTCGAGGTAAACAGCCGACCCTCGCGGAACTGCTGGCACTGGCCGGATCAGCCGGATCGTTCGGAACCCTGATGCCCGGCACCAAGGCGGGCGACCGCAGCGTGATTCGCGTGAAGGGCGTGGACGTTTCTTTCCGGTGGTGTCCGGCGGGAACATTCCCGATGAGCAGCCCCGCAAACGAAGTCGGTCGTTCCAGCGATGAGAATCAAGTGACGGTGACACTGACCAAAGGTTTCTGGATGTTAGAGACCGAAGTCACGCAGGAACTGTGGACCGCCCTCATGGGCAGCCGTAGCGATTGGACATCCGGCAAGGGGGCCAAGCATCCCGCCTACAACGTCAGCCATGACGATGCCGTCGAGTTCTGTCGCAAGCTCAATGACCAGTTGAAAGCGGAAGCGGCGGGACAGGGAGTGACCGTGCGTCTCCCCACCGAAGCGGAATGGGAGTACGCCTGTCGCGCGGGGACGAAGTCAGCGTACAGCTTCGGTAGCGACGCGGCCAAACTCGGCGACTATGCTTGGCACTCGGGAAACTCCAATGGGGGTGCGCAACCAGTGGGGCAGAAACAGGCGAATCCGTGGGGCCTCTGTGACATGCACGGCAACGTGTGGGAATGGTGTTCTGATTGGTATGACAGCAAGCTGATTGGGGGCACAGATCCCAAGGGGCCTTCCACTGGCTCGATCCGGTGCTACCGGGGCGGGGGCTGGAGGTTCTCCGACTCCGGGAACTTCCGGTCGGCGCCCCGCAGCTGGTACACGCCGTCGTACTGGGACGACTTCCTGGGCTTCCGCTTCGCCGCAGTTCCACAGTAGCGGAGCCAAGAACAGCGAGCGGAGCACGGAACGAAGGCCCGGAAGGGCGAGCGGAGCCGCCCTGGAGGTGCCGGAGTGGAAAGGTCTTCCCCGCCCCCGGGCTTGTCCCGGGGGTTCAACGGCTTCTGCGCTACTCCGCATGCTGCTCTTCTCGGCGCAGCCGTTCCTGCGCGATGCTCCTTGCGGGCCGCTCTGTTTGCAAGGTACTTTGCTCTCGGTCCATCATCCCTTCTCCGAGACAAAGCGACCTGCGCGAGTAGCGCAGAAGCCGCCAAGCCCCCGGGGCAAGCCCGGGGGCGGGAAGAGCGGGAAGGCGCGGCCATTGAGGAGCGGCGGGCATGGCGGTTCTGAAACCTCTGTACACGGCCGAGAGCATCAAGGTGGCCTATCAGCTCAACTGGTCGTTGTCGGTCTTCTGGCGACAGCCGCCGTTTACGACCGAGTGGCTCGAGCCACTCGGTCGCGTGGCGGAAGCGGACGGCGTGCGGATTCTCGAACATCGCTTCGCCACACCGACGTGCAGCCTGTTCCTCGTCAGCACCCGGCCGGAACTCGTGCCGCAAGAAATCCCGCGCGTCATCAAGGGGCGATTGCAGTATCTCATTCGAGACCGCTGGCCCAAGGCGTTCCAGCGCAACTACGACCTGCGCAGCCTCGGCTCGACGCAGCGCGAGAAGGTCGAAGCGTATGTCGCCTCGCAGTTGGAGCACCATCACGCCGACGAGCGAGCTTTGCACGAGCGGTTCGCAGACCTGCAGTTCTCGGACCCCGAAGTCGATCTCGGCCAGCCCCGATTCGCCGAACATGCGCGCTACTGGTGCAACCTGCATCTGGTGCTGGTCCACGACTGGAGACGAAGCGACCGCGACCCGGAAATGTGGCTGCGAGTCCGCCACATCCTGCGGACCTCCGCCACGTCGAAGGGTTGGCTCCTTTCGAGACTGGGCATCGTTCCCGATCATCTGCATGTCACGCTCGGTTTCCCGCCCGCCACGACCCCGCTCGACGTGGCCCTCTCGTGCATGAACAACGTGGCCTACGTCCACGCCATGCAGCCCGTGCTGATGGCCAGTTGCTTCATGGCCACCTTCGGCGAATACGATCTCGGCGCGATCAAGCGATGAGATGAACATGGCTATTGTCCACTCCGCCCCCGGGCTTGCCCCGGGGGCTTGGCGGCTTTTGCACTACTCTGGCTGGGTGGCCCGGCTTGTGCCGCTTTTGAAATTGACGCGTGCCACTGCTTCGGAGTCCTCGGAGAAGCAGTGTGATTGGACGTTGACATTCCATCGGCACTGCTTCTCCGAGGACTCCGAAGCAGTGGCACATCAAACGTAGCTGGCGGATCAAGTCGGGCCACCCCGCCGAAGTCAACAAGAAGAAGCGACACCTGCCGTTGCGACAGATTTTCGCGCGTGTGCCGAATCGACTCGTCCGACTCATGCCGTGCTGGATGAGGAGTCCGCTGGCGGTCAGCACGGACCTGGAATCGCCCGCGTTTCCATTCGAGGTCGTCCTCTTTGACGAGGCTTCGCAAGTGCTCCCGTGGGATGCCCTCGGGGCGGTTGATCGCGGACGCCAACGGGTGGTGGCCGGGGACCAGAAGCCGTTGCCGCCGTCCACGTTCTTCGACCGCATGGTCAACAACGACGATCCCAACGAGGCTCCGCTTCAGACCGGATTCTTGGAGGGCATTCGTTGGAGTCTGATTTCCGTTGGGCTTGCCCCAACGGGATCAACAACTGCGGGGCTACCTGACAGCGACCGTGCCTCATTGGCTCTCCGTCCGGCTTGCCCGGACGGGAGCAGCGTTTCGCACGTGAGGCCACCCGGCGCAGCCCCTCAGTCGTGGCTTCCGTCCGGGCGAGCCGGACGGAGAGCTGCGCCGTGTATGCAGAGACCCGTAGCCAGGCCGTTGTGGTCCCGTCGGGACAAGCCCGACGGAAACCAAAACTGGATTCATTCATAACAACTGGCGGCTGGGTGGCACGCCCTGAATCCTCG
>JAYSQC010000074.1:0-7329 GCA_043721755.1 Schlesneria sp.
CGTCGTTTTGCAGATCGCGATACGCCTTCGCGACGGTGTTGGGGTTCACCGCCAGTGTCACTGCCAGCTCGCGCACGGACGGCACGAGGTCTCCGGGCCTCAGAGCCTCTTTGGCGACGGCGTACTTCACCTGCCGCCCAATCTGGTCGTAAATCGCCACGCCGTTGCCGGGGTCGATGCGGAAGAACATGATTCGCACTCCTGTACTAGACAGGTAGTACAGTAGGCGTCGGTGCGACGGGCGTCAAGGGGAGCTTTGAGAATTCTGGCGACGTGCCGGGGCGTGGACGCTCGATGCCTGAGATTTCAAATTTGAAGTCTCAAATTTGAGATTTGACGTTTCCGACAGAAGTGGTGAGCCGAGTGGCGTAAGCCCCTGGACTCTTGTGATTGCAGCTAAGAATCCGGGCGCTTACGCCGCCCGGCTCACCTGTTTGCGACTTTTGTCGGAAACGTCCGATTTGAGATTTCCCCGCCGTCAGCTTCCCACTTGCAACCACCACTTCAGGGAACAGGCCGCACGACCAGAAGTAGGCTGAAAACGAGACGGCCACGCAGGGGAAGTCCGTCACGAGCGCGCGCCAGCGCGCCAAACCGCACGTTCTCGCTCACGCTGCGGGTGGTGTGGAGGGGGCAGATATTTCTGCCGCTCACACCCCAAAATATTCGTCCGCACGCGGAACTATTTCACGGTGGCCGTGTTCAAGCCTCACGCCCGATCAGCCGCCGTTCAGGTAGGCAAGTCCTGATGGCTGATCTGCGGGTGACGAATGAGCAACATTGCAACCGGACAACTCTGCGAATGCTCATTCCGAAACCGAATCCTTGCGCAGTCCGAGCTGCTGCGAAACCGGCGGCGAGACTTCGCGGGAACAGTAGAAATGAAGTTTGAAGGGCCGCATTCCAGCGTCGGGTTGCAACGCAGGGGTGCTGGCTTGCGTCGTGGTGCCGCAAGCCGAGAGTCACGCAACAGGGTGAGTCAATTCTGAAGGAGAGTGTGATGTTGAATCGTCGGTCGATGTGTGGTGCGTTACTTTTGGCAGCGGCGGCCGTGATGGCCATCCCGCACGCGGGTGTTTCTGCCGCGACGGCCACGCCTCCGAAGCCATTGCTGGCGGCGAAGCTCGTGGGAAAGGTCGGGCAAGGAAAGGCCGTGATTGCCGCGATCGCCGACGGCAAGAAGGGGCTGCGAGTCGATGTGCTGGGGTTGAAAGCCTTGGCCGGAAAGACGGTCGGAGTCGGCTTTTCACGTGGGACGACCCATGTGGCCGTTGGCACGATCAAGCTGAACAGTGATGGCGGCGGAACGCTGATGACCGACAAGTTCCCGGAAGCCAAAGTCGGCGATGTCTGCAAGGTCCTCGGCGAACAACGGCTGATCGTTCTGGAAGGCAAGTTCCAACTGCCGCCGAAGTAATTCGGGCGGACGGAGAGCCGCCGCCATAACTCGCGTGAGACAACGGTGACTCGAAAACGAGGGCCAGCAGGAACCTGGGATCAACGTCCCCGGTTCTTTTTTTTGCCGCTCACGATTCAGCTACCGACCTGCAACCAACACTTGAGGAACAGGCCGCACGACCAGAAGTAGGCCGAGAACGAGACGGCTGCGCAAAGCAGGTCGCTCACCAAGACGAACCGATGTCGCGCGAGCAGTCCGCGCGCACAGAGCGCCGCGACGGGGAACGCGGGCAGGAAGCCGGCGAGGAAGCCCCACTCGATCGACAGCCCGAGTCGTCGGCACAAATGAAAGTAGAGGCCACTCGTTGCGAGCAAGCTCAGTCCCGCAAGCCTTGATAACCAGCGCGCCTTGCGCCGCGCGGGTTGCGGCTGAGACTCAGCCCAGGTCACCGCGAGCAGTGTCAGTTGCAACGCCGCCCACAGGAGGAGCGGCCAGAGAAAGACGTACTCGTCGCGCTGCTGTGCGCCGGGACGTTGATTGAGCAACGGGCTACCGATCGCTCCGATGAGAATCGCCACCGTCCAGAAGACGACGCGCGGTGCGAACCACGAGTGAGGTAACGCACCCTCTGTAGGATGGGCACTTCTGCCCGTCCGGTCTTCCTGCTTCAAGTCGGTTGATTCGAGAATTGCCTCCGCGACGAGAGGAGGAGCGAGCGTCGTGGACTCGGGAACGCGAAGAGGACGGGCAGGAGTGCCCATCCTACAACACACGACGCAATGCTCTGCCAAGTGTGCAACTACCGCGCAGGCCGTGGCGAGGATCAATCCCACCAAACTCCACAGCCACCAACTTTGCAGCTCGGTCCATTCGGGAACGGTTGCCGGGAACTCGCGTTCTCCCCCGAGTAGCGGCGTCGGATCGAATGACCGGACGTGCGGGATGTCGGTGACCAACTTGGTCTCGAACTTCGGTTCCAACGGCTGCTGGCCGAGATACAAGCACGCGGCGCGCGTCGGTGTGCGAAGGAATAGCTTGCCGTGACAGAGTGCGGCCGCCGACCAACTGAGTTCATCCTGAAAGACCGTCACGCGCGCCAGCTCTTCGTACTGCTGCGGGTTGACGCGGGCCAGGATCACTTCGCCCTTGTCATTGAACAGGATCAGCTTTCCGTCGGCGACGATGATGCTGGCATGTCCCACTTTGTCAGTGGACCACACGATCCGACCGGTCTCAAAATCGAGGCACCGAAACTCACCGCGCGACGGCCGGTTGAGCCGCGACTGAGCATCCTTCAGATCGAATCCGTAGATGTGGCCCTCGACCAACACACTCGATGCCACATCATTTGAGAACTGGGGAGTCTCCCACACGGTGACAGGCTTCAGTGCCGCCCCCTTCTCTTCCACAAGCCGATAACACTTTGCTCCGCTGCGAAACGGCCCGGCCGTCATCAGGAACGGTTCGCGATAGAGCGGGGCGGCCGAGTGTTCGTCGTAGCTGTGCGAGAACTCGTCCTCCCACAAGATGCGTCCGCTCGCGAGGTCCAGGATGGCGAGCGAGTTCTCCAAGAACGCCACGACGCGCGGTCGCCCGTTCAGCGTGATCGGCAGTGGCGACGCATAGCTGGCAGGCATCGTGCCCGATTTCCAGACCAGCGCACCATCCTTGGCATCGAGCGCGACGACACTCGCATCCAGTCCCCCGACCGGCACGATCACCTTGCCGTCGATCACCAAGGGTGAGGCCGCGCAGCCAAAATCCGTCCCGCGTCCGTGAAACATCTTCTTCGGATTCGTCTCCCAAATCGGACGACCCGTCTGCGCGTCGAGACAGCCAATCGTCCCCTCGGGCGCGGCGTAGTAGATGCGGCCGTCGTGCCACGTCGGCGTCGCACGCGGCCCCGGATAAAGACCTCCGCCGTCGTAAGGCCAGCCATATTTCTGCGACCAGATCGTCTCACCCGTCTGCGCGTCGAGGCACACCACCGCCTGTTCGTACAGCGTTTGAGTCTGCGTCCAGACGCGATCACCGACCGCGATGAAACTCGAATAGCCCTTGCCGATCTCCTTCGTCCACAACACCGGTGGACCAGCCTCCGGCCATGACTCGGCCAACCCGGTCTCGACCGAGATCGCGTCGTGAGTCGCCCCGCGCCACTGCGGCCAGCGTGGCGAGGCAGTCACGGCTGGCTCAGCACCTGATGCAGAATGTTGCCAACACAACGCCGCTGTGATGGCCAACAGTCCCCAACAGACCGCCAGCAAACAAGCACCAGCCCCTCGCATCTTCCACCAACAACCTCTCGCAACAACGCGCGCTCGAATGAACATCACCTGCCTCCTCGGAGTTCACCGTGGAACCCGCCGCCGAACCGCTTCCGTCTTCATTCGCGCTCCCCTCAATTCGCGCGGACTATTTCCGCGCGAATTGAGGGGAGCGCGAATGAATGGCAAGGCTACCAGCACAGAACAGGAACGAAGAACGGTTCACCCGCTGTTTTGGGGGGATTCCAATGTGGGTGACGAAGTCCGTCGTTTTCATCCCGAAGGGATGCCAGCCATTAGCCGGGGGTTGAGCGTCCGCGACACCCCCGGTACGACGACACAGAAATGGGATTTGCATCCTGAAGGGATGCTGGCCAGTTCAGAATGTCTCCCGATTTCGTGAGGCTCGCATCCCTTCAGGATGCCACAGCCAATTGCCCAACCCCTTCCGGGGGTGTCGCTTCGCTCAACCCCCGGCTAATCGCTGACATCCCTTCAGGATGAAGACCGGCCGCCGTCGTTCATCGCTCTCCCAATGAGTCCCCCCAAAACATCCGATGAACCGGAACAACGGCCTTGGGAGCACCGCACTTTGAAGATCGCGAGGGTCTCGTCTTGTAAGTCTTTCCAATCGAGAGGCACAACTCGCGGCTTTGGCTCGCGCGCAGTGGCAGCTCTGGCCGGAGCTGGCTCGATTATTGAGGCCGAACACTATTTTTTTCCGCCTCCGCGTACAAGCTTCGGCTTTGGCATCGACGTTGCTTTGAATGTCCTTCCGTTGTCAGGACGATTCGCAAACGGGGTGTTCATCCCGGCGACTGACTGACTGTGGAACAGATTCAAGCATCAACACAAGAAGGACGGACGCTCATGTTGGTACTCACCCGGAAGTGCGACGAGACGATCAAGATTGGCCAAGACATCATCATCAAGGTGATCCAGACGGGGCGAGGAACGGTGAAGCTGGGAATCGAAGCACCGTCGTGCATCCGTGTGTTGCGCGGCGAGCTGATTGAGTTCACCGTCGCCTCGCCGATGAACGCCTCGGAACCGGCGTCGGTGGACAACTCGAAGCTGATGACCACGGCGATGGCCGCGTCCCTGTCGAACTTATCTCCGATCACTCCTCACAAATTCCGGAGCGACTTCGACGCCGAGTATGTCTCTGACTTGGAAGATCAGTTGCTGGTTGCCACGGCATCGTAGGTCAGAGTTGTCGCTGGATACCGCTCACCGTGAACAGACTGTTGAAAAACGTAGGGTAAGCGTCTCGCTTGCCCGTTTTCCAATCGCGATCACGGGCAAGCGAGACGCTTACCCTACGCGACGAAGCGGGGCAAAATCAGGCCGTTCTCACCGGGTCGTGTTCCCGTTGGCTGGCCGTCGTAACGATGCGGGGAAACTGAGCGGTCAGTCGGCGGGCGAGTTCTTCCATGGCAGGCCGCTCAGTGGCGTAGTGGCCCGGCAAGAGAAGTGCCAGGCCGAGATCGCGGGCTTCGAGGCAGGCATGAAAGCGAGCTTCACCCGTCAGCAACGCTTGGCAACCTGCGCGATGAGCGTCGCGCAGGAACTCCGCCGCCGCGCCGCAGGCGATACCCAGCTTCTCGATCAGGAGAGCAGGGTCTCCCACGAATTGCATGCTCGGTTGATGCAGCCGTTCTCCGATGAGACGGTTCAATTCCACCAACGTCAGCGGTTGAGGAAGCCGCCCGAATCGACCGGTTCCCGAGCCATCGGGTGGCACACAGAGCGCGAGTACGTCAATCGCGGGAACTTCGTAGGGGTGAGCCTCTCGCAGAGCGGCCAATGCCGGTTCCAACCGATTCGCGGGGCAGATGACTTCCACACGAACCTCTTCGACTTGTTCAAACCGGCCCGCTGCGCCCACGGCTGGATGAGAGTCATCCAATCCAAAGAATGTTCCGACACCGCGCACGTTGAAGCTGCACTCACGGTAGCTTCCGATTCCGCCCGCCCCGGCATCCCAGAGCGCGCGACGCACCGCCTCGTGCTGCTGCACGGGAACGTAAGTCACAACTTTGAACAAGTCTGATAACGGTGCTGTCGGACGCGGTCGCAGTGGCGCGATCTCCTTCAGTTCCAGCCGTTCGGCCAGTTGTTGGTTGATGCCGGTGGGAGCGTTGTCATACGCCGTGTGAGGGCTATAGACGGCGATTTCGTGCCGCAGCAGCTTGAGCAGCATCCGCCCTTCACTCGATGAGGAGTTCAACTTTTTGACCGGCTTGAACAGGACCGGATGATGCGTGACGACCAGCTTTGCCCCGAGTTGAATCGCCTCCTCGGCGACATCCGGCGTCAGCGTGAGGCAGGTCAGGATGCGGTTCACGCTCGAAGCTTCGTCACCGAGCAGCAACCCCACGTTGTCCCACTCTTCGGCCAACGTGAGTGGCGCGAGTTCTTGCAGAAATTGGCAGACGTGGCGAACCTCCACGGAATCGGTTGCGTCCGACTCGGTGGAACCCAAGCGATGAGTTTGTGTGACGACAGGAGTCATGAAAATGCCTTCTCAGTCTGGTTGCGATCAGAATGATTTCGATCCGTGCGAACGGGTGTGTTCGTCAAGGTAGTCCTGACGTTCCGCAGCAGGAAGTGTGCAAAATAGCGACTGTACTTCGCGCGGTCAGGAACTGACTCGTTTAACCGCGTGGGCAACGCCCCGCGCGTCGTGCGGCGAGACACAATTCCACGTCGCTGGACGCGCGGGGCGTTGCCCACGCGGTTAAACGACGTTGCGCTAATCTCGGCCGCGCGAGGTATAGCACAGGTTTCAGACAGGCTTGCATCGAGAATGACGGTCGCTAGAATCTCGCCCGACTTCATGGTGGCTATAGCTCAGTTGGTTAGAGCGCCAGATTGTGGTTCTGGATGTCGCCGGTTCGAATCCGGTTAGTCACCCTTCAAAGCCCCTCCGCAGGGGCTTTTTTCGTTTTCGACGGTGTGAGAGACAACCTCGTACCTCACTCCGGGAGAGTGGAATGGATTGGGCGAGCCGTGTGCCGTCAGGCCACGGGTTCCCGGCAATGATCCAAAACCCGCAGCGTGAGAGAAGACGAGAGTCGAGCGATGTCCGTCCTCGCTCACGCTTTTTGAAGTTGCGCTGTTCTGGATTTCCGCCCCAACGGGGCAGCCGTAAGTCAGCCCAGGGCCAGCGACCAACGGGAACGCCGCCCTGGGTTCCGGTCGTCACAGAATCTCCAGCCCTGAAGGGGCGGCCCGATGTTGCTGGGTGCAGTCGTTCATTGGTGGTCATCGAGAACATGATCGCGCGGCTTTCAGACTCCCTCCCCTCGGCGGGGAGGGAACCAGAACGAGCGACTCCAAGGACTCCGTTGTCCGATGCCTGATTTGTGTGACCACCAATGACAGAAATTGGTTTACCCAGCCAAAGTGGGACATGCCGGGACGCTTGATTCGTTGGCGACCGGCGTGTTGCTCGTGTGTGTTGGCCCGGCGACACGGCTGATTTCGCGGGTTCAACAGGGACGTAAACGCTACGTGGGGCGATTCCAATTGGGCCAGCGCAGCGATACGGAGGACATCGAAGACGTGTCCGACAAAAGTAGCAGGCACACTCCGTGTGCCGTCCGCGAGACCGTGATTCGCCGAGGAATTCGGTGAACGGCACAGGGAATGTGCCTACGA